>CAKUOX010000057.1 GCA_934670175.1 uncultured Clostridia bacterium | reverse complement strand
CTCTGTCTCCTTTCGAATGTTTGTCGTGCAACTTCATTCTACCAGATGACGCTGACCTTGTCCCTTGTTTTTTGGGGACTGTTTTCAATTCTTCATTTCCGGATTTTGCGCAACTTATTGTACCTTATCTAATTACACAAAAATATTTGAACATATAAAGACTGAACAAACAAAATGAGGCGTTCCTATTGACAAAAGCATGAACGCGATTTATAATTTAATTGTTAGGTAATCTAAGTTAATAAAAGTTACGGCAGGACACAACCGGAAGTAAAGGAGCAGATTTATGAATACTGGAGCAAAGACCGAGCAGGGCAGGCGGACGCCGATCGTAAGGCGCTTTTTTCTTCAGAGCTATTCCAGCGCGGTGAGCGCGTGCGTGCTGCTGATCCTGATATTCTCTATATTCACGGATTCCTTCCTGTCCTCATACAACCTGTTTAATCTTTCCAGAACTGTGGCGAGCTACGGCTTTATCGCCGCTGCGCAGCTGATGGTGGCGGTGATCGGCGGCATGAACCTGGCGGTTGGGTCGGTCGGCGCGCTGGCGACGGTCATTTCCGGCCTGCTGATGCAGAATCTGGGACTGCCGACCATACTCGTCGTGCCCATTACGGTGATCGCCGGCCTGCTGTGCGGCTGGCTCGACGGCGTACTCATTACCCGTCTCAAGCTCGCGCCGTTCGTAATTACGCTGGCCATGTCCTTCGTGTACGACGGCATCGCCACAGGCATTTCTCATGGCTATTCCTACAGCGTCAACGCCGATTTCACCGAGCTTGGCAGAGGCCGCTTCCTGGGCACCAGCCGCCTGTTTGCGCTGTTCGTGCTGCTGGTATTGGTGCTGGTGGTGGTATTCCGTTACACGCGCTTTGGCAGAAACGTGCTGGCCGTTGGCGGCAACGAGACGGCGGCGCGGCTTTCCGGCATCAAGGCCGACCGCATCACCATTTTGTGTAACGCGCTCTCCTGCGGGCTGGCAGCCGTGGCGGCCATGCTGTGGACGAGCCGCACTGGCTCCGCCTCGCCGACGACCGGCGCGGACTGGATGCTCTATTCCTTCGCCGTGTGCGCCATCGGCGGCATATCGCTCAACGGCGGCAACTTTACGGCGGTCGGCTTCTTTTGCGGCGCCTGTATCCTGACCATGGTGCGCAACGGCCTGACCATGCTGAATGTGGACATCTATTTCGAAAAGGCGTTCCTCGGCGCGATTATCCTGATCGCCGTGTCCGTGGAGAGCATCCGCAGCCGCGTGGCCAAGCGCATGATCGCCTGATGAATGAGTGCTTTGCGGGCAGAGTCCCGTAATATATGGAACACATAAGGAGGAGACATTTTATGAAGAAGATTGCATCTCTGCTGCTCGTGCTGGCCATGCTGCTGACCGCGGTGTGCCTCGCGGAGAACACCACCGTCAGCGTGGACACGGCGACCGCCCGAGAGGGCCTGACCTGGGAATTCAAGGACGATACCTATAAGCTGGTCTGCTACTGGCCTGCGCCCGACGTATTCTTCGACAATTATGTGCTGCAGGGGCTCAATGCCTTCAACGCTGATTTCGGACAGAATGTGGAATGGCGCGTCGGCACCGAGTGGACGCAGGACGTCGAAAACCAGACCTGCGAGGGTCTGCGCGCGCAGGGCTTCGACCTGTTCTATATCTTTGGTGCGGATACCTCCGGCGCGAACGCGCTGTATAAGGAGCTCTATGAATCCGGCGCCGAGGTCATCAACTATGCCGGGCTGGTGGATGATCCGCAGGAATCTGCCATGACGCTGTGCTCCAACGTGTATGTGCAGGCCTACAATTCCACCAGGAAGCTGATTGAGGAAATGGGCGGCGAGGGCACCATCATCAACGTGCTCGAGCAGCTGGGCGATGTGAATACGCAGAAGCGCCAGAAGGGCGTCGAGGATGCCGTGGCTGAATTCGAAGGCGTATCCATCGTGCAGACGCTGGCGGACATCACCACTGCGGCCGAGGGCCATGAAAAGGTTTCCGACGCGCTGGCGGCCAACGCGGGCGTGAAGGGCATCATCGCGACCGGCGGCACCGCTTCTGCGGGCCTGGCCACCGCCATGGCGGACTACTATGCGGTAAATCCCAATGCCGATCACATCTTCTGCGCCACGATGGATCAGGGCGACGAGGTTATGGCGGGCATCGCCGGCGGCTATGTCGACCACACCGTTTCGCAGAATGGCTGGGCGATGGGCTACGTTTCTCCGCTGATCCTGATGTATCTGAAGGACGGCTGGGAGCCGCAGGAGTGGGGCGCACATATCGATACCGGCTATATCTTCATCACCGCCGAGAACCAGGATTCCTGGCAGACGGACATCGAGGCCGCGGCCATGGAAATGATCGCATCCATCGAAAGCGACATTCTGAAGGCGCCCGAGGCCTGACGGGGTCATCGGTCTGATCGGGCGGCGGGGAGGATCCCGCCGCCCGACCGCGCAGCCGCATTACCGGCGCGACGCCAGTTCAAATCGGAGGCAGAATATGCTGGAGCTTAAAAACATTTCCAAATCGTTCGGCGGCGTGAAGGCGCTGCAGGATGTATCCGTGCAGTTTTACGAGGGCGAGATTCACGCCATCCTCGGCGAGAATGGCGCGGGCAAATCCACGCTGATGAAAATCGTGTGCGGCATATATCATGCCGATCAGGGCGAAGTGCTTCTGAATGGCAAGCGCCTTCGGCTGCGCGATTACAACGATGCGATCCACAACGGCATCAGCATCGTCAATCAGGAGATCAATCTGATTCCGGAAAGCAGTATTGCCGAAAATATCGTGCTGGACAAAATGGATCAGTTTACGAAGCTGGGCTTTGTGAGCTGGAGCAGGATTAACGAGCTGGCGCGCAGGTATATGGACATGGTAGGCCTGGATTTCGATCCCAAAACGCCGGTTCGCAAGCTGAGCGCCGCGCATAAGCAGCTGATCCAGATCGCCAAGGCGCTCTCGGCAAACGCGAAGGTGCTGATGCTCGATGAACCCACGTCGAGCCTGACGCAGTATGAGGCGGAGACGCTGTTCCGGCTCGTGCGCGAGCTGAAGAAGCAGGGCGTTATCATGATCTTCGTGTCTCATAAGCTGGAGGAGGTCATGGAAATCTGCGATAAGGTGACGGTATTTCGCGATGGGCGCTATATCGGCACCGGCGAAACGCGCGAGCTGACGCGCCAGCAGATCATCAAAATGATGATCGGGCGCGAATCTAACATCCATTACCGCGGCCGGCTGGACGCGCAGAACAATCCGGTCGCGCTGGAGGCGCGCGGCATTACGTCCCGCCTGCACGGCTTTAAGGATCTGAGCTTTCAGGTGCGGCGCGGCGAGATACTGGGCTTTTACGGGCTGGTCGGCTCAGGCCGCAGCGAGCTTGCTCGAACGGTGCTCGGCATCGACAAAATGGATTCCGGCGAGGTGCTGCTCAATGGCAAGCCCATTCGCGTTCGGAGCTTTGCCGAAGGCCTGCACAGGTATGGCATGGGCTACATCACTGAAAACCGCAAGGAAGAGGGACTGTTCCTGGACGATACGATCAGCATGAACATCAACCTGAACAGCCTGCACAGCTTCTATGTCAGTAAGCTGCTGCCGCTGATCAGAACGGATCGCGAGCAGGAAAACGCCACCAAATTCATTCGCCGTCTCGAGATCAAAACGCCGTCCGCGAAGCTGAAGGCCGCAAGCCTGTCCGGCGGCAACCAGCAAAAGGTCGCCATTTCCAAGTGGCTCTCCGTCGGCTGCGACGTGCTGGTGATCGACGAACCGACTGTCGGCGTGGATATTGGCGCCAAGGAGTATATTCACGAGCTGATCTGGAGCTTGGCAAAGGATGAAAACAAGGCCATTATTCTGATCTCATCCGACATGAACGAGATCATCAGTCTGGCGCGGCGCATGCTGATTTTTAAGGATAAGCAGATCGTGGATGAGCTCAGCGGCGAGGAGCTGTTCGCGCGCCCCGGTGCGGAGATCAGCGCGGAGATCGCGAAATCGTTCATCTGATCGGAGAAAAGGGGGAGCCGCGTGGCAAAAATCGTGAAACAGGGCTGCATCATCGGCGTGAAGCCCGGCATGCTCGAGAAGTACATAGAATTGCATGACAATCAGCCGGAGGAGATCCGCGATCTGCTCCGACAGCATGGATTTCTGAAGTGCGAAATTTTTGTGAAGGAAATCGCTGGACAAACTTACCTTTTTCAGTATAATGAAGTTGATGAAGCCATGGACAATGCGGCGCTGTACGAGAATCCCGCCTATCAGGAATGGCTGCGCGTGACGGGCGAATGCCAGCAGCCGCTGCCGGGCGAAACGTTCTGGCAAAGCCTGCCGCAGGTCTATGCGCTGTTAAAGAGTGAAAAGGGAGACGATTAATATGAAGAGATCCGAGATCAACGCTGCGGTCAAGTGGGCGGATGAGCTTTTGAAGAAAAACAATATCCGTCTGCCGCTCTACGCCTATTGGGACATGGAGACCTGGAAGGCGCACAGAACCGAGCTGGACACCGTTAAAAGGGTCATGCTCGGCTGGGACATTACCGACTTTGGCACTGGCGATTTTTCCACCGTCGGCGCGGTGCTCTACACCGTGCGCAATGGCGACATGAACGACGCGAACGTCGGCGTGCCCTATTGCGAGAAGTACATCGTAATGAAGGAAGGCCAGCGCCTGCCCAAGCATTACCATGTGTTTAAGACCGAGGACATCATCAACCGCGCAAATGGCGTGTTGGCCGTGTATCTGTGGAACACGAACGAGGCAGGCGAGCAGCTCGACACCGACGTGCATGTGTTCATGGACGGCATCGAACGCGTCTTCAAGGCGGGCGAGGAAATTCTGGTTTACCCCGGCAACAGCATCAGCCTGAAGCCGCACATCGCGCACATCTTTGGGCCCAAGCCGGGCATGGGCGATCTGGTGGTCGGCGAGGTCTCCAAGGTCAACGACGACAATACCGACAACTATTTCCTGGAGCCCACCGCGCGCTTTGCCGACATTGAAGAGGACGAGCCCGCGTTGCACCCGCTCTGCAACGAGTATCATATTCTGGATGAAAACTGAAGGAACTCGCGCGTACAAAAAAGGAGCTGTCTCAGATGAGGCGGCTCCTTTTTTGTGTCTATGCGCTATTTTTTCAGTGCCCTGCGCAGGGCGAACAGGCCGACGATCAGCAGCGCCGGAAAGCAGATGCAGCAGAGTATGCCCAAGCGCAGATTATCGCCCGCCAGACCGGCGATCGCGCCCGCGAGCGTGGGACCGGCAGAGCAGCCGAAATCGCCCGCCAGCGCCATCAGCGCGAACATGGCCGTGCCGCCGCGGCGCATGGCGACGGCAGCAGTGCTGAACGTGCCCGGCCAGAAAACGCCCACGGCGAAGCCGCACAGCCCCATGCCGATCAGTCCGGAGACCGGCAGGCGCGTAAATCCAATAATCAAATAGGACGCTACGCACAGCACGCCCGACAGCAGGATCGTTTTTTCAAGATCCAGCTTTCGGCCGAAGCGGCCGTAGAGCAGGCGGGAGAGCGCCATCAGCAGCGCGAACATCGTGGGGCCGGCAAGATCGCCGATGGCCTTGGATACGCCGAGTCCCTGCTCGGCAAAGGTCGACGCCCATTGGCTGACCACCTGTTCGCTGGCGCCGGCGCACATCATCATCAGCATGATGATCCAGAACAGGCGCGAGGAGAACAGCTCGCGTATACTCAGACCGGTTTCGCCCTCGGCGATCAGCGGCGCGAGCGGTACGCGCAGGAAGGCGATGCCGTTTACGAGCGGCAGAATCGCCCACAGCGCCGCCAGAATCGGCCAGCGCTCGCGGCCAAAGGCGAGCATGAACAGCGTGGAGAGCAGTATGACGCCCGCGCTGCCCCAGCAGTAGAACGAGTGCAGTATGCTCATCGTCTGTGCCTTGTGCTCAGACGGACAGGCCTCTACGATGGGGCTGACAATGACCTCCAGCAGGCCGCCGCCCACCGCGTACAGGAACACCGCGATCAGCAGCCCCGCGAACGGTGAGGGCAGGTAGCCGGGCAAGATTGCCAGCGCCAGCAGCCCGAGCGCCGAGGCGGCGTGTCCGATCACGGCGGCAGCGCGATAGCCGATCTTATCCACAAAGAATACGGACGCGCCGTCCACCAGCAGCTGAATCGCAAAATTGATGCCGATGAGCAGCGTCATCTGCGAAAGCGGAATGCCATACTGCGCCTGAAGCGTCAGGAAAAGCAGTGGGGCGAAGTTATTGGCGGTGGCCTGCACGATGTAGGCGACAAAGCAGGCGCGCACGGTGGGCTTGTAGTTCAAGAGACATCCCTCCTGTTTTTCATAATTGCATTATATCATTCATTGACTGGATTTTGTTGGACAATATCGCATAATTGTAGTACAATATCGCACAGATGGGAGGAAGGCCAAATGAAGCAGACCACGATGATCCAAACCGACGACGCGCTGCGCGAAACGCTGAGCCATGGCACGCCCGAATTCCCCTTTGCCTTTTATCTGGACGATATTCGCGATTTCGACAAGCGCGTGATCGACTGGCATTGGCATAACGAGATCGAGGTGTTCACGCTGGAGCGCGGGCAGATCAGCGCATTGATCGGAAACGAGCGCCTAGAGATCCGCGCGGGAGAGGGCGCGATCATCAACAGCGGCGTGATTCATCGCTTCGAGGCGCGTCAGGAGGGCATCATACCGAATTTTCTGTTCCAGCCGGAATGGATCGCGCCGGAGGGCAGCCTGATCCAGGCGCGGTATGTGCGCCCATGGCTGGAGCGCGGGCCTGCCATTGAGCCGCTTTCGCCCGAAATCGGCTGGCAGCGCGAGATACTTGCGCAAATTGACGCGCTCTATGCGGCGGCGCGCGCCGAGACAGAGGGCTTTGAGCTGGAGGCACTGGAACGCACGCTGCACATCTGGCGGCTGCTATGGGCAAACGCGGGGCGCTTTGAAAGCACCCGACCGCAGCCGCGCACGATCAATCCGACACAGGCGCGCCTGAAGCTGATGATACAGTATATACAGGATCACTTCGCCGAGCACGTCGCGCTGAGCGATATTGCGAACGCCGCGTCCGTGAGCGCCAGCGAGGCGCTTCGCTGCTTCCGCGTGGGCGTGCAGTCTACGCCGGTGGCCTATCTGAACCATGTGCGGCTCAGCCATGCGCGCAGGCTGCTGACGGAAACGCAGGACAGCGTTCATGCCGTGGCGCGCAGCTGCGGCTTTGTCAGCACGGGCTATATGGATCGCCTGTTTCGGCGGCGCTGCGGCTGCACGCCGCGCGTGTATCGGTCGGCGCGCCGGGAATTGACAGACGAATGAGATGGATGTATAATGAACCCGATTTTTTCCCCGTATGGGCGGGAGAGAGGAGCGCGCTATGGGCTGGAGAATGTTGAATGTCCGCCTGCAAAAAGGCAACATTTTTGCCTTTTGTGGGGGAAGTGCGCGCTTTTTTGGAAAAACAGATCGGAAACTGCAATGAGAATTGCAAAACGAGCGCTTTTACTTCCTCCTTTCTATGAGTCATAGCATAGCTCTTGAAGGAGGATTTTTTATGTCCAAACAAAGGATGCCCGCTCAGATCAGGCGGCTTTACGGATTTACGGGATTGACTTCTTTTCAGCTAGCGGGCGCGTCGTGGGTGGCGCTGCTGGCCGCCAGAGGCTTTTCACTGATGCAGATCGGCCTGGCGGAGGGCGCGTTTCACCTGACGAGCCTGGTCTGCGAGCTGCCCTCGGGCATTGCCGCCGACGTGTTCGGCCGCAGGCGCACGCTGGCGATCGGCCAGATTTGCGGCATACTGTCTGCGCTGCTGATGCTGGCGTTTGATTCCATGGCGGGCGTGCTGGCGGCCATGGTGTTTTCGGCGATGAGCTACAATTTTGCCTCCGGCACGCGGGAGGCGCTGGCCTATGAGAGCCTGAACGACGCCGGACGCGCGGATGAATATGCCGTCTATTCGGGAACGGATCTGATGATCTATCGCGTATCCGGCGCCTCGGCGATGCTTTGCGCGGGACTGGCGCTGCTGATAGGCTATCGGAGGGCCTACCTGTTGGACGCGGCGCTCGGCGCGGCTGCACTCGTGCTGGCGCTGCGCCTGCGCGAAACGCGCCCCGCTTCGAGCGGCGAAGGCGTGCGCGCGCGATTGACCGCGTGCGTGCGGGAGAGCCTGCGCTTTCTGCTTGGCGATGCGCGGGTGGTGCGCCTGATCCTGCTGAACGCCGCTGTGGGCGCGCTCGCCACGCTGCTGCGCTTCTTTCTGCAGGCACGGCTCACGGGCGCGGGCATGCCGGACGGGCTGATCGACCCGGCGCTGTTTGTGATCGGCATGGGCGGCGCGGTGGGCGCGCGATTCGCGGCGGGGCTGCGGAGCTGGCGCTATCGCCGCGTATGGCTGCTGACCGCTGCGGGCACGCTGCTCTGCACCGCGCTTTCGCTGCTGCACAGCTGGTATCTGATGCTGAGCTGCGGCTTTTGCGCGGCGTTGCTGGACGATTTGCTGGAGGTCTGCACCGATGTGCGGCTGAACGAAGCGGTGCCGTCGGCACAGCGCGCCACGCTGATCTCCGTCGCCTCGCTGAGCTTTTCACTGGTGATGATCGGGCTTTCGCCCGCGCTCGGCTGGCTGTTTGAAGCGCTGTAAAAAAGTCGGCGGCGCCCCTTTGCAGGCGCCGCCGACGCTCAAAACTCTGTTAATTCCATTCCTCCGATCGGGGGAATGGGCAATGTCATGCACCCAGCAGCCGATCCAGCGCCTCTACATCCGCCATGCGCGTCGCCCAGCTGGTGACGAAGCGGACGATGCTGCGCCCATCGCTTAGCCTTTCCCATACACTGAATTCCACCTGCTGGGCAAGCTGCGCGAGGCGCGCGTCATCCATGACGCAAAAGACTTGATTGGCGGGCGCGTCGAAGCACAGCTCAAACCCGTGCCGCCGCAGTGCATTGCGAAGCTGATCGGCGGTTCGAATCGCGTTTTGACCGATGCTTTCGTAGCGTCCGTCGGTAAAGAGCGCGTCGAATTGCAGCCCCAGCAGCCAGCCCTTGGCCAGCAGCGCGCCGTGCTGCTTGATGATGGTGAAAAAATGCGGCAGCAGGCCGTGCTTTGCCACGACAGCCTCTCCAAACAGCGCGCCGCATTTCGTGCCGCCGATGTAGAATACATCGCACAGCTCGGCAAGATCATTGAGGGTCACGTCGTTTTCAGGGCACGCCAGCGCATAGGCCAGGCGCGCGCCGTCTAGATACAGCGCGATGCCATGCTTATGGCACGCGGCGCTGATGGCGGCGAGCTCTGCGCGCGAATAGAGCGTGCCGTATTCGGTGGGGTGGGAAATATATACCATGCCCGGCATGACCGTATGGTCGCGGGTCGCGTCGTTCAGGTAGGCGTTCAGGTACGCCTCGATCTGCGCGGCGGCGATCTTGCCGTTCTGGTTCGGCAGTGTCAGCACCTTGTGGCCGCCAAATTCAATGGCGCCGGCCTCGTGCACGGCGATGTGTCCGGTATCCGCCGCAATGACGCCCTGATAGCTTTTTAGCAGCGCATCGATCACGGTCGCGTTTGTCTGCGTACCGCCCACCAGAAAGAAGACATCTGCGTCCGGCGCACCGCAAGCGGCGCGGATCTTCGCCCTCGCGGCGTCACAGTATTCATCCAGACCGTAGCCCGACGTTTTAAGATAATTCGTTTCCGCCAGCCGTTCAAGAATAGACGGATGCGCGCCCTCCATGTAATCGGATGCAAAGGATAATCTGCCGGTCATTTCGTTCAACCCTTCCAATTCGTCGTTCATCTGTGTGCTCCGCATTATTCGTCCAGGCTTTCCTTGGCCTCTCGACCGATTCTCAGCAGCGCCTTCAGGCCGTCCGCGTCGCCCTCGGCCAGGCAGTCGCGATATTGGCTGAGCCGGTCGATCAGTCCCTGAAGCTCTGCGAGCAGCGGCGCGCGATTGTCCATGAACAGCTCCGTCCACATGCCCTCGTTCAGCCGCGCCACGCGCGTCATATCCATGAAGCTGCCCGCGGAAAAGCCGCGATGCTTCTGCGCCAGGTCGCTGCGCGCATAGGCGCTGGACACGATGTGCGCCAGCTGCGAGGTGTAGGCGATGATCTCATCGTGCACCTCGGGCGTAGCGAAGCGCACATGGAGAAAGCCGATGGACAGGAAGAAATTCTTTGCCCACATGCGCTCTTCCGGCGGCGTTTCGGGCGCGGGCGTTAAAATCATGGACGCGGTTTCGAACAGGTCGTCGCGCGAATACCTGAAGCCGGAAAACTCGCGTCCGGCCATCGGATGTCCGCCCATGAAGCGCCACTTCGCGTTTTGCGTCAGATCGCGCAGCTCGCTGCAGATCACGCCCTTCACGCCGCCGCAGTCGAACACGCGCGCGCCCTCGGCAAAGAGATGCGCATGCGTGCGAATGTAATCGACGATCGCACCGGGGTACAGCGCCACGATCACCACGTCGCATTCCGGCAGGTTTGCGTCGTTCAGGCGGCCGTCGATCGCGCCCACAAGCTCTGCCTTCATCAGTTCGCCTTCCTTCAGATCCGCGCCGAGCACCCTGTGGCTGGTATTGAGCTTGATGGTGCGCGCCATGGAGCCGCCGATCAATCCAAGCCCGACAATGCCGATGGTCATATGCGTTTTCCCTCCCTACATCGTTTCAGTTTCGAGCCGCAAAGGGCAATATGCTGCGCACGCCGCGCGCGACCTCATCGAAGGCCTCCGGCGTGAGCGACTGCGCGCCGTCGCACAGCGCGTGCTGCGGGTCGTTGTGCACCTCGATCATCAGGCCATCCGCGCCCGCCGCCGTGGCTGCAAACGCCATGGGCTTCACCAGCGCGGCGGAGCCCGTGCCGTGGCTAGGATCGACGATGACCGGCAGGTGCGTCAGCTGGCGCAGCACCGGCACGGCGGAAATATCCACCGTGTTGCGCGTGGCGGTCTCAAAGGTGCGAATGCCGCGCTCGCACAGTATGACGTTCGGATTGCCGCCCGCCAGAATGTATTCCGCGCTCATCAGCAGCTCCTGAAGCGTGCTTGCCAGGCCGCGCTTGAGCAGAATGGGCTTTTTCAGCGTGCCGAGCTCCTTGAGCAGCTCGAAATTTTGCATGTTGCGCGCGCCCACCTGGATCACGTCCACATCCTCAAACAGCGGCAGGTGCGAGCCGTCCATGATTTCGGTCACGATCGGCAGCCCCGTTACGCGCCGCGCTTCCTTCAAAAGCTCGATGCCTTCGGCGTGCAGTCCCTGGAAGGCATAGGGCGAGGTGCGCGGCTTGAACGCGCCGCCGCGCAGCAGCGTCGCGCCGGAGGCCTTCACGGCCTTCGCCACGGCGATGATTTGTTCGCGGGATTCCACCGAACAGGGGCCCGCGATGATCTGGAAATTGCCGCCGCCGATCTTCACGCCGCCGACGTCCACAATGGTATCATCCTCGTGAAACTTGCGGTTGGCGTTCTTGTAGGGCTCCTGTATGCGCTTTACGGTGTCCACCACGTCCAGCGATTTCAGCAGGTCGATGTCCACGTTCGAGGTATCGCCCACCAGCCCCAGCAGGGTGTGGCGGCTGCCCTTGGAGACGTGAATGTCCAGATCCATGCTCTTGAGCCAGCTGGTCAGCTGCTGCACCTGTTTTTCATCGGCTTTGTCTTTAAGAATGATGACCATGGTTTGTTTCCTCCCTGTGTCAGCAGAATAAAAAAGGGATGCCGCAATGCGTTTTTCACTGCAGCATCCCTACGAATCTCGCCTGTGCGCGCTTACTTTTGCATGCAGCTAAAACCCCGATCAACATACTTGCTGATGAGGTAATAATAGCCGTATTCAACTGCAAACGAAACGCTGCGCATGAGATACGTTCCTCTTTCCTTCATTGAAGTGCAAGAACCGGCAAAAAACGGAGCTTCCGAGCTGTCGAACGCCCGATAAGCACATTGACGGTTCTTTCGCTGATAGCATACCACAAATGCGAAAAAATGCAAGCCCCGCCCGCGTTAATTATTCGTTGCAGCGCGTTACTTCAGCAGCTCGGACGGCAGACGACGCATCAGCCGGAGCAGCGGCAGCCCCAGCACATAGCACACGACCGCTTCGCCCAACGCCACTGTGAACATCGTGGAAAGCAGCAGCCCGACCTGTACCGGCGCGCCCGGCGCCCTTACATAGGCCAGATAGACCACAGGGCCTACGATTATGCCATTGAACAGCACCGGCATGGCCGCGGCCAGTGCGGGCTTGCTGCGCAGGCGGCGCGTCGCCAGTCCGGCCAGCAGCGTGGCCAGCGTGCCGAATACCACGTCGAACCATACCGCGCCGCCCAGCAGGTTGCCCAGCAGGCAGCCGATGGCCAGCCCCGCCACGGCCTCGGGCATCAGTACGGGCAGCAGTGTGAACGCCTCGGCGATGCGAAACTGCACGGCACCGAAGCTGATGGCCTCGAACACGAGGTTGAGCAGCAGGTACAGCGCCGCGATCAGCGCGCTGCGGGTAAGGATACGGGTGGTTGGTTTCATGGATTTCATGGGGGAATTACCTTCCTTTCGTAAAAAAGGATCGCCGGCGTCTCTCTTTGAAGGCGATTTCAGCCCTGCGGAGCGCTGCACCGCTTTGGGCGTTAGAGCCGCCGATCTGCAAAAGACGGCTTTTGCGGATCCTCAAACCCGAGGAGGCATGCGCAGTCCCTCCATGATGAAGGAAGGGAGCCGGTGCATATGCACAGACTCCCTCTCTCAAAAGCGCCCGACGCGCGGGGCGCTGAACCTGGTTTTGTTTTTTTGGGAAGCGCAAAAATGCTTCCATCAGACAGGAGGGCTGCGAACTGTCTCATATGCGGTTGTGCTGTTGATTTTATATCCGTCCGATCCGATAAACAAGCGCGTTTGTGTAAAATAGGAGCGCGGTTTTGAATGACAAAAAGTGCCGCGAATACGCGAAAAATCAATAAATGCCTGCTATAATGAGCCAATCAACGGCGCAATGGGGGGACGGTCATGAAAGTATTCGATATTCATATCCACATTTATCCGGAAAAGATCGCAAAGCGCGCCTCGGAGAGCATCAGCAATTTTTATTTCGGCGCGCCCGTGCGCGGCGACGGTACGCTGGAGGAATGTCTCGCGAAGATGGACGAGGCAGGTATTCAGCGCTTCGCGGCGCATTCCGTGGCGACGACGCCGCACAGCGTGGACAGCATCAACGAATTTATTCTGGCCGCAGCGCGCAAGGTGCCGGAGCGTATCGTGCCCTTTGCGGCGATCCATCCCGACATGCCGGATATGGATGCGGCGATGGACAAGATCGTGCGCCAGGGCTTCAGGGGACTGAAGATTCACCCCGACATGCAGCAGTATACGCTGGACGGCGAGCGCGCGATGCCCATGCTGCGCGCCATTGCCGAAAGCGGCCTGCCGCTGCTGATCCATTGCGGCGACAGCCGCTACGATTTCGACGGCCCGCATCGCATTCTGAGCCTGCATGAGAAGCTGCCCGAGCTGAACATGATCTGCGCGCATTTCGGCGGCTGGATGGAATGGGAGAGCGCCGCGGCGCAGCTGCCGGGACACGGGCTGACGGTGGATCTGTCCTCATCGCTGTTTCACTGGCAGCCGGAGCAGGCCGCCGAGGTCATTCATCGATTCGGCGCGAAAAATGTGCTCTACGGCTCGGATTACCCGATGTGGGACCCCGCAGAGGAACTGGCGCGCTTCATGAAGCTGCCGCTGACGGATGCTGAGCGTGAGGACGTTCTCTGGAATAACGCCGCGCGGCTGCTGCAGCTTGCGTGATCGACCATAAGCGCATATAGACTTTTTTTCAACAATGCGCGCGCATCGTTTGACGGTGCGTGCGCATTTGCTGTATAATAAAGATGTATATACATGACGCCGCAGGGCGGAAGGAGGCGCTTGCACAAATGGGCGAGAGCAAAAAAACGGGCGGCGAAAACCGCGTTTCCGTGTGGAACTGGATGGGCACGCTGCTCGTGATGTGCGTGCCGGGCGTGAATATCGTTGCGGCGATACTGTTTATCATTCTGGCAAATACGCAGGCTAAGCGCGCCTATGCCATTGCATTTCTGCTGGTGACGCTGCTGCTGGCAGCGCTGACCTGCGCGGCGTTCCTGTTCCTGCCGGATCAGCTGAGCGCACTGGCGGATATGTTGCGCGGCGCGACGCTGCCGTCGATGTGAATCAGGGGGAGCTGTGAAAAAGCACGATTTGCTTTTTCGCGGCTCCTCATGTTATTTCTATTCGATAGCCTGTTTTCAGACAAAATTAAACAACTGACCATGGTAATTTTCATCGAGATTTGCTATACTTAGCCTGTACTGGCACAGAAATGGAGGTATGCCCATGATTAATTCTGACAAGCCCAGCAAAAAACCGTTGGTCTATTATTACGTCATAGCGGCGATCGTGCTGATGCTGCTCAACGCGCTGCTGTTTCCGACGCTCCTGCAGCGCCAGGTGAAGGAGGTCGGATACAGCGATTTCCTGAAAATGGTGGATTCCGGCAAGGTAACGGAGGTCGCGCTCGAGCAGGACAGCGAGCAGATCGTATTCATCGCCAAGAATGAGGACGGCAAGGAAGCCATCTATAAAACCGGCACATTTCCGGATGACGGCCTGCGCGAGCGGCTGGAAAACGCGAATGTGACCTTCGAGGCGACCATTCCCACGCAGGATTCGCCGCTGCTGAACTTCATCATTTCCTGGGTGCTGCCCATCGCGATCTTCAGCGCGATTGGTCAGCTGATCCTGCGCCGGCTTCAGAAGCAGGGCGGCGCGGCGGCCGGCAATTTCATGAGCTTTGGCAAGTCCAACGCCAAGATCGTGGCCGAGGATCAGACCGGCGTGACCTTTGCGGACGTCGCCGGACAGGACGAAGCCAAGGACGCGCTGATCGAGATCGTGGATTTCCTGCACGAGCCTGAGAAATACAGCAAGATCGGCGCGAAGCTGCCCAAGGGCGCTCTGCTGGTGGGCCCTCCCGGCACGGGCAAGACCCTGCTGGCCAAGGCCGTGGCGGGCGAGGCCAAGGTGCCCTTCTTCTCGATTTCTGGCTCGGAATTCGTGGAAATGTTCGTGGGCATGGGCGCGGCGAAGGTGCGCGACCTGTTCAAGCAGGCGAATGAAAAGGCGCCCTGCATCGTGTTCATCGATGAAATCGACACCATCGGTAAAAAGCGCGATAATGGCGGCATGGGTGGCAACGATGAGCGTGAGCAGACGCTCAACCAGCTGCTGACCGAAATGGATGGCTTCGATGGCCGCAAGGGCGTGGTCATTCTGGCCGCGACGAACCGTCCCGAATCGTTGGATCCCGCGCTGCTGCGT
>CAKUOX010000056.1 GCA_934670175.1 uncultured Clostridia bacterium | reverse complement strand
TGCGGTGAAAGCTGCACGTACCGTGCTAAGTGGGGGAAAATCCCGAGATGATATCAGAGGATTACCTATCACAATCGGCAGGGCTCCAATTCGATAATAAATGTGTTTCAGCATATCAAAAAGAACGTGTCTGGCGTCCTTTTTGATATGCTGGAAGCAGTTGGTGAATTATTGGCGGGTCGGTAGAAAAACTGAAAAGTATATCTGAGCGCGCATTCTCACAGCGGTGCGGGCAGGGCCTGGGGCTGGGGCGTGGAGATGGTGACGATAATGTCATAGGAATCCGCGCGCGTTTCCACGCGGCTGCTGGCATGCACGCCGATGCGGCGAAGCTGGCGCAGCGTGTCGTTGAAGGCATTGATAACCAGGCGGTTATCGCGGATCATGGCGGTGGGCTTCGGCTTTGCCGCTTTTTTTGAACTGCGAAGCCGCTTTTCAATGGCCTCTTCCAGCTGGCGCACGCTCAGCTTTTCAGTAGCGGTGCGGCGTACGAATTCCAGCTGCCAGTCCTCGCGTTCCAGCTTCAGCAGGGCGCGCGCGTGCCGCTCGGACAGGCTGCCCGCGCGTACGCCGGCGAGCACAGCGTCGCCGAGCCGCAGCAGCCGCAGCAGGTTTGCCAGCGTCGACGGGCTCTTGCCCAGCGCCGCGGCCAGCTCCTCCTGCGTCAGGTTCTGCCGCAATAGAATGTCTCGACAGGCGGCGGCGACGTCCAGATAGTGCAGGTTTTCACGCTGCAAATTCTCCACCAGCCCGATCAGCGCGCAGCAGTCCGCCGATGCGCCGATCAGCAGCGCGTCGGCCTGACGCCAGCCCAGCAGCCGCATCGCGCGCAGGCGGCGTTCGCCCGCCACCAGCTCATAGCTGCCCGCGCCGCGGCGGCGCACCAGCAGCGGCGAAAGCAGGCCGTAGCGGCGTATGGAACTGGCGAGCTCGCGCACGGCATCCTCGTCGAAACGGGCGCGCGGCTGGTGTGGACTGGGAACGATTCGATCCAGGTCAATGCGAAACATGCGCCCCTCGGCGCGGGCGGAACGGGCAATTATTGTAGACATGGGCGCGCCTCCTGTCAGCTGGCAACATTTCGCAGATTATATATTCAAAAAACTGCGAAATATCCGCATACGGGCACAAAGAATTGCCATCAGCGAACCAAAATATTGGCCGGCCCGTAAAGCTATCTGCCGACGCATATTCCCTGCGATATTGCCGCAACAAAAAAGAGCATCCGAAGGATGCTCATATATCCCATGAGTGCCGTCGACCTCTGCTTTTTCACCCGCCGCTCAGGCAGGACGGAGACCTGCGACTGCTTACTGACTTCCCCTGGCGAAAATCGGGGGCATGGCATCCACATATCGACCCGGAATCCTTTTTTGAATCTGTGGGTAAAAGCACAGACCGGCGCACACCCCAGGATAAACGCGAGGTTTGGGGCACTTTCAGCGCTGCCGTCCATTCCATTATATGCAGCTGCCCGCCAGATGTCAAGCCCTTTGCGGCGGTTTGGCTTATTTTTCAGGCAAATTCCACCAGCAGTATTTCGGGCGGCGCGCCAACGCGCAGCGGCAGGCGGCTCACGCCGATGCCGTTGCACAGCAGCAGCCGCGTTTGTCCAAATTGCGCTTCGCCGCGCACGGCAAGTATGCCGAATTTGCGTTCAAAGCCGATGGAATAGGGCGTAAGTCGCCCCAGACAAAGCTGTCCGCCGTGCGTATGGCCGGAAAGCTGGAGCGCGCAGGCGCATTCGGGCGCGATGGGGAAGTGCGACAGCAGGATACGGCAGGCATCGGGATCATCCGAAAACAGGCGGCGCGTATCGGGCGCACCATACTTGTGGTCATCGCAGCCGCCGATCTCGAGCGCACCGCCGGAAAGAACGATGCGCGCGCTGCTGTTTTTCAGCAATTGCACACCGCTTTTCTGCATCCACTGCGGCAGCTGCGCAGCGGAATCAAGATCGTTGTTGCCGAGCACGCCAAAGCTGCCCAGCGGGGGGGTCAGCTGCGTCAGCGCCTCAAAAAAGCGCGCACAGTCGGCGGGCGTTTCAGCATAGTCGCCGCCCAGCAGCAGCATGTCCGGCCGCTGCGCCGCCATCAGCGCGATCAGCGCGTCGAGTTTTTCAGGCTGCACGCACGGCCGCAGATGCACGTCGCTGACAAACATCAGCCGCAGTCCGCGCATGAACGGCGGCACATCGGCAATTCTGCGGCGCGTGATCTGCGGCTCAGGGAACCACCCCGCATAGAACCGGCGCTTATTCATTCGCCGTCAGCAGCAGCGCCGCGCCGTATACGCTGGCCTTTTCCTGCAGCTTGGCCGGAATAAAGCGCGCCGGATAGCGCTGGTCTACCAGCGAATAGTGGCGGTACGCCGCGATCATGCGGTCGATAAAGCGGCTGCCCAGTTTGGTGATGCCGCCACCGTAAATAAACACGTTGATGTCCAGAATCTGGTTCAGCGAATGGAACATGCGTCCCAGATATTCCGCGCCGCGGTGAACCACCTCCAGCGCCAGCGAATCGTTGCCCTGAAGCGCCTTGCCCACGGCCTCCATGTCGATGTTGCTCAGCGTTCCGGCATAGTTGAGAATGCTGGAATCCTCGCCCTCTTTGATGCGGTCGGTGACATATTTGGCCATCTGCGCGCCCGACGAAATGGACTGAACGCAGCCCGTGACGCCGCAGGAGCAGGGATAGCCGGTGGAATCGGAAACGAACATGTGGCCGATCTCGCCCGCCATGCCGTGCATGCCGCGATAGAGCTTGCCGTTCAGGATCAGCCCGCCGCCGATGCCTGTGGCCAGCGCGACGTAGATCATATCGCTGCAGCCTACGCCCGCGCCCAGCCGGTGCTCGGCGAGCGCCGCGGCGTTGGCGTCGTTATCCAGCACCACGCGCACGCCCAGGCGCGCTTCGAGCAGATCGCGTACCGGCGCGTTGCTCAGCGCCATGATGTAGCTGGTCTCCAGCACGATGCCCTTGCGGTAATCGATATAGGAGGGGAAGACTGCGCCCATGCCCTCGAGTTCGCCCAGCGTCACGCCGTTGGCGGACAGCAGCCGCCGCGTCAGCGCCACCATCAGGTCAATGATTTCTTCAAGGCTCGCCTGTTGGTCGGTCAGCGCCTGTGCATAATCCTTCAGATCCATCTCTTCATCAAACAGACCGATCTTGATGTTGGTCGCCCCGACGTCGATGCCGATTCGGTATTGCTTCATATCACAGCGCCTCCCATATTTATTTTGTAGGTGGGAAATTGATTACAGAACAGCGCGCGCTCATTCAGCCAGAAATGCCGTGATCAGCGCGGCGGCCTCTGCCTGCGGGTCGGCGGCCATATCCAGCCAGTGAATGTCCTTGTCGCGTCGGAACCAGATCATCTGCCGCTTGGCGAAGCGCTTGATGGCCAGTGAAAGCTCGTGGCACATTTCGGCCTCGGAGCCGATCTCACCGGTGATATACTGCGTGATGAAGCGGTATTCCAGCCCGAGCTTGAGCATAAATTCCACGCTCGCGCCGTTGGCGAGCAGGCCGCGCACCTCGTCCACCATGCCCTCGCGCATACGCTTTTCGAGCCGCTCGTCGATGCGCGTCTTCAGGATCTCGCGCGGCCAGCTTACGCCCAGCTTCAGGCAGTTGTAGCGCGGCTGGTTATGGGGGATAAAATCGTCGCCGTCGTGTATCTTTTCCAGCATGCGCATCACGCGGTTGCGGTTGCGCGCGTCTACCTGCGCGTCGGGCGCCTGTTCCATCAGCTGCGCATACAGCTCAGGCGTGCTCAGCTTCTCCAGCTCCGCGCGATAATTCAGATCCGGCGCGCGGTCGCTCATGACATAGCCCTCCGTTACCGAGGCGACGTACAGCCCGGTGCCGCCCACGATGAAGGGCAGCCTGCTGCGCGCGAGAATATCGTCGATTGCGCGGTATGCCAGGCGCTGAAAATCGTGCACGGAGAAGAATTCGTTGCTTTCGCAGATATCGATCAAATGATGCGGCACGCCCTGCATTTCCTCGGGCGTGATCTTGCCGCTGCCCAGGTCATAGCCCTTAAACACCTGCCGCGAATCCGCGGAAATGATCTCGCCGCCGAACGCGCGCGCCAGGTCAACGCCCAGTCCGCTCTTGCCGGAGGCGTTTGTGCCCTCGATTACAATGAGCTTTGGTAGTGTATTCAATGAAACAGATCTCCCTTCAGATGTGCAGACCTTCAAGGAAAATATGCGGTTCGCCGACGTAATCAAGCGGCATTTTATTGATTATATCAGGAAATATGCAAAATTTCAAGCAATTTATGCGTACAGAGGGGAGACGTGCATGGGCAAATTGTGGTATAATTATCTAAAGGAAATAATTGGGGGAAGGATGCTGGATATTTGGAAAATGCACGGCATTTTCCGGATCGCCAGGCGGAACAATCCAGGCTCTAACGCGCGCATATTCGGAGGAGAGTACATTTGAAGAAACGAAAGCTGATCGAGTCGATCCCAAATTTCAGCGAGGGCAGAGATCTGTACAAGGTCGAGCGCCTGGTGAGCGCGTATCGCGCCAAACAGGGCATTCGCCTGCTGGATTATACCACGGATCCGGAGCATAACCGCTGCGTGATCACCGTCGTAGGCGAGCCGGAGCCGCTGCGTCAGGCATCGCTGGAGGCGATCCGCATCGCGCAGGAGGTCATCGACATGAACCTGCATGTTGGAAAGCATCCGCGCATCGGCTGCGTGGATGTGATGCCCTTCGTACCGGTCAGCAACGTTTCGATAGAGGAAGCCGACGCCCTGGCGAAGGCGGTTGCGCGTGAAGCGGCGGAAAAATACGGCCAGCCCATCTATTTATATGAAAAATCCGCGTCTGCGCCCCATCGCGCCGACATCGCGGCCATACGTAAGGGGCAATTTGAAGGCTTGGCGGAGAAAATGAAGGATCCAATGTGGCTTCCGGATTACGGGCCTGCCGCGCCGCACCCCACGGGCGGCGCCACGATCATCGGCGCGCGCATGCCGGTGATCTATTATAACATCAATCTGGCGACCTCCAGCCTTGAAATTGCCCGACAGATCGCGCGCAGGGTGCGCAATGTGGATGGCGGCCTGCGCTACGTCAAGGCCATGGGCATACTCTCCGATGAAACGGGGCAGACGATGGTGAGCATGAACCTGACGGATTTTACCTGCTCGGCGATGCACACAGCCTTCCAGCTGGTAAAAATGGAGGCCGCGCATTACGGCGTTCTGGTGACCGGCAGCGAGGTGGTCGGCTATGTGCCCAGTCAGGCGCTGATTAATACCGCCGCCTACTATTTGCAGATGAATACCTTTGAAATGGAACAGGTACTGGAGCACAATTTTGACTTGGAAATCTAGCGGAGGCCACTATGCTGAAGATCAACGTGATGCGCCTGCCCTCGGTGGAGCTTGACGGCGCGCCCGTCGCTTTTCCATTCAAGCGCGCGGACGCCCTGCTTTATTATATGGCGGTGCAGAAGAGCGCCACGCGCCAGGAGCTGGTCTCCCTGCTGTGGGAGGACTACGACGAGTCCAACGGCTTAAAGCAGCTGCGCAACATTCTGTATCACTTAAAGAAAATACTGGGCGGCGATTTTCTGATCTCGCCCCAGAAATCGCTGATCCGCGTCAATCCGGCCTGGGAGCTGGATTGTGATTACGATCGCTTTGTGCGGGATCACGACCTGTCGGCCTATGGCGGCGGCTTTCTGCAGGGCTTCGGTGTAAAACGTGCGTTTTCCTTTGAGGAATGGATGTGCAGAACGGCCGATCGCCTGCGGGCGCAGTATTTGGAGCAGCTTTCCCGAGCGGCGGAAAGCGCCATGCTTCAGAACAATTATCGGGAGGCAGCGAAGCTGTATGCCAGGGGGCTTGCCGAGGATAGCTTTAACGAGCAGCTGGCCTCCGGCCTCATGGAATGCTATCGCCGCCTGCAGGATTACGCCCACGCGGCGGAGCTGTACCAGAACCTGAAGCGCCATCTGAAGGAGGAGCTGGGCACGGAGCCGCTGGAATCGACGAAGGAGCTCTACTACCAGATTCTCAACCAGTGGGACGCGCAGGCCGTTTCCTGCCCGCCAGCTCCGCCGGTGGGACAGGAGCTCGCCTTCGCCACGCTGAACCGCAGTCTGGAGGAACTGTCCGAGGAGGGCGCGCAGGGGCGCTTTGCCTGGCTGATCCACGGCGGCGTGGGCACGGGCAAGCGAGAGCTGGTGGATTTCCTGCTGCGTTGGGGAGCGGTCGAGAAGCGCGCCATTCAGCGCGTGGATTGCCTGGCGTCCGAGCGGGATATGCCGCTGATGCCCTGGGAGCACCTTTTGCAGAACCTGTGGGACATGGCGCGCATCAATGATATGCTGCTTTCCGTTCCGGTTATGGCGCGGCTGGAGGGCGCGTTTGCGCTGACCGATCCCAAGCGTATGTCTACCGGCTCCAGCCGCATGTCCCGACGGCTGGACGAGGCTCTGGAGCAGGCGGTGTTTGTCCTGCTGGATGCGCTCGAGCGGATCAGGCCGCTGTTTCTGATATTTGAAAACATCCACTGGATGGATGACCACAGCCTGCGCTTGCTGGACGGTTTGCTCCGGCACGGGGGCGGCAGCGCAGTTTTGATGACCTGCAGGGACTACGACGGCGGCACTGCCCGCGCGGCGCTGCGCCAGATCACCGAATCCAGACAGATACGCACGCTCGGCCTGCTTCCGCTGACCCGCGAACAGGTGCATGTGCTGCTCGCGCAGAAGCTGGGGGAAGGGGAGGCAGAGCAGCTCACGGAATCTTTCTATCAGAATACCCGCGGCGACCTTCGGCTGCTGCTGGAATTGATCCATGCCCACGAGGCGGCGTCCGGTCAGATGCCGCGATCGCCGGAAAGGATACTGTTCGGTGATCTTCAGGGACTGTCGGAGCAGTCGCTTCGTGCCGCGCAGATTTTGTCCGTCTATCCGGGCGATATGACGCTTTCGCTGTTTCTGAAGATGTTCGGCGGCGGAGAAAAGCAGCTCATGCACGCCGTAAACGAGCTGATCCGCGCCGAGATCATTGAAGAGATCCATATGGACGGCGAGGAGACCTGCTACCGGCTCGTGCATCCGCGCCTGCGGGAGATGATCTATGAGCGCATGTCCGCGTTCGAGCGCCGTCCGCTGCACCGGCGGTTCGCGGAGCTGCTGACGGAAAATGTAGAGCAAAACGGCGGCAGCTGGATGGAGATCAGCCACCAGTATGAGCATGCGGGCGACAGGCAGCGCAGCCTGGAATACCGCATACGCGAATTATCCCGCCTGACGTCGCTGGCCTTCATACCGTTTTTATCCGAAACGGCGGAGAATCCAGTGGCGCTGGATCCGGAGATCGTTCTGACGCAGTGTGCGAAATGCCAGGCGGCGTTGAAGACCGTATTTTCGGAAAAGACGGATCAGGAAAGGCTGCGGCAGCTCGAATGCGAGCTGCTGGAAGCGCGGGGCGTGGCCGAGATATACAGCGGCGCGTATGCGCAGGGGATCGCCGACCTCGGCGACCTCAGCGGCGCTTCCGGAGATCGAAACGGGCTGCGCCAGCTGCGCCTGTGCACGCTGCTGGGCGAGCTGGCCATTCGACAGCAGGACGTCGTCAGGGCGGAGCGATATATGGCCACGGGGCTGCGGATTCTGGAGCGCAAGCGAAATGCGTTTTATATGGCGGCGTTTCGACGGCTTCAGGGGTGCTGCTTCCTGCTGCGCCGCGCCTACGAAAAGGCGGGCTACTATATCATCGAAGCCATTGAGCCGCTGGAAACCATGCCCGCGCGCGGCGGCAGCCGCCTGCAGCTGGCGCTGGCGTATTCCGATTATGGCCGCCTGAGCCGCTATCAGGGGAAATTTGCAAAGGCATGCTCCTTCTTTAAGAAGGCGCTCGCGCTGCTTGATGGCAGGGAATGGGCGTTCGCCGTTTGGATCTATGTGCATTATGGGCGCACGGTTTACGCGCTGGAGGATCATCTCACCGCCGGAGCGCTGTTTGATGAGGCCTGCCGCATTGCGGAAAAGACGGGCGTGCTTGCGGGCAGGACTGCGGCGGAAACCTACGCGGCGATCTATGCGCTGCGGGCGGCAGACGAGGCGGCGGCCGCGCGCCATTTGAAAAATGCGATCGTCTATGTTGAAAAGTGCGCATCACCGCTTGAAACGTCTATTTTTTACTTTGGCTGCATGACAATCCGTCTATTATTGGATAAAAGCCCGTCTGAATCGGAGGCTTTGCAGAAATTGCTTCCGGAAAACGCAAAGGAATACGCGCATTTGGGCATTAAGAGCGCCAAAAACATACCGGACATCTACGAAGTGGAGGAGATGCAGGCGGTTCTGCGGAGCAATTTTTCCCAGAAGGATCGCTATTATGCCTCGGAGCTGTACAGCAAGAACAAATGGTTTATGACGGAATAGACGCAATAGACGATTATTAGACGTTTCCCCTGTTACAATCCTTGTAAGGATCCTGAGAGGATGCAAAAGATAGGGGAGGGTATTGGTATGTCGTTTGGAATGGTCGATGGCGTATTTACGATTACGTCGAATGCAGTTATGACGACTGCGCTGGCAGCGGTGCTGCTGATGATTGGTTTCTGGATCAAGAGTAAGGTAAAGTTCCTGAACAAGTATTGTATCCCCGCGCCCGTGGTCGGCGGATTCCTGTTCATGTTCGTCACCTTCATCGGATTTAAGACCAAGGCTTATTCCTTCAGCTTTGACACCAGCTTCCAGAGTGCATTCATGCTGGCGTTCTTTACAACAGTTGGTCTGGGTGCGAGCATGCAGCTGCTGAAAAAGGGCGGCGTGCTGCTGGTCATTTACTGGCTCATTTCCGGCGTGGTTTCCATTTTCCAGAATGTGCTGGGCATCGGCGTTTCCAAGATCATCGGTCTGGAGGCGCCCTACGCGCTGCTGGCTTCCGCGATCTCCATGATCGGCGGCCATGGCGCGGCTGCTTCCTACGGCTCCACCTTTGCTGAGATGGGCTACAGCGCAGCCGTTGAGGTCGGCGCTGCCGCAGCCACCTTCGGCCTGATCTTCGCGGTGCTGGTCGGCGGCCCTCTGGCGCGTCGCCTGATCGAAAAGTACCATCTGAAGCCCGATAATTCCGAGAATCTGGACACCTCCGTTGAGTCCATCAACGCTTCCAACGGCGAAAAGCTGTCCTCGCTGGACATCATGAAGAATGTGACCGCCCTGCTGGTGTGCATGGCGCTGGGTTCCCTGATTTCCGGTTACATTGGCAAGCTGATCGGCATGAGCTTCCCGGAGTACGTTGGCGCCATGTTCGTGGCCATGATCGTGCGCAACCTGAACGAAAAACTCCACTGGTACAACTTCAACTTTGCCATGGTCGATAAGACCGGCGACGTGATGCTGAACCTGTACCTGTCCATGGCGCTGATGACGCTGAAGCTGTGGGAGCTGTTCGACCTGCTGCCGGGCGTGCTGCTCATCGTGGTGCTGCAGCTGGTGTTCCTGTCCCTGGTCGCGTACTTCATCGTATTCCGCCTGCTGGGCAAGAACTACGACGCCGCCGTCATGTGCGCTGGCCTGATGGGTCACGGCCTGGGCGCTACGCCCTCCGCGATCGTGAATATGACCTCTGTTAAGGATCGCTACGGCATGTCCCGCAAGGCGTTCATGATCGTGCCCATCGTTGGCGCGTTCCTGGTAGATATCATCTATCAGCCGCAGACCATCTTCTTCATCAAGATGTTCGTGGATGGCTTTAATAAATAAGCAAAACCATCAATTTCGGGAGAATTGTTTATGAAGCTGATTGATATGACACTCGCCGGCTTCGTGGATACCACCGCTTCGGACGCTCCGGCGCCCGGCGGCGGTTCGGTATCCGCGCTGGAGGGCGCGTTGGGCGCAGCGCTGGCTGCCATGGTCTGCGCGCTCACCCTGGGCAAGAAGAAATATGCGGATGTTCAGGAGCTGGCAATTGCCACCGAAAAGACGGCGCAGCGCCTCAAGGGGCAGTATCTGGAGATCATCGACCGCGATACCGAGGCGTTCAACGCGGTGAGCGCGGTGTTTGCGATGCCGAAGGAGACTGAAGCCGACAAGGCCGCGCGCAAGGCGGCGATGCAGGCGGCGCTGAAGCTCTGCACCGAAACGCCCATTGAAATGATGGAGCTGGCGCTGGAAACGCTTCGCATGATCGAGAGCGTCAGCGGCCGCCTCAATGCCAGCGCCGCGAGCGATCTGGGCTGCGCCATTCTGGCCATGAAATCCTCGGTTCAGGGCGCATGGCTGAACGTGCTGATCAATATCGGCGGCATCGACGACGAGGCCTTTGTGCACAAGACGCGCATAAAGGGCGCGAGCCTGCTGGCGGAGGCGCTTCCTCTGGCGGATCGCCTGTACCAGAGCATTGAAAAATCCTTAGAATAATTACAGGGAGGCAAAATAAATGGCAAAACTGATTGAATGTGTTCCGAATTTCAGCTGCAGCCGCGAAAAGGATCCTGAGACCTTCAACGCGCTGGTGGCCGTGGCCGAGTCTATTCCCGGCTGTCTGGTGTTCGATGTTCAGACCGACGGCGATCACAACCGCTGCGTATTTACGCTGGTCGGCACTCCCAAGGCGATGGAGGAGGCCGCAGTCCAGATGACCAGGAAGGCCGTTGAGCTGATCGATATGAACCATCACGAAGGCCAGCATCCCCGCATGGGCGCGGCGGATGTGATCCCCTTCATCCCGTGCCGCGGCGTGACCACCGATGAATGCATCGAGGTTTCCAAGATCGTCGCCGAGCGCATCTGGAAGGAAGTTGGCCTGCCCAGCTATCTGTATGAGGATTCCGCGACTGAGGAAAAGAGAAGGAATCTCGCCAGCTGCCGCAAGGGCGAATTCGAGGGTATGCCGGAAAAAGTCAAGGATCCGGAGTGGATCCCCGATTATTGCGACAAGGAGCATCCCGCCCCGCATCCCACCGGCGGCGTTGTCGCCATCGGCGCGCGCTTCCCGCTGATCGCCTACAACATCAACCTGAACACCAACGATCTGTCCATCGCCAAGAAGATCGCAAACACCATCCGCCAGAAGGGCGGCGGCTTCCAGTATTGCAAGGCGCTGGGAATCGATCTGACCGAGCGCGGCATCGTTCAGGTTTCCATGAACCTGACCAATTACCAGAAGACGCCCATCTGGGAGGTATTTGAAATGGTGCGTACCATGGCGCACCGCTACGGCGTGGAGATCGTCGGTTCCGAGGTCGTAGGACTTACGCCTGCGGAAGCCCTGCTGGATTGCGCTGATTTCTACCTGCGGCTTGAAAACTTTGATGGCAACAAGCAGATTATGGAGCTGCAGCTGCTGGAAGAGTTTGCGTCCAAGATGGAATAAACGCTGTTTGACTTCCGGCGCGGAAAACGCGCCGGAGGTTTTTTGGAAGGCAGAAATTAGCAAAACAGGCGGTTTTGCGCATTCGGCGGCGCCTGCAGGGGGACGCCGACAATTCTCGAAGGGGCAGGAATTAGCAAAACCGGCGGTTTTGCGGGTCGGCGGCTCCAGTAAGGAGACGCCGACAATTCCTAAAGAACAAGGGGTCAGCAAAACGAGGAGAACAGGCGCGGCTGTTCTCGCAGGAACGTATGGACGCCATTTAAGGAAAATCTGCGAACAGGAGAAAGAAAATCCCATGATCCGTATTCTTCATGAGGCTGATTATCGCATCAGCAACTGGTCGGGCGGCAAGACCATTCAGCTCGCCATTTATCCCGAGGACTGCGACTATGCCGACCGCAGCTTTTTGTGGCGGGTCAGCTCGGCGACGGTAGATCTGCCTGAATCCGATTTTACGGCGCTGCCGGATTACCTGCGCCAGATCACGCCGATCAGCGGCGAAATGACGCTGCAGCACGACGGCGGCGAGCGCATTCCGGTGCCGGTGGGCACGATCCACGCCTTTGACGGCGGCGCAGCGACGCATTCCTGGGGCTGCTGCACGGATTTCAATCTGATGCTTCGCAAGGGGCGCGCCGATGGCGCCATGCGGCGCATCGCCTGTGTGAGCGGCGCGGAGCATGCCGTCGAGGTTCCCGAAAAGCATCTCTGCCTTTTGTACTGCACACAGGGCGAGTTCCAGATCGCAGATACCGACATGCGCATTGCAGCCGGAGATACGCTGCTTATCGATGAACCGCTGAAGCTGCTGGCGCACACGGACGCTGTGCTCATGGAGGCTGTGGCGAGCAGATAGACCTTCTGTGCCCGATGCCTGGCTGATACTCGGCATCGGGCACATGTCTTTATTATTTTACGGCCAGATATAGTGCGTTTTCATCGAAGAGAATATCTGTCGCCTGATTGCAGATCGCGTTGACGCTTCGAATGCAATCCACAAAAATCGCGTCGTTTGCCTCTTCGCGCGTGTCAAGCAGGGCCGCTGCATTTTCCGTTCGTTTATCATTCCCCTTCAGGAGCGCATTGCCATGCTCCCGAAACCATTGATTTACCGACCATTTGGACAGCAGGGGCACATGATCGAGCGCGTTGCCGATGGTGTGGCCAGCGTCGCCGAGCCATGCCGAAACCTTTGCATCTATGGTGCCTGCCGAGAGCTTCCGTATCAGATCGCGGCAGCTTGATACGTCGCTTTGATAGCGCATATTGTTGTCCTGCACTTTTTCAGCAAGCTGATTCAGGTATTCCGAGTTGTAGTTTTTGTTCAACATGACCTCAAGGAAGGTCGCAAACGAATGCAGATAAACTGTCATTCGGTAGTTTGCCAGCTGCTTGCTCAGGTCGGCAACGGCGGGCCTGATCGCCGATTCCAAATAGATCGCCGACAGCTTTGTGATCGTATCTGCGATTTGCCCCTGATAAAAGGCCAGATTCCTTTCTGCGCTTTGCTTAATGTCAGTCACCTTCATGCTCTGATTCTGGATATATTGAACGTTGTCCCAATTATACTGATATCCCTCCAGAATGCCCGTCAAGACGTTCAGGTCGCCCTGCTGCTCCGCCTGCTTGTCCCGTTCCAGGAATCCCAGAATCTGTTGCTGCGTTTTTTGAATTGTGTCGAGCCTTTGGTTGATCTGTATTATAACTGCCGCCATTGCTGCCTGAGATGCCAGTGAAAATGGGTCGATGGCGCTCAGGCGTGCCTGCGCCAGGCCGCCGTCCTTTTTGAGAATGCCGCCCAACGCCTGACCGTTGCTGTCCAATGCCAGCTTCCCTTTAACGCCCTTGGGGAATACGACGCGAACCAGGCTTCCGTTTCCAATTTTATTGCCGCGGATAAATGACTTGAGCGCCGGCGCCAGTTGCATAAGCGTATTACCTTTTTGGGCGATTTCCGAATATGGAATCTGGATCGCCTTGCTCAGCGCGCATTCGCGTTCAGCAATGGCCTGCGATATGACGGACGGCATAGGCGCAGACCTGTCCGCCTGTTCTGAGATTTGCTGCGCATCCCTGTTTCCGCCTGGACGTCCCAGCAGCTTATTCAGCAATTCCATTCTTTATACTCCTTGTAGCCGATCTGTTTGCAATGTAACTGTTTTTAGAATAGAGAGTGTTAACGGTGCTTTATTTCTGCACGGTGCGCCTGTTTTCCTGCTTTTTTAAATGCAGATCGCAAAAAATGCAAATAGCCGTTAATGTGTGTAAATGATTTGTGTATCGAAATACCGTAGACAGATAGTCTACACGCAGTTGCGAGCGGAGATAGGATAGATGTTAAGAAAACTGTACGAAAGAAAGGGAGAAAAAATCGAGACAGAATGCTGCCTGGATCATATCCATATGTTGGCAGCGATTCCACCACATCTGAGCATATCGGTATTTATGGGATATCTAAAGATCAAAAGCAGCCTGATGATATTTGACCGACATGCAGACCAGAAGTGTAAATATGGGAATCGGCATTTCTGGTGCAGCAGACATTACGTAGATACGGTATGGAAGTATGAAGGTTCGGTAAAGGAGTATATCAAGAATCGGCTACAGGATGATATAATGAACGACCAGATCATGATGAATGAACTGATTGACCCGGTTACGGGTAAGCAGGAGAAGAAAGGCAAACAAAGACACCTCCAGAGTGGGGAGCCGCCCATGATAATACTGTGGTTGTCAGACCTTTTGATGTTCTCTTTAGAGGGTACTACGAGAGTTAAGCCATTATAGGGCTTGGTCAAACCACCCGTTCAACAGGTGTTTATGACTGCTTTTATATATTTGGGTAAGGTATAATTACATATTATGTAAGGCTTGAGATTGACTGAATGTAGTCACATCAAAGTGATGTCCAATGCGCACGATAGGCACTCGGAGTCATACCTTCCACGCTTTTAAAAAGTGTGGAAAAATGACTTGCACTTTCGATACCAACAGCTTCGGCGATTTGCGACATGGACATCTTTGTGGTTATGAGGTATTCCTTACTCTTATCGATACGTAGATATAATATATATTTTGCTGGAGAATCACCTAAATACTTTTTGAAAAGTCGCTGAATGTAAAATGGACTGAGGAAAAAGCGCTGACCTAACGTATCAAGCGTGATTCGTTCGGACATGTGTTCGGAAAGATAGGATTTGATTTCAGCGATGACAGGTGGTATTTCTCTTTCTACTACTGCGTTTACCGAGGCGATGCATTCCGACATCAACGAAAGCAGCAGCGCAGAGGATTGGACATCACGAACATTGTTTTGTCCCGGATGCTGGTGCAGCGTAAAAAGTTGATGTACGGTCTGCTTGACTTGTGATATATTACGCAGATGGGAAACTACATTGCCGCCATTGATGGAACGGAATATGTCGTAATAGGTTTTGGCATTACTGCCATAGAGATGAATCCACAGCACATGCCAGCGTCCTAATTGTGGATCGGTATAAAATGTAGCTTCAGGAATACAATCGATCCAGAAAAAATCTCCGGCATTCATTACATAGTGTTGTCCTTCATATTCCAGATGCCCCAGACCATCCAGCGTAATTTTTAGCATGTAAGAAGGCAGTCCTTTGCGCGTTGTTGTATAATTTCTCAAAGCAACATAATTACCAGCATACTGCATGTATACTAGATGGTTTTGAGTGGTTTGAGATGGAAACGCAATTACACGGTAGGATTGAGGTTCTAATTCAATGCTCAGTGTGATCGATTCACCCGGTTCTGGCGTGTAAGGATAAGAAGTCGGCATGGGTACATACATTCCTTTCTATGCAAAAGTGCAAGAATTTAAAAGAAAATCGCAAATTTCACCATATCATTTATTCTGATTTGCGGATAAAATAATCACAGTTACATTATAGTTGTCAATAAGCTCAAATGCAAGCGCGCAATTATTAATTGATTTACCTAAGAATTGCGCTGATTTGGAGCATGATGGCAATGCCGGCCGGCAAATGCTGTTTTGTTTGTTGTCTGCTTAGCTGTGC
>CAKUOX010000055.1 GCA_934670175.1 uncultured Clostridia bacterium | reverse complement strand
AGCGCGGGCTGGTCGCGCCTGCAGGACGCTGCAGTGGCGCGACTGCTTCAACGTATGTAACCGATTTTGCAGTCCGCATTGACAATGCAAGCAGAAATTTCAGCTTCTTCAGAAACTGTTCACGAAATTTCTGCGTTTGCGGGGTTTATCAGTGGATTGAGCTGCCGATCCAGATTTGGATCGACCGCCAGTCTCTAGTGTTTTTTATTATGCCATGCCCTCGCTGCCGAACAGCTTCAGCTTCGTGACGGTCGCCTGCTTCATGGCCTCCTCAGCCAGCAGGTTCAGGTCGGTATACGCCGCATCGGGGTTTTCCGCGATGGCGCGCTTGGCGGCGAGAATCACGTCCGTATAGACGTTGATCTTGCGGATGCCGCCCGCCACGGTATTCCTGAAATCATCGTCGGACAGGCCGGAGCCGCCGTGCAGCACCAGCGGCACGTCCACCGCCGCATGGATCTTTGCCAGACGCGGCAGATCCAGCTTTGGCGTGGCCTTGTATACGCCGTGCTGCGTGCCGATGGACACTGCCAGGAAATCCGCGCCGGTCTGCTCAATGAAATCCTTCGCATCGGCAGGCTCGGTATAGATCACCGCATCGGCCTTGCCGTGCTCGTCTGAAAGGCCGCCCACGCTGCCGAGCTCGCATTCCAGCCCCACGCCCATGCCATGCGCAATCTTCGCGATCTGCGCGGAAATGCGCACGTTGTCGCGATGGTCGGGCAGGCGCGAGCCGTCGTACATCACAGAGCCGAAGCCGCTGCGCAGCGCGCGCATCAGCATGTCGAAATCGTAGGTATGATCCAGATGCACCGCCACAGGCACCTTCGCCGCGCGCGCCTGCTGGAGCATGATGGGCACGATCCAGTCAAAGTCTGCATAGGGCAGGAGCGCCTGCGCCGTGCCGATAATGATGGGCGAATGGCATTCCTCCGCCGCGCGAATGTACGCGCGCACCATTTCCATGTTCACCGCGTTGAAATAGCCGACGCCGTAGCCCTTTTCCTGCGCGTCGCTCAGGATCTCCTTCATCGTATAAAGCGCCATACTGCATCCTCTCCCCTATGTATAATCACCCGTATTTCCGTTTCGGATTATAGCCTTTTTATGCGTTCGCTGTCAAGCGCGAAACCGATTCGTTTCATTCATTTTACCTTTCGTCCACGCCTTCAGGCGCGGCAGTACTGGCATTCTGAAAAGTGCTGCCAAAGGCTTGCGATCAAGCGGCTGTTTCTATTGAAGCATGCGCATCAACGAACCGGCGGCGCCCTGCGCTTATTTGAGCGCCACTGTAAAACAGTCCTCAGCGCGCGCCTGCTCCGCAACGCGCTGCCAGTATTCGGCGGGCGCTTCACCGTCGCGCCGGTCGATTTCCTGAACGGGGATGAACGTCAGACTGTCGGGCAGCTCCGTCACCGGCGACTCGCTGCTCAGCGCGTAATGCAGGATTGTGCGTGTCTGTCCATCCCTTTCCTCTGTCTCAGCCTCGCCGCTCAGACTCAAGCGCCATTCTACATTTTTGACCCTGCCATCTGGTGTCGCAAGTAGATACCACGCATAAGCGGGGTCCACGCCGCTCGCGTCATTTAGAACAACGTCATACTGGATCAGCGCAGACGCCGTATCAAACCGCATTGCCTGAAGAATGACCGTCCTGTCTGACAGGTCGAACGTCATGGGCGACGTCAGCTCATAATCCGCAGCGGCTGAGGGCGGCGCTATTTCCACCTCAACCGTCAGCTCGGTCAGCGGTCGGAATAAGCTGGAATCCATCAGCGCAGCACAGATCTCCTCGCTCTCCGTCCCATCGCCGAGCGCCCGCTGAAAGGCTTGATAGCTGTTGACATAGCACAGCGGAAAATCGGCCGCCACGCCCAGCATTCCTGACGCTTCCAGCGCCCTGATAGCGCCGCAGGCCGCATCCCCGGGCCCCGCAAAGCAGAGCTCCACCGCGCTGTACTGCGTCTGAACGGCCTGCATGTCGGTGGTAAACGCGCAGACACGCACCCTGGCCGTCAGCTGCCGGTCGATGCCGTGCGCCCAGCCAACCGAGCACCAGCTGGTATAGGCGCCGGCATCCGGCGTCAGGCGCACGATCGCGCCGTCCCCAATGCTCTCATCGCTCCCGCCGTAAGGGAAGCCGGGCACATAGCCCTGCGCCTCGTCGCGCGCGGTCAGTCCGTGATCGTCGATCTCAGCCCAGGTGACATAGTATACCGGCTCGTCTCGCGCCGACGATACGGACCACGACAGGTTCAACGTGCTCTGATCCGCCAGGTATTCATCCAGCGTGAGCTGTACCCCGCTGTCATTGGCCTGATCCGCATTTCGCACAAGCGCCGCTTCGGCTTCCAGACTCGGCGTCCTCGAGCCGAATATTCGCGCCAGTATGTTCGAATGAAGCGATGCGGCTATCGCGGTTCCGATCAGCAGGATCGCCATGGCAAGCACAATGACCGCCGTTCTGCCCCCGCGCTTCGCCTGCTCTTTGCCATTGAGCCGCGCCGCTATCCGCGCCCGCGTTTTCATTTCGAGCGCGCGGTCAGGCTGAATACGATCAAAGACAGCCTTATAGTCCTCTCTCAGCATTCACATCCACCTCCCTGCTCCCAGTCAGTTTCGCCTTCAGTCGTTCCCGCCCCCGTGCAAGGCGAGAACGAATCGTCGCGGGCTTGACGCCCAACGCCGCCGATATTTCATCCACGGTCATTTCTTCGTAATAATAGAGATGGATGACCGTGCGATAGCGGCTGGACAGGCCGTCCAGCGCGCAATTCAGCGCATCAAAGCGCTCGCCGCTCTCCCGCTGCTCCGCCGCTTCCGGAATTGCTTCGACAGTTTGGACATGGCGCCGCCACGCGCTCCTGAACAGATTCACCGAGCGATTCGCCGTCGCGCGCAGCAGCCACGCCTTCAGCTGCTCTTCGCTCTCAAACGCCGTTTCGCGCTTTGTCAGGTTCAGGAACACCTCCTGATAAATGTCCTCTGCATCCGCGCGGCTGCGCGTACGGGCATACGCGAGGCGATAGACCATGGACGAATAGCGCCGCAGCGCCTGCAGCACATCGTCACCGCTCATCTGTGCCATATTCATCCCCCTTTCACCCTGAACACAACGCCGCGCCGTGAATAATTGCAAAAAATGATCCCGCTAAAAATTTTAACATGGAAGGCGGGGCGCATGCAAGCGCGCCCTGACGATGGAAGGATGCGATCGGCTATTGAAGAAGCCAGCATAATCAAATCCAGCGGCTCTATATGATGGATCCGTTTTTTGAAATGTATCCGCAGCGAAAAAATGTTCCGACTGTCGGAATTCATCCGGAAAGCTGCGAGCTCCTCCAGAGCTCCCATTGCTCCAAAACGGACAAAATCTCACAACGCATCGCCGCTGAAAGCAGCATAGCGTCGTGAGATTTCGAAAAAAGCGCCCTGGCAAATGCCAGGGCGCTCCATTTATGCAGTCACCGCTTATTTCAGCGTGATGATCACGCGGCGATAGGGCTCTTCGCCCTCGGAATGCGTGGTGACCTCGGGGTCATTCTGAAGCGCGGAATGCAGAATGCGGCGCTCATTGGGGTTCATCGGCTCCAATGCAACGCGGCGGCCGCTCTTCTTGGCACGATTGGCCATGCGCACGGCCAGCTTGCGCAGCGCTTCCTCGCGCTTGGCGCGATAATTCTCGGTATCCAGCGATACGCGCAGGTATTCCTCGCGGTCGCGGTTCACGTTCAGGCTGGTCAGATACTGAAGGGCGTCCAGCGTTTCGCCGCGGCGGCCAATCAGAATGGACATATTTTCGCCGGAGAGCTGCATGCGCAGCTGCGCTTCGCTTTCACACACGGCGATTTCGGCGGGCACGCCCATATGCCCGGTCAGACCCTTCAGGAAATCGCGGGCGCGGCGCGCCGTTTCGCTCAGCTGTTCCTCGGCCGTTTCAACAAACGGCTCGGCGGGCTCCGCGGGTGCGGCCACAGTCACAGGCTCGGCAATGCCCTCGCGGGGCTGCTCCTTGCGCTCCTTGCGGGCGCGGGGCTTGCGTTCTTTTTTCTCTGGCTTGGGCTCGGCTTCGCTCTCGACGGGCGCTGCCGGCTTTTCCTCCACGGCCTTGGATGCGGGCGCCGCCTTGCGCTCCTTCTTCTCCTTCGCCGGCTTTTTTCCGCCCTTTTCGGGCTGATCCAGCGTAAACACAGGCATTTCAATATCGAAGGAATGGTCTTCCTCCTTCAGCGTGAGGCGCACCTTTGCGGGCTTGGCAAACATGCCGAACAGTCCGGTGCTGCCCATGTCGATAATCTGGGCTTCAACTTCGTCAACGGTGCAGCCAAGCTCCGCCGCGCCATTCTGAATGGCTTCCTTGACGGTCTTGCCGCTGGCTTCAATTACTTTGTTCAAGGCTATATGTCTCCTTATTCGGCTAAGCTCATTTGATACTCTGGTCCTCGCCGGCGTCGGCCGCGGCTTCCTTTTCGCGATCCTTGCGGTCGAAATACCAGTTCACGGCGACCTGCTGCACAATCTGGATCACATTCGCGGCCATCCAGTAGATGGCGAAGGCCGCATTGTAACCGGCGCAGAGCCACAGCGAGACCAGGGGGAACAACCACTTCATGAATCCGCTGTTCATGGCGTTCGCAGCCGCCTGCTGATCGGCGTTTTCGGTCTGAGCGGGCTGCTGATTGCCGCCGGTAAACTTGGTCATCAGGAACTGACTGGCCGCGGCCAGCAGCGGCAGAATGAACAGACCGTTTGCATACTGGAAGAGATTTGCAAAGGACGTGGGCAGCGTGAGCACGGGCTTGAAGAACAGCAGATTCAGCGGAATGCTGGTAAATGCGCTCGCGCCGTATTGCGCCGCGATGGCGGCGTACTGGTCGGTAGCCAGGAACGCGCGCGCGGCTTCGATGTTCGCTGCAGTCAGAATGCTGGAGGACTTGACCTCAGCAATGGTCTTCAGGCCGTCGCCCACCTTGGGCAGGATCGTGGCCATGAAGGAATCGGGCTGGAACACATTCTTGATCCACAGCCAGCTCTGCAGCGCGGGCACCTCGCCGGTGTCGCGGATCTGCAGGATCATGCTGATGGTATGCTCGTTCGCCATGTTGCGCATCGCACCGAACATCCACCACAGGATGGGCAGCGAGATCAGCATCGGCAGGCAGCTGGCCATCGGGCTCACATGCTCCTTGCGGTACAGCTCGTTGAGCTTGAGATTCAGCTTTTCCTTGTCGTTGGCATATTTCTTCTGAAGCGCCTGCACCTTGGGCTGAACCTTGCTCATGGCGCGCATGCTCTTCTTGCTCTTAATATCCAGCGGCAGCAGCACCACGCGCACCAGCAGCGTGAACACCACCACGCTCCAGCCGTAGTTGCCTACCCAGCCGTAAATCCATTCCAAAGCGTTCTGAAAAAACCCGCTCATTCGATCTCCTCCAAAAGAAAAACAAGTGTCCGGCGGCTTTATGCTGCACGCTGGCTCAAAAGCCGCCTGGGGCATTCTACCCGGAATTCAAGGGGAAACTCCGGATTTTGCGGGCAGAAGCCTGATGGGGACGCCGCGCCTGCTGCGCGTGGAAGCTGCGCCGACACGCCGAAGGCGCGCCGACCTGCCCCATCAGGGAACCGGATCGTATCCGCCCTTGCTGAACGGATTGCAGCGCAATATCCGGCGCAGCGCCAGATATCCGCCCTTGATCGCGCCGTACTTCTGTATGGCCTGCTGCGCGTACTGCGAGCAGGTCGGGATATAGCGGCAGCATGGCCGGTGCATCGGCGATATGGCAACACGATAAAACTGAATCAGCCACAGCAGCAGTCGCTTGGGTATCTGTTTCAGCCAACGCATATTCACATATCCTCTTTCACCAGCTTTGCGCGGCATAAAACGCCGTGCAGCTCCCGCGTGAGCTCATCGTGCGAAACCATTTTCAGCGCCGGACGCGCAATGAAGATATACTTTCCGCACTTGAGCTGCGCGCGCATTTTGCGCACATCCTCGCGCATGCACCGCCGAATGCGGTTGCGCGTAACGGCGTTGCCCACCTTGGAGGACACGGAAAAGCCGAAGCGCTGCTCCTTGCCCTTGAGATAGATCAACACCAGATTCTTTGAGGGATACGACCGGCCGCGACGATATACATAGCGATAATGCTTGCTTTTGCCCAGCCTGAAACGGCGCGGAAAACCCTGAGACTTTCCGGCCTGCATCCTTCCCCCATCCATGGCTCTGCCTGAAATCAGACGGTCAGAACCTTGCGGCCGCGGGCACGGCGCGCCTTGAGCACATTGCGGCCAGCGCGGGTCTTCATGCGCGCGCGGAAACCATGAACCTTAGACCTCTGACGCTTCTTGGGCTGATAAGTACGGAACATTGAAAACAACTCCTTTAATTATGATCTGTGTATGCCTTTGCCCTGTTCGGGCAAGACTTCCCAAACATATAGCCTTATTATTATATGTTTTTCCGAAAGCCATGTCAAGTCATCCCAGGTGAAAACAAATGCGCATTTTGCAAATTTCACATCGCCGCCGCAATGTATAGCTATCGCGACGCGGTGGATGTGGCGATTACGTCCGTGCAGGCGGGCGTAACCGACTACAACGGCGCCATACGCCGCACGATGAAGGCGGCGGCGCAGGATGGCTTGCGCGTGAAGTACCCGAACAGCGGCCTGACGCGGCGGCTGGACAGCGCGGTGCGGCAGAACGTATTGGACGGCGTGCGCGCGGTCAACAACGATGTGCTGCGTCAGCTCGGCAACGAATACGGTGCGGACGGCGTGGAGATTTCCGCGCATGCGCTTTGCGCGACCGACCACCTGCCCTATCAGGGGCTGCAATTCAGCAATCGCGAGTTCGAGGAATTGCAAAACACGCTGGACCGCCCGTTTGGCATGTGGAATTGCAAGCACACCGTATTCCCCATCATCCTGGGCGTGTCTGAGCCTGCGCACGACGCGGACGAGCTGCGCATGTACCGCGAAAGCAGCAATGCCGAGATCGAGATCGACGGCAGGAAAATGACGCGCTACGAATGGACGCAGGAACAGCGGCGCGTGGAAACCGCCGTGCGCGCGCAGAAGGACATAGCGATTGCCGCCAGGGCCAGCGGCGATGACTTTGCCCGCCGCGAAGCGCAGGCCAGAATCAACGCATTGCAGGATCACTACGACAGGATCAGCAAGGCCGCCGGGCTAGATGCACAGCGCGACCGCATGAGCGTGAGCGGGTTCAGGGCGGTGAAGACATCGAAATCAACGCAGAATAAAAATATCTTGAAACAGGAGCAAAACAACCAACAGACAGCGCTTGCAAAAGATCAGAAAAAAGATATAATTAAAGATGAGCGGGAAATCACCCTCAGTGCTCGCAAAGAAAACGCATTATCCGAAATAACAAACCTTGAAAGCCAGATCGCAAAGTTTGATTCCGACTTGCAAGCCAATGAAAAAGCGCTTGAAGCAACGACGGATTTCTCGGAAATGGTGCGATTGAGCGAAGATGCTGATCGTATCGCTGAAGAGCGTTCGAAAATTTCTTCCCTGCTCAATGAAGCGAAATATCAGCTAAACGGCATTCAGCGAGATATTGAATGGTATCCGTATGAGAAGCCGTTTTCCAATCTGAAAAAGGTTGATGATATTGAGGCGGCGATTATTAAAGCGGGATGGTTTGATGGCAAAGTGTCCTTACGTGGATGCCCAATAGATACCGCGCGCAGCATCGCAAGTTCGTTTAATCGCGTATTTAGCGAATATCCAGAAATGATCGGAAAGGTCAAGGGCGTATCTACGCAAGCGCTCGGTGTGAACGTGTGGGCAGGCTTTGATCCCACGGAGAGGAGAATTAAAATTTCCTACGGAAAATATTCCAATGATACGGAAACGCTAAAACGACAGTATGATGATTCTGTAAGGAAAGGATACTTCGCGGAGGGCACTGATTACAGATCTATCTTTGTGCATGAAATGGGGCACGCTATCGATTTTTGGGTTGGTGAAAAGAAAGGCGTTGACCGTATTTCTTACGCGATGCAGCAGGAATATTTGACCCAAGAAGCCGGTTTCAAATCAGATAACAGTAAAAAGGCGCAGGAATACATTGTTAGAAATGTTAGCAAGTATGCAAACACCAATCCCAAAGAATTGCTTGCGGAATGCTTCTCGGAATACATTACATCAATTCACCCGCGGGAAATGGCAAAATGGTACGGAAAAAGGATTGACAAAGAAATCAAGGAGGCGTTTGGGAAATGACCAGAGATCCATATGAATGGGAACTTACTGAAAATCAAAAATACTTCGTGCATGCAAGAAACAATGGAAATAATTACTATGATCCGACCTCGTGGGATATTAGCCTGGACACGCCAAAGCATTTGATTGATTCTTTTAATCAAATGATGGAGGATGTGAAAAAATGGCGCAAAATGGGTCTTGATGTATAACCGCCAAGCGCAAGCATGGCGATTATGTTATGCAAGGAGGAAAGCATGGACGATAATATGATTCTCTCGGATGTAATCGAACGCCTTGTCGTTGAAAATATCAAAACAGGCGAACAGTTCGCCGTGATTACGCATGAGGACGTATTCACGGCGGACGACAACATCGTTGTCAGGTTGAAACCGAACGCAGGCGATTGTTCGACATGTGACGTAAAGTCTGCACCAACCGCAGCGCTCGTAAAAGAATTAGAGCATAGAGAAGGCGTTAAGACCGTAAAAGCAGCCCCATACGAGGATATAAATATCGCTTGTACGGGGCCGGTCATCGTACTCGTTGTCGAAGATTAAGACATACGCCGATAGGCCGCCACGCACACGGCGGCTTTTTAATGACAAAGTGGAGGAATGCAAATGGAAGTGTTGGATTTTTTCGAGCAGCTTGCCCGACATTGCAGCGATGGAGAATGCGAAGGGTGCGGTGCACGAGAGTTTTGCTACACCGCACCCAGAAGCATGACAGAGGATTTAATCCGTCAGACAATCAACCGGATGGATCTTTGCGGCAGTGAGGATATGCAAAAACACAAGGATATCCCCACTCGTTAATGCCGTTGCACAATGGACGCGCTTCATTGGTGTGTGCAGTTGAATAACAACATGAAGAATGATTTGTTGAGCCGTCTTCATATGTATCTTCCCAGATGTAAAAATTCTTTTTCAACTTATAGCACTTAATGAATCTCTCTTTTGTGGAAACAACACGCATAATCTCACCTCCTTCCTACGGAAATTATACTACAAAACAACGAAGTACACCTCCTCTCACTAGAGATAATTACCCCGGCATTGAGCCGCGATTCCGGACAGGTCATCCGGAGCCGCGGCTTTTGCATATACAGCAGTCGCGCTACTGCCTTCGGCAAGCGCGACCAGCCCGCCCATAGCGGGCGGCGCTGCCGGAAACGGCGCTGTGCGCCGGTTTCGGTGCGTTTGAAGCAGTCGCCGCCGTCCCGACCAGACGCGGCGACAGACCCCATACACGACCCCGAACATCACGGGTAATTGATGGAGCAGCAGTCGCCCCGCAAAGCGTGGCGACCAGCCCGGACGAATCCTGCGGATTCCAGTCCGGCGCTGCCGGAAATTGCGCCGCAGGCGCAGGATTTCCGGTGCGTAAATTGCCGACGGGCGGTAAACGGAAAGGAAAATACCATGAGAGAATATACGAACGACCCCTTCAAAATGAACCTTCAGCTGTTCGCGGAGCCTGCCGCCGAACCCGGTGCTGAACCCGATGCTGCTGCTCAGGAGCCGTCTCAGGAACCCGCACAGCAGCCGCGCATGTTCACGCAGGAAGAGCTTGACACGGCGATTGCGAACCGTCTGAGCCGCTACAAGCGTGACGAGGCCAAGCGCATTGAGACCGCGCGCAACGAGGGCCGCAGCGAGGCCGAAAAGCTCGCGAAAATGACGGAGGATCAGCGCCTTGAGCATGAGCGCCAGCGCGCCGAGCAGGCCGCAAAGGATCGTGAGGCCGCCATCGCCGCGCGTGAGGCGGAGATCACCCGCCGCGAGCTTCGCGCCGCCGCCATTGATACGCTCGCCCAGAAGGGCCTTCCGCGCGGGCTGGAAGCGATCCTGACCTACACCGACGCGGACAGCTGCAACGCCAGCATTGACGCGGTGGAAAAGGTGTTCCGCGAGGCCGTGCAGGAGGGCGTGAACGAGCGCCTGCGCGCCAGCGGCGTATCCCTGCGCAACAGCAGCAACAACGACTACAGCCGGATGTCCGACGCGGATTACTACGCCGCGACTTACACGCCCGGCAAGAAGTGAAAGGATGATTGATTTTGGCTAATACTTTTATCACGCTTCAGACCATCGCGCGCGCAGCGCTGCCCCGTCTGATTGAAAACCTCGTTTTCCCGAACCTGTGCCACCGCGATTTTTCCGAGACCTTCTCCGATCTCGGCGATACCATTCAGGTGCGCAAGCCCGTTTCCCTTGAGGCCAAGGAATTTGACGAATCCGCAGGCATCAGCTATCAGGACATGAAGGAGGATTCCGTGCTGGTCAAGCTGGACAAGCTGGCCACCGTGGACGCGAAGGCCTCCGCGATTGAGACCGCCGTGAACATTTCCGACCTCAACCGCATTTTCATCGAGCCTGCCGCCGTGGCGCTGGCCGAAAAGATCAATTCGGACGGCCTCGCGCTGTACGCGGATATTCCGTACGCCGTCGGCACCGCCGGTACGACGCCGGACAGCCTCGCCGCCTTTGCGGATGCGCGAAAGATGCTCAACATCAACAAGGCGCCCACCACGGGCCGCGTGGGCGTATGGTCGCCCGAGGCCGACGCAAAGTTCACCCAGATTCCGGCGCTGGTAAACGCCGAGAAGTCCGGCACGACCGCCGCGCTGCGCGAGGGCAGCATTGGCCGCGTGTTCGGCATCGACAACTACATGGCGCAGGGCGTGAAGCAGCACGCTTCCGGCATTACCGCCGCCGAGGCCGTGAAGCTGACCGCTTCCACCGCGGCCGGTTCCACCACGATCGGCATTACCGGCACCAGCCTGACCGGCAGCCTGAAAAAGGGCGATGTGCTGACCATTCTTGGCGGCAACTATGTCGTTACCGAGGACAGCGCCGCCGCGTCCAGCAACGCCATTGCCAATATCAAGATTTATCCGGCGCTGAAAAAGGCCGGTACGACCGCCACCAACGTGACCATCGCGGCCAGCCATGCGGCGAACCTGGTATTCTGCCCGATGGCCTTTGCCTATGTCACCCGCCCGCTGATCAACCCCGATGGTCAGGGCGTGCAGAGCTATGTCACCAACTACAACGGCATTTCCCTGCGCGTGACCAAGGGCTACGACCAGCAGCACAAGCGCAGCATCTATTCGATGGATGTGCTTTACGGCTACAAGACCATCTACCCCGAGCTCGCCGTGCGCGTGATGGGCTAAGGGCATGGCGATCAATGAAGACCATGTGCGCGAGCGCCTGAGCGCGTACATCTACCCCCGCGCGCCGTCCACACGCGCGCAGGAGGAAGCGTTTGACGCAGCCGTGGACGCGCAGATGCAGTACGAGCTTGCGAACCCGCAGGAGGTGATCCCGGAAGGGGTCGCCTCCATGAGCAATGACGGCATGAGCGTGAGCTACATGGAAGCGGGCAGCCGAAACGCGCTGTACACGCAGGCCAGCATTTCGCCCGTCGCCTATGCGTATCTGCTCAACGCGGGGCTGATCGGCGGCGCGATCCCGAGAGCGAGGCGATTGTAATGATCCCATTCGGCAAGCATACCGTTACCCTGCTGCACAGGGAAAGCAATACCTATGTCCGCTACACGCTTACCGGCTGCAGCTGGCGCATGGCGGATGTGCGCACGCTGGTAGACAATGCGCTGACCCACACCGTGGAAACCACATGCAGGATTCCCCATACGCAGCAGGCGCCGTCCGTCGGCGACCTGCTTATTTTGGGCGATTCCGACGTTTCCGCCGGCAGCGACATCGAGGTCTCCCGCCTGCGCGACGCGCTGTGCCTCGCCGGCAAGCCCGCGTTTCGCGTGCAGCGCGTGAAAAACAACGCATACGGTGCGCCCATGCCGCACTATGCGGCGATCGGAGCGTGATGCGGTGTGAATATCCGCCTTGAAATCGAGAGCGTGAACATCAACGCAAGACAGCTGCACGACCGAATCATGAACGACGCTGGTTTTTGGACGTTTGCCGCCGTTGAATGGCACCGGCTGTATGAGCCATATGTGCCGATGCGCGAAGGCGTGCTGAAGGATACCGTAAGCATTACGCCCAAGCAGATCGAGCACACTGTGCCGTATGCAAATTACCAATACAACGGCACGAGTTTTCGCTTTTACAGGGGGCAGCACCCCAAGGCCTCCGCGCAATGGGACAAGGCCGCAGAGCCTACGCAAAAGCCGAAGCTGATTTCGTCCATGCAGGCATACGTCAATCAAGGGAGGTTGAAGCTCAATGGCTAATTTACAGGCCGAAAGCATCCACGCCGCGCTGTGGGAATGGTTCGCGGGCTGTGCGTCCATCACCCGTCTGTTTTTTAATTTCAGCGGCACGGACGACGGCGATACGGTAATCGCTACCTCCGGCGATATGCTGCTTGAGGATTACATTTCAGGCATGCAGCGCAGGCGCTACGCCTTTGACTTGATTCGGTATCTACCTGCCACGTTCGCCGAGAACGACCCCGGCAACGTGGATATGATGGAGGATATCGACAGCATCGTGCAATGGGTGCAGCGGCAGAACAACGCGGGCAATTTCCCGCAATTCCCGGACGGCTGCGCGGCCGAAAGCATTGAAGTGCTGGATGACCGCACCGGTTATGTAGCCGCCACCGACCAGAACAGGGCGAAGTATATGATCCCCTTCGCCATCGAATATATGAAACTGAAAGGATGATGAACTATGGCAACGACCCGCCTTGAAAAGCACCAGACGCCCGTGTTTATCGACGTGTCCAAGACGCTGAACGGCTCCGGCGACTGGACGCCGAGCTGGAAGCGCGTCGAGCTTTCCACGATTTTTGCACTTAATCCCAATCCGCAGACCGAAACGCTGGACTTTATCGCCTATGAAGCGCCGGTCGAGGAAATCACCAAGTACCAGCCCGAACTGCCGCTGGAATGCGCGACCTATGAGGGCGATCCGGCGTTTGATTTTCTGTACGAGCTGTACAAGAGCCTGCCGGTCGGTTCCGCGGCCTATGTGCCCACGCTGATCTGCTTCGGCGGCACCGACAAGGACGCATGGCAGATCAAGAAAACGACCATCGTATTTGGCGAGCTGAACACCGTTGACCGCAAACTGAACTTCACGCTGAAGTTTGGCGGCGACATCGAAAAGGGCACCTATACCATCACTTCCGGCACGCCCAGCTTTACCGCGACGGCTGCCTAAGCCATGCTGCGCCCAAATCTGGCGCAGGACGCACCCCCGACCAGGCTCACGGTCGGGGGTGTTGATTTTGATATAAACGTCGATTATCGGGTGTGGATCGGCGTCCTCAATGATCTGCGCGAAATCATCCTGCATCCGAGCACGCCCGAGCATGCGCTGCACAACGCCACGATCATCATGCAAATTGAGACGGCAGTATTCGGCCGCCTGATCGACGCGCAGGTTGCGGACGTGCTGAAAGCAATCACCGAATTCTCGCGCGGCTATCCGGAAGCACCTGTCGGAGAAGGTGACGGCAGCCGCGCGCAGACCTATTCCTTCGACTACGACCTGAATTACATCATTCTGGCGATCCAGAAGCAGTTCGGCGTTGACCTGAGCTACAGGCGCGGCAAGCCGTTTCATTGGTGGATGTTTCTGCAGTATTTCCGCGCATTATCCGGCAGTCACTACATCCTCAAACTGATGGAGATTCGCGGCTATACCGGCGACGATAAGGAGCTGCGCAAGCAGGCGCGGCGCTTCGCGCTGCCCATCGTGCGCACCGCGAACGATGACGCCAACGAAGCGGAGCTGAAGGATATTTTTTATAATTGCTAAAGCTGCAGCTGGTTGATGAGCGCCTGCTGAAGCACGGCGGAGAAATTAATGTGGCGCGCTTCGGCGGCTTCGTTGAGCCATTCCGGAATCGTCAGCGTTTTCTTGACCGCTCTCGTGCGCTTCTGGAATGCGAGCGGATCGGCGATCACGATAGACGCGAAATCATCGCCTTCCGTCGTAATGGCGCGCAAATCGGACGGCGCGGGCAATTCAAGGTTGCGATCCATCATCGAGCACAGAAAACCGCCCAATGCAGAGGAAGCCTCCGCAACCGCTTCCGCGATGCTGTCTCCTTCCGTAACGCAGCCGGGCAGATCGGGGAACTCCACCCAGAATCCGCCGTCCTCTGCGTGGAAGATTGCAGGATATGCCTTATACATGGGAACACCTCCAATTTATTTGTCAGGGGCAGGCGGGTTATTTCAAACCCGCCTGTTTCAGGATAGCGTTGAGAAGTCCGGTTTTCATGGACTAGTTCCCGTGAACGGGAACCGTGATGGTTTTACTGCCCTTGACCATGATGTGGTGACTGCCGTTTATGCGGTCGATCGTCCATCCGTTGGCTAGCAGCAGCTTGACCATCTCTTTACCGCTCATCGTCATAGCGTTTCCCTCCTGACAATTATATTATAACACGTATAATACGTATTGTCAAGCCCCATTTGAAAGGAAATGTGAGAAAATGGCCGAAAACAGCGTAAAAATCAAGATTGACGGCGATGACAGCGGCCTACAAAGTAAGCTGGGCGGCATAGAAGAGAAAGCAAAAGCAAGCCTTGCAGATGTTAAGGCCGGGTTTGATATGGCGTCCCAAGCCGCCCAGAAGCTGGCAGATGCGAGCGTCAAGGTCTATGCGGGCTTTGACGATGCCATGCGGCAGGTGCAGGCTACGATGAACGCATCGGCACAGCATCGTGTATTTCAATCCCAGTTGCTCCCCGTGTGGGGAACGACATGCCCATCGGACAAAAAATCAAAAAAGAATTTGATTTCAATCGTCGCTCCCCGTGCGGGGAGCGACGAGATCGCGCAGACCTATCAGACGGTCATTGGCGCAATTTCAATCCACGCTCCCCGTGCGGGGAGCGACGGCGTTGGGCGAATTAAAGGCCGTGCCGGGCATATTTCAATCCACGCTCCCCGTGCGGGGAGCGACAATGATTTAATCGCGGCGGGTGTGGACAAAGACAATTTCAATCCACGCTCCCCGTGCGGGGAGCGACTTTTTCATTTGGATATCAACCTGCGCGTTGATAATTTCAATCCCCGCGCCCCCTGCGGGGAGCGACGCCCGGCACGCGGCGCAGCATGCCAATCGAATCCTTATTTCAATCCACGCTCCCCATGCGGGGAGCGACCGCCGCCGTTCGTGGTTTCGATCATCCCGAGACGGGCATTTCAATCCACGCTCCCCATGCGGGGAGCGACTTCGTCCAATTCTGCGGCCCGACCGTGCTGTCCAATTTCAATCCACGCTCCCCATGCG
>CAKUOX010000054.1 GCA_934670175.1 uncultured Clostridia bacterium | reverse complement strand
TTATGAACGTCCTTGTGAGGAAGGAGGAAATCCCCATGAATGAGATCATCCGTTCCATCGAGAGCGCCCAGCTCAAGACCAACATCCCCCAGTTCGCGATCGGCGATACCGTGCGCGTACAGGTAAAGGTTGTTGAAGGTTCCCGTGAGCGTCTGCAGGCGTTTGAAGGCGTCGTTATCGCCCGCCGTAATGGTTCTGTCCGCGAAACCTTCACGGTTCGCCGCACTTCCTATGGCGTAGGTGTTGAACGTACGTTCCCGCTGCACAGCCCCCGTGTAGACAGCATCACCGTTGTCCGTCGCGGTAAGGTGCGCCGTGCGAAGCTCTACTATCTGCGTGAGCGCAGCGGCAAGGCAGCCAAGGTTAAGGAAAGAACTTAATTTCCGGCCTGAGATCGAGAACTGCTCCTCGCAAGTGGTTCTCGTTTTTTATACCCATTCAAATTATATTCAAACGCAGCGGGAGGTGACGGCGCATGCCGCAAATCAACTGGTATCCGGGGCACATGGCCAAATCGCGCCGCCTGCTTCAGGAGCAGCTGCGCGCGGTAGACGCGGTGATCGAGCTGTGCGACGCGCGCGCGCCGCGCGCCACGCGTAACCCCGATCTGGAGAAGATCACACAGGGCAAGGCGCGCATACTGCTTCTGAACAAGGCGGATCTGGCGGATGACAACGAGACCGCGCGCTGGCTGGAGTATTTCCGGCGGCAGGGCGTCACCGCGCTGCGCTTTAATTCCAACGGCGGCAAGACCCGCGACATTCTGTCGGGCATCGAGCGCGCTACCCGTCCCGCCGTGGAACGCGCACAGGCGCGCGGCGTGAAAAAGACGGTTCGGCTGATGGTCGTGGGCATCCCGAACGTGGGCAAATCCACCTTCATCAACCGGCTGCACGGTTCAAGCATCGCCAAGGCCTCCGACCGCCCGGGCGTGACGCGCGCCAATCAGTGGGTGAAGGTCGGCCCATATCTGGAGCTGCTGGATACGCCCGGCATGCTGCCGCCGAGGATGGACGATCAGGGCGAGGCGCGGCTGTTGGCCTATCTGGGCTCGATCCGCGACCAGATCATGGACACGGAGGAGCTGGCCGGACAGCTGCTGATGCACCTGATGGCGCTGCGTCCGGAGGCCGTGTGCGCGCGCTTTAAGCTGGACGGAGCCGTCCTGCCGGAGGACGCGCAGTCTGCCGTGGAGGCCGCCTGCCGCGGGCGCGGCTGGCTGATCTCCGGCGGACGGCCGGATACCGACCGCGCCGCCGCGCTGATTCTGGATGAATTCCGCGCGGGACGCACGGGCAAGATCACTATTGAACCGCTGAGGGGCTGAGAATTATGGAAACAAAGCAGCGCCGCGTGCGCGAAACGCCCGAAGCCAAGCTGCTGCGGCTGACTGAGATCGAGCGCGAGCTGTGGGCGCAGGGCGCGCGCATCGCCGGAATCGACGAGGTGGGGCGCGGCCCGCTGGCGGGGCCGGTGGTCACGGCATGCGTGTCCATTCCCCGCGAAAAGCTCGTATTGGGCGTGGACGATTCCAAAAAGCTCTCCGAAAAGCGGCGTGAGGCGCTGTTCGATCAGCTGAAGGATGCGGCCGACTACTGCGAGACCTGCTTTATCGCGCCAGATGTGATCGACGAGATCAATATCCTCGCCGCCACGAAGCGCGCCATGGAGCAGTGCGGCGCGGGCTTTTCCGGCGTATTTCTGGTGGATGCGGTGAGCGGGCTGCACCTGCCCGGCGAGATCCGCGCCATCATCCATGGGGACGCGCTGAGCTACATGATCGGCGCGGCATCGATCATCGCCAAGGTCACGCGTGACCGCTACATGGTCGAGCTGGATCGGCAATACCCGATGTACGGCTTCGCGCGCAACAAGGGCTACGGCACGCGCGAGCACATCGAGGCGCTGAAGAAGTACGGCCCCTGTCCGGAGCACCGCCGCAGCTTCATTAAAAATTTTATGGACGGCGCGCTATGAATACCCGCGCCATCGGCAACGCGGGCGAGGATATGGCCTGTGAATATCTGAAAAAGCGCGGCTGGACGATCGTCGATCGCAATGTACGCTGTGGGCGGAACGAAATCGACATCATCGCCCGCAAGCGCCGTCTGACGGCCTTTATCGAGGTCAAGCGCCGCAAAAGCGCGGATTTCGGCCGGCCTGCCGAGGCCGTGAACCGCGACAAGCAGGCGCGCATTGTGCGCGCCGCCGCCATCTATCTTCAGGAGAACGATATGCCGGATGCGCAGGTGCGCTTCGACGTGATCGAGATCCTGCCCGGCGAGATTCGCCACATCGAGGACGCGTTCGATGCGTCCAATTATATATGATCGGGAGGTAGCCTGAAATATGGAAAAGCTAGAAATGAGCATTCTGGAGGTTCTGACCGACGATGCGCGTACGCCCATATCGCAGATTGCCATCATGCTGGGCAAGAGCGAAGCCGAAATCACCGAGACCATCGCCCGGCTGGAGCGGCAGCGCATCATCCTTAAGTATCCGGCGCTGATCGACTGGCAAAAGGTAGATATTGACAAGGTAGAGGCCATGATCGAGGTGCGCGTCACGCCCCAGCGCGACGAGGGCTTCGACGCCATCGCCGAGCAGATCTACCGCTTCGAGGAGGTCTCCAGCGTGTACCTGATGTCCGGCGGCTACGACCTGCTGGTAAACATGAAGGCGCGCACCGTGCGTCAGCTGGCACTGTTCGTGGCGGAGAAGCTGTCCACGATCGAGCATGTCATTTCCACTGCCACGCACTTCGTGCTCAAGCGTTACAAGGATCAGGGCATCCTGATGGACGAAGGCGAAGAGGATTACAGATTGAAGGTGACTCCGTGAATTACGAAAAGCTGCTGTGCCAACGTGTGGCGCAGGTACCGCCCTCGGGCATTCGCAAATTCTTCGATATTGCCAACACCATGCAGGGCGTGATCTCTCTGGGCGTGGGCGAGCCGGATTTTAAAACGCCCTGGGTGGCCACGGACGCCGCCATTTATTCCCTGCGCTCCGGCCACACCCACTACACCAGCAACTGGGGCCTGCTGGAGCTGCGCAAGCTGATCGCCCGCTACCAGGCGGAGCGCTTCGGCCCCGAATACAACCCCGAAAATGAGATACTGGTTACCGTCGGCGCGAGCGAGGGCATCGACCTTGCCGTGCGCGCGCTGGTGGAGCCGGGCGACGATGTGCTCGTGCCCGACCCGAGCTATGTTTCCTACATGCCCTGCATCACCTTCGCGGGCGGCAACTGCGTGCCCGTGAAAACGGAGATGTCCACCGGCTTCAAGATCACGCCTGAGGCGCTGAAGCAGGCGATCACGCCGCGCACGAAGGCGCTGATCCTCCCCTACCCCAACAACCCGACCGGCGGCGTGATGTCGCGTTCGGATTATCAGGGCATCGCCGATGTTCTGAAGGACACCGATATTTTCGTGATCCACGATGAAATCTACGCCGAGCTCACCTATGGCGGCGAACGGCATCTGAGCTTCGCGGCAATGCCCGGCATGTGGGAGCGCACCATCACGCTGAACGGCTTCTCCAAGGCCTTCGCCATGACCGGCTGGCGCCTGGGCTACGCCTGCGGCCCCCGAGAGGTCATGCAGCTGATGTGCCGCATCCATCAGTACACGATGCTCTGCGCGCCGATCCCCAGCCAGTATGCCGGCATCGAGGCGCTGAAGACCGGCTTCGACACTGACTTTGACGACGTGCGCCGCATGGTGGACGCCTACGACCGCCGCCGCAGGCTGCTGGTAGAGGGCTTCCGTGAGGCGGGGCTGCCCTGCCACGAGCCGCTGGGCGCGTTCTATGTCTTCCCTTCCATTCAGAACACCGGTATGGACTCCGAAGCGTTCTGCGAAGCGCTGCTGTACCGGCAGAAGGTCGCCACTGTGCCCGGAAATGCGTTCGGCACGCTGGGCGAGGGGCACATTCGCTGCAGCGCCGCCTCTTCAAATGAAAACATACTGACTGCCATCGACCGCATCAAGGCGTTCACGCAGGCGCTGTAAGGCCGCTATCAGGGAAACGATACAGGATTCATGTGTCATTTCCCTGTTTTTTCTTTTTTTCGAGCATATTATAGAAGGAATTTCATACCCGCGTATGGAAAGGATAAGATTAAACGTTTTTGCCTCAAGGAGCACTCGACAATGAAGAGATGGATCTGTATACTCATCGCGCTGCTGATGGCGCTGTGTCTGCCCGCCTGTGCGGAGGAAGCGGACAATCTGGTCGTCAACGGCGATTTTTCCCAGATAGATGCCAGCGGCATGCCCGAGAGCTGGCGACAGGGCATGTGGTTTACCGACAAGGGCGTGAGCCGCCTGTATCTGGATTCAGAAGGGCTTGACGGCAGCAGCGCCGTCGTGTTCAATTCCGACGCGAACGACGCGCGCTTTGAACAGACGCTTTCCGTGGAGCCGGACACGCTGTACCGCTTTTCCTGCATGGCCAAAGCCGAGGACTGCGGCAGCGAGGGCTACGGCGCCACCATTTCCTTCAAGGACACCTTTTCCTATTCCGAGCCGCTGTACGACACGCAGAGCAACTGGCAGGAGATCGTATGCTACGGCAGAACCGGCGCAGAGCAGACGGAGCTGACGCTCTTTCTGCGCGTGGGCGGCTACGGCATGCTCAACACCGGCCGCGCCTGGTTTGACGATGTGGCGGTCGTGCGCGTGGACGAAGTGCCGGAGGGCTTTCCCGTGCTGGAGCTGAGCGCGCAGGAATCCTCGGGCAATGCCGCCGCGGCTGCGGTGACTGAGGACGAGGGCGTGCCCGCGCGCAACACCGAGGCCTATCTGCTGCTGACGCTGCTCTACGCCGTGCTGATTCTGGCGCTGGCGCGCCGTTCAAGCCGCCTGCGCGAGGGCGCGGCCCCGTATAAGGCCATATTCTGGGCGGCGATGGCCGCTGCGCTGGTGCTGCGCATCGTCGTGGCGTGCGCCGTGCGCGGATATAACACGGACATTAACTGCTTCAGCGCCTGGTCGGAGCGCATGTTTGCCAACGGTGCGTCGAATTTCTATGCCGAGGATTATTTCTGCGATTATCCGCCGGGATACATGCTTTTGCTGTGGCTGCCGGCAGCGCTGCGCAGCCTGCTGGGCATTGCCTACCAGAGCCCGCTGCACCTCGTTCTGATCAAATTCACGCCCATACTCTGCGATCTGCTGGGTGCCCGGCTGCTGTATGGCACCGCGAAGCGGCGGCACGGCGAAGCGATCGCCACGGCGCTGGCGGCGTTCTACCTGTTCAACCCGGCGGCGCTGATCGACTGTGCCGCATGGGGCCAGATTGATTCCGTGTTCACGCTGCTGATCGCGCTGTGTGCGCTCAAGGCGACGGACAAAAAATACGTCGCATCGCTGCTCGCCTTTGCCGCAGCCGTGCTCATCAAGCCACAGGCGATGCTGTTTGCGCCGCTTGGGCTCGCCGCCATCCTCATCGACCTGATCCGCGCCCGCGACGCGCGCAAAACAATGCGCGCGCTCTGGGGCGTGCTCGCCGCGCTGGGGCTGATCTACGCCACAGCTTTCCTGTTCACCGCAGGCGGCGCGCAGAGCCTTTCGGACGCGCTGGTGCGCCCGATAACGTGGATCGTCGGCCTCTATGCCGACACGATGGGCAGCTATGCCTATATGACCGTCAACGCGCTGAACCTGTACAATATTTTCGGGCTGAACTGGGTGCTTGCCGACAGCCAGCCGTTCTGGAGCATCTTTGCGTGGGTGATGTTTGCAGCATCCTATCTGTACTGCATGTGGCTGTATCTGCGCGCGAAGGATCGGCATCAGCTGCCGCTGCTGGGCGGGCTGCTCATCTGCCTGATCTTCACCTTCGGCCCGATGATCCACGAGCGCTATGTATTCCCCGCGCTGCTGCTGCTGGCGCTGGCCTACGCCATAGACCGCGACCGGCGCGTGCTGCTGTCGCTGACGGTGCTGACCGTCACGCTGACGCTGAACGAGATTCTGGTGCTTCAGGGCGGCATGGGCACGGGCAACTACGGCCATTTGCAGGCGTCCGAACAGTGGCTCAACAGCCTGATCTCGCTGACGAACGTATTTAACGCGCTGTATCTGGCGTGGGTCGCCTTTGACGTATGTGTGCGCAGCCATACGCCTTGGCTGAAGCCCGCCGCAGCGATGCCGGCGGACGCTGCCGAGGGCGCTTCCGACCACCGGCTGCACCTGAAAAAGCGCGATTTTGTGCTGATGCTCGCCGTGACGGCTGTCTACGCCATAGTGGCGTTTATAAACCTCGGCGCGACCAGCGCGCCGCAGAACGGCTGGACGTCCAGCCATGGCGGCGAATGCGTGACCTTTGATCTGGATGAAACGCACACCTTCCGCATGAGCTACTATGGCGGCATCTGCAATTCCACCTTCACCGTGGAGCTCTCCAACGACGGCAAAAGCTGGACGGAGCCCTCCCGCGCCAAATACGGCCAGGGCGAGATCTTCCGCTGGCTGTGGTATGTGCCGCAGAACGAAAACGGCCAGAACGCGATGGGACAGACCATCGTTCCCGATGACGGCAGCGCCTATGTGCACTTTGCCGATTCCGAAACGCCCTATCCCCTGCAAAGTGCGCGCTATGTGCGCATCACGGCGGAAAAGGCAGGGCTTGAGCTGTATGAAATCGCCTTCCGCGACGAGGACGGCAGCCTGATCGAGGTTCAGAACATTGTACAAGAAAACGCGCTCGCCGACGCCATGACCGACGCGGCGGCGCTGATCGACGAGCAGGACACCGTGCCGGAGATCCCCAGCTACTACAACGGCACCTATTTCGACGAAATCTATCATGCGCGCACCGCCTACGAGCTGCTGCACGGCCTGTCCATTTACGAATGGACGCATCCGCCGCTTGGCAAGGTGCTGATGATGGAGGGCATACGCCTCTTCGGCATGACGCCCTTTGGCTGGCGCTTCATGGGCGCGTTGATGGGCGTGCTGATGCTGCCGCTGATGTACCTGCTGGTCAAGCAGCTCACCAAATCCAGCAAGCTGTCGCTGATTGCCATGCTGCTGCTCGCGCTGGACAGCATGCATTTTACGCAGACGCGTATCGCCACCATCGATTCCTACGCTGTGTTCTGGATCATGCTGATGTATCTGTTCATGATCCGCTACCTGCAAATGGACTGGCGGCGCGTGCCGTTCTGGAAAACGCTGATTCCGCTGGGGCTGTGCGGCATTACGATGGGCGTTGCCTGCGCCACGAAATGGATCTGCTGCTACGCGGCGGTCGGTCTGGCTGCACTGTTCGCGTGGAAAATGATCGCCGAATTCATTTCCGCCAGGCGCAGCGGCGCGAAGTTTGCCGGACGCTTCTGGATCACGGTGGGCTTCTGCCTGATCTTCTTTATCGCCGTGCCGCTGCTGATCTATCTGCTCAGCTATTTCCGCCAGCTGCGCTGCGAGGGTGTGACCACGATATTCGACATGTTCAAGCGCGAACGCATCGAGCGCGTGGTCAAGATGCAGCGGGACATCTTCAACTATCACGCCGGACTGAGCGGCGATACGCACTATTTCCGCTCGCCCTGGTACCAGTGGCCGGTGATCTGGTGGCCGATGTGGTATTTCTCCGGCTCGGCGTACCTGCCGGACGGCATGATCTCCTCAATCTCCTGCATGGGCAATCCCGCCGTGTGGTGGACGGGGCTGGCAGCGCTGATCTATATCCTGATCGCCTCCGCCTGGCGGCGCAAAGCGCCGCGCGCGTGGCTGATTACGCTGATCGGCTTTGCCGCACAGTTCCTGCCCTGGGTGCTCGTACCGCGCTCCACGTTCATCTACCACTACTTTGCCAGCGTGCCCTTCATTATTATCTGCACCGTGCTGGCGCTCAACGAGATCCGCAGGCGCGACCGCGCGGCGTTCAAGGTCTGCACCGGTGTGCTGCTGGCACTGGCGCTGGTGCTGTTTGTCGCGTTCTACCCGCTGGAATCGGGCCTGCCCGCGCCGGAAAGCTATGTGAAATACCTGAAATGGTTCAAGTGGTACAATTACTGACGCACCCCGAACGCTGAAAAACAAGAGGAGGACGGCTCATGCTGGCGAGCATACCGAGCTTTGGCCTGATCGGCATCGACGGCTTTACCGTAACGGCGGAGGTCAACCTGGCAGGCGGCATGCCCATGTTTGAAATTGTGGGTCTGCCGGACGCTTCGGTGAAGGAATCCCGCGAACGCGTGCGCGCCGCGCTGAAAAACAGCGGCTTTGGCTTTCCAAACGGCCGCATCACCGTAAACCTCGCGCCCGCAGACTTAAAGAAGGAGGGCCCAGCCTACGACCTGCCCATCGCGCTGGGGCTGCTGGCCTGTGCGGGCGTGCTCACGCAGGATCAGCTTTCCGGCACCTGCGCCATTGGCGAGCTTTCGCTGGACGGCAGCGTGCGCGGCGTGCGGGGCGCGCTGCCGATGGTGATCCATGCCCGCACGCAGGGCATGCGCCGGGTGATGCTGCCCGCGGCGAACCTGCCGGAGGTACGCTGCATCGAGGGCGTCGAGCTGCTGCCGGTGGAAAGCCTCGCGCAGGCCGAGCGCCACTTCTCCGGCGCGGACGTGATCTCGCCCGCCAAAACCGTCGCCTATCGGGAACTGCTGTCCACGCGCGAAAGCAATGTGGATTTCGCCCATGTCAAGGGCCAGAAGAGCGCCAAGCGCGCGCTGGAGATCGCCGCTGCGGGCGGGCATAATGTGATCCTGATCGGCCCTCCGGGCTCGGGCAAGACGCTGATGGCGCGCTGTATCCCCACTATTTTGCCGGATATGACCTTTGAGGAAGCGCTCGAGAGCACGCGCATTCACTCCGTGGCCGGCTCCGTGCCGCCCAGCGGACTGCTGACCGAGCGGCCCTTCCGTTCGCCGCACCACACTGCATCGCATGCCTCGCTGGTAGGCGGCGGCGCGAACGCGCTGCCGGGCGAAATCTCCAAGGCGCACAACGGTGTGCTGTTTCTGGACGAGCTGCCCGAATACCGCCGCGACGTATTGGAGGCGCTGCGCCAGCCGCTGGAGGACGGCTTCGTGAGCATTGCGCGCGTGAACGCACAGGCCACCTATCCCTCCCGCTTCGTTCTGGTGTGTTCGATGAACCCCTGTCCCTGCGGTAATCTGGGCAGCCGCACCCGCGCCTGCCGCTGCTCGCCCAATGAGATACGGCGTTATCTGAGCCGCATTTCGGGGCCGCTTCTGGACCGCATCGACATGCACATCGAGGTGGAATCCATTCCCGCCGAACGGCTCGGCGATATGGCCGAGGAGGAATCCTCCGCCGAGATTCGTGCGCGCGTGCAGCGTGCGCGCGAGGTGCAGCGCAGCCGCTATGCGCAGGATGCGGCGCATATCCACGAAAACGCCCAGCTGAGCGCGCGCAACCTGAACGCCTTTTGCCCGATGACCGAGCAGGCGCGCAGCATGCTGCTTCTGGCCTGCGAACAGCTCAAGCTCTCCAACCGCGCCTACACGCGCATTCTGAAGGTGGCGCGCACCATCGCCGACCTTGAGGGCGCCGACACCATCAGCGAGGCGCACATCTCCGAGGCCGTGCAATATCGCACGCTGGATCGAAAATACTGGGGGTAAGCATGGATCACGACGCGATGGAACAATACTGGATCTGGCTCTCAAGCGTGGATGGCATCGGCCCTCGGCGCTTCTACCAGCTCATCAGCATCTACGAGGACGCCCGCGCCGTATGGGACAATGTGGGCGATGAACAAATGCGCTTTCTGGGCGGCGCCGCGCTGCGCTCGCTGAAGGCCGCGCGCTGCGAAAAGTATTTCTATGATCTGTTCGCCAGCATTGAAAAGGACGGCATGCGCGCACTGACGCGCCTGAGCGACGCCTATCCGCCCCAGCTGTCCGCGATATTTGATCCGCCGCCCACGCTGTACATGCTGGGCGAGTGTCCGCTGGACGGCGAGCGAAACTTCGCCATCGTCGGCTCGCGCCGCTGCACGCGCGACGGCAAGCGCGCCGCCCGCGAGATCGCCGAAACGCTGGCGCGGGAGGACGTGACCGTCGTCAGCGGCATGGCCTACGGCGTGGATACCGCCGCCCACGAGGGCGCGCTGATTGGCATGGGCAGGACTGTGGCGGTGCTCGGCTGCGGCGCGGACGTGATCTATCCGCAGGAAAATGAGGCGCTGTACCGGCGCATACTGGATAACGGCGGCGCGATCATTTCCGAATATACGCCCGGCACACGCCCCGCGCCCGGCAATTTCCCGCCCCGCAACCGCATCATCAGCGGGCTGAGCGAGGGCGTGCTGATCGTGGAGGGCGCGGAAAAATCCGGCGCGATGATCACCGTCAACGATGCGCTCGACCACGATCGCGACGTGTTCGCCGTGCCGGGCAGCATCTATTCGCCGCTGAGCGCCGCGCCGAACCGCCTGATCGTGGAGGGCGCCATTCCCGTGCTCTCCGGCTGGGATATTCTGGAGCATTACCGCTGGGCGAGCCGTCCTGACGCTCGCGACAGCGCACCGCGGGCAAAGGTCGCGCTGGAGTCGGACGACGATCTGATCGTCGCGCCGCTGCTGGAACAGGAATTATCCTTTGATGAGCTGGCGAATATCACCCATTTGCCCATCGCAAAATTAAATTCCCACTTGACAATGTTGGAACTTCGGGGAATAATAGTAAAAGTGCCGGGCGGTCTTTACCGCGCGTACCTGTGATACGCAGCCCGCGCGCCGCACACGCGGCAAACCACAACGGAGGAAACACATGGCAAACAAGCTCGTAATCGTAGAATCCCCTGCAAAAGCAAAAACCATCGGCAAGTTCCTGGGGCGCGGATACAAGGTAGAGGCCTCTCAGGGACACGTTCGCGATATGCCCAAATCGCAGATCGGCGTCGATGTTGAAAATGGCTTCGAGCCGAAATATATCACCATTCGCGGCCGCGGCGATATTCTCAACCGCATTCGCAAGGAAGCGCGCAGCGCCAGCAAAATCTACCTCGCGACAGACCCGGACCGCGAGGGTGAAGCCATTTCCTGGCATCTGGCAAACGTGCTGGGCATCGACGAAAAAACGCCCTGCCGCATTGAATTTCATGAGGTCACATCCAAGGCCGTAAAGGCCGCCGTGAAGAATCCGCGCCAGATCAACATGAATCTGGTCAACGCGCAGCAGGCGCGCCGCGTGCTGGATCGCCTGATCGGCTACAAGATCAGCCCGCTGCTCTGGCGCAAGATCAAGAAGGGGCTGAGCGCCGGCCGCGTGCAGTCCGTCGCCACGAAGATGATCTGCGACCGCGAGCAGGAAATCGACGTGTTCATTCCCGAGGAATTCTGGACGGTGAGCGCCGATTTCAAAATCGGCAAGGCGCGCGTCAACGCCAAGTTCACCGGCTTTGGCAAGGATAAGGCCGAGCTGCACAGCCGCGAGGAAGCCGAAGCGGTGCAGCAGAAATGCGCGGGCGCGCAGTTCAGCGTGGCCGCCATCAAAAAGAGTGAACGCCGGAAATACCCCGCCGCGCCGTTCACCACCTCCAACTTGCAGCAGGAGGCCTCGCGCAAGCTGGGCTTCACCACGCAAAAGACCATGCAGATCGCCCAGCAGCTCTATGAAGGTGTCGAGATCGAGGGCGAGGGCTCGCAGGGTCTCGTGTCCTATATCCGAACCGACTCCACGCGCATCGCGGACGAAGCGCTGGAAAGCGTGCGCGCGATGATATTGGAAAACTACGCGCCGGAATACCTGCCTGAAAAGCCGAATGTATACAAGACGCGCTCCTCCGCGCAGGACGCGCACGAGGCCATTCGCCCCACCGATATTGCCCGCAGGCCTGAAAAGATCAAGGCCTCGCTTTCGCGTGACCAGTTCAAGCTCTACAAGCTGATCTACGAGCGCTTCGTATCCAGCCAGATGACGCCCGCAGTCTACGATACGCTTTCCGTGGATATCGACGCCGACACCGGCGTGCGCTTCCACTTTAACGCTCAAAAGCTGCGCTTCGCGGGCTTTACCGCCGTGTACGAAGAGGGACAGGACGACGGCACCGAGGAGGCAAGCGTGAACAGCCTGCCGGATCTGGAAGAGGGCATGCGCGCCGAGGCCGGCGACATTCACGCCGACCAGCGCTTTACTCAGCCGCCGCCGCGCTACACGGAGGCGAGCCTGGTGCGCGCGCTGGAGGAAAAGGGCATCGGCCGCCCGTCCACCTACGCCCCCACGATTTCCACCATCATCACCCGCGGCTACGTCGCGCGCGAAAACAAGCGCCTGATGCCCACGGAGCTGGGGAAGATCGTGAACGATATGATGTGCAAGAACTTCCCCGAGATCGTGGACATCGCGTTCACGGCGGGCATGGAATCCGAGCTGGACGAGGTGGAAGCCGGTCAGGCCGAATGGCACAAGATCATCGCCGATTTCTACGGCCCCTTCGAAAAGACGCTGGAGGAAGCCGACCGCAACATCGAAAAGGTCGCCATTGAGGATCAGGTCTCCGACGTGCCCTGCGAAAAATGCGGCGCAATGATGGTGTACAAGATGAGCCGCTTCGGCCGCTTCCTGGCCTGCCCCAATTTCCCAGAATGCCGCTTTACAATGGCGCTGCCGAAGAACATCGGCGTGCCCTGTCCCAAGTGCGGCGGCGAGCTGCTGGAGCGCATCAGCCGAAAGGGACGCAAGTTCTACGGCTGCGAGCATTATCCGGATTGCGATTTCGTGTCCTGGGAACGGCCGGTCAAGGAAAAATGCCCTGTATGCGGCGGGCGCATGGTGCTCAAGGCGGGGCCGAAGGGCACGCTGTTCCATGTATGCGTCAACGAGGAATGCCGCCACCGCGAGCAGATCGAGAGCGGAGGCAGCGATGAATAATTACGTCACGATCGTCGGCGCGGGTCTGGCGGGCTGTGAAGCCGCCTGGCAGCTGGTTCGGCGCGGCGTACCGGTACGCCTGATCGAAATGAAGCCGGTGAAATTCAGCCCTGCGCACAAATCCGAGGGCTTTGCCGAGCTGGTGTGCTCCAATTCATTAAAAGCGGAGCAGCTCTCCAATGCCTCGGGACTTCTGAAGGCCGAAATGCGCGCGCTGGACGGGCTGGTGCTTTCTGCGGCGGAGGCCTGCCGCGTGCCCGCGGGTGGCGCGCTGGCCGTTGATCGCGATCTTTTTTCCGCGCGCATCACCGATACGCTGAAAAATCACCCGCTGGTCACGTTTGAAAGCCGCGTGGTGGACGAGATCCCCGAAGCGCCGGCGATCATCGCCACCGGCCCGCTGACCGACCCCGCGCTCACGGACGCCATCGCGCGCCTGCCGGGCGCTCAGGCGCTGCATTTTTTCGACGCCGCCGCGCCGATCGTCACGGCGGAATCGCTGGATATGAGCAGGGTATTTCGCGCGTCGCGCTATGGGCGCGGCTCCGATTATCTGAACTGTCCAATGGATGAAGCGGAATACAACGCCTTCTACGACGCGCTGATGGGCGCGGAGCTCGCGCCGCTGCACGATTTTGAAAAAAAGCTGGTGTTCGAGGGCTGCCTGGCGGTGGAGATTCTGGCCTCGCGCGGACGGCAGACGCTGGCGTTCGGCCCGCTGAAGCCGGTAGGGCTCACCGACCCGCGCACCGGACGCGAGCCCTACGCCGTGGTGCAGCTGCGTCAGGAAAACGAGGCGGGCACGCTATACAACCTGGTCGGCTTCCAGACGCGGCTGAAATGGGGCGAGCAGAAGCGCGTGTTTTCGATGATTCCCGGTCTGGAGCACGCCGAGTTCGCGCGCTACGGCGTGATGCACCGCAATACTTACCTGAACGGCCCCGAAATGCTGAGTGCGAATTATGCGTTCAAGGGCAACCCCTACCTGCGCTTTGCCGGTCAGCTCTCCGGCGTGGAGGGCTACATGGAGTCCACCGCCAGCGGCATGACCGCCGCCATCGGCCTGTACTGCGCGCTTCAGGGCAAGCCCGAGCCGGATTTCACCGGCGAAACGGTGCTCGGCGCGCTCGCGCGGCACGTCAGTACGCCCAGCGCGAATTTTCAGCCGATGAACGCCAATTTCGGCATTCTCAGCCCGCTGAATGAGCGCGTGCGCGGCAAAAAAAAACGCTATGAGCGCATGAGTCAGCGCGCGATTGACACACTGAACGAGGTGATAAAGCAATATGAGCTATGAACATGAGGCCGCAAGCCCCTTCCGCGGCACCACGATCTGCGCCGTGACGCGCAACGGTGAGACCGCGCTGGCGGGCGACGGTCAGGTGACGATGGGGCAAAATACCATCTTCAAGGGACATGCCCGCAAGGTGCGTCGCATCTACAACGGCCGCGTAGTGATCGGCTTTGCCGGCTCCGTGGCGGACGCCTTCGCACTGTCCGAAAAATTCGAAGATAAACTCACGCAGTATTCCGGCAATCTGCCCCGCGCCGCCGTGGAGCTGGCGCAGGACTGGCGCATGAATAAGACGGCGAAGCTGGAGGCGATGCTGCTGTGCGCCGATAAGGACAATCTGATGCTGGTTTCCGGTACGGGCGAGGTGATCGAGCCAGACGACGGCGTGCTGGCCATCGGCAGCGGCGGCAACTATGCGCTGGCTGCGGCGCGCGCGTTGTACCAGAATACGGAGCTCTCCGCCGCCGAAATCGCCGAAAAGGCGCTGCACATCGCCGCCGAGATCTGCGTGTTCACCAACGACAATATCATCGTCGAAAAGGTTTGAAGGAGCTTGAAGCATGACTGAACTTACGCCCCGCGAGATCGTTCGCGAGCTGGATCGCTATATCGTCGGCCAGAGCGACGCCAAGCGCGCCGTGGCCGTGGCGCTGCGCAACCGCTATCGCCGCGCGCAGCTGCCGGAGGAGATCCGCGAAGAGGTTACCCCGAAGAATATACTGATGATCGGCCCCACGGGCGTGGGCAAAACTGAGATTGCCCGCCGCCTGGCCAAGCTGGTGGACGCGCCGTTTATCAAGGTCGAAGCCACGAAATTTACGGAGGTCGGCTATGTAGGGCGCGATGTAGAATCCATCATCCGCGATCTGCTGGAGGCCGCCATCCGCCTGGTGAAGGCGCAGCACTCCGCGCGCGTGCGTCGCCGCGCCGAAATCAATGTGGAGGATCGGCTGGTGGATCTGATGACCCGCGCGCAGAAGAAAAAAGCGCCGGTGAACCCCATCGAGATCCTGCTGGGCAACAAGCCCAAGGAGCCGGAGCTCTCGCCCGAGGAAAAAACGAAGCTGGCCGTGCGTCAGGAGGATGTGCGCACGCGCCTGCGCCGCGGCGAGCTGGAGCACGAAATGGTAGAAGTCGAAGTCGAGGAAAGCGCGCCGCAGGCCGAGATCCCCGGCACCGATATGAACATGAATGACATGCTCGGCAGCATCATGCCCAAGCGCACGAAGCTGCGCCGCGTGGAGGTGCGCGAGGCGCGCAAGATCCTGCAGGCCGAGGAGGAAACAAACCTGATCGACATGGACGCGGTGTATTCCGAGGCCATTGAGCGCGCAGAGCAGCACGGCATCGTGTTCCTGGATGAGATCGACAAGGTGGCCGGCCGCGGCGGCGGCCACGGCCCGGATGTATCCCGCGAGGGCGTGCAGCGCGATATTCTGCCCATCGTCGAGGGCACGAC
>CAKUOX010000053.1 GCA_934670175.1 uncultured Clostridia bacterium | reverse complement strand
GCATTGGGCATTCTGCCTTCTATGGTTGCAGTAGCCTGACGAGTATCAGCATCCCGGACGGCGTAACGAGCATCGGAAGTTCTACCTTCTCTCATTGCAGCAGCCTGACGAGCATCAGTATCCCGGACAGTGTAACGCGGATCGAAAGCTATGCCTTCTATGACTGCAGCAGCCTGACGAGCATCAGTATCCCGGACAGCGTAACGGGCATCGGAGACTCTGCCTTCTATGGTTGCAGTAGCCTGACGAGCATCACCATACCGGACGGTGTAACGAGCATTGGGCATTCTGCCTTCTATGGTTGCAGTAGCCTGACGAGCATCAGCATCCCGGACGGTGTAACGAGCATTGGGCATTCTGCCTTCTATGGTTGCAGTAGCCTGACGAGTATCAGCATCCCGGACGGCGTAACGAGCATCGGAGATTTTGCCTTCTATGTCTATGGCTGTAGCAGCGTGAGGAGTATCGATCTGCCAGCGAATATAACGAGCATCGGAAGAGGTGCTTTCTACGGCCGTGAGGACGCTCTGCATTGCTCTTTAGACAGTGCAGTTGCGCAAGCACTGAGTAAAGCAGGTCATGGGTTCTGGGATGGCAACTGGAAATATAAATACATTTATGCCAATAATGAGATCGCGGGTTTAGCCGTATGTGGCTGCCGACTCACTGAAACGGAGATCACAATTCCGGCGGGCGTAACGAGCATCGGCGAGCAAGCCTTCTATGGCTGCAGCAGCCTGACGAGCGTCCGTATACCAGACGGTGTAACGCGCATCGGATATTCTGCCTTCTATGAGTGCACCGGCCTGACGAGTATCAGCATACCGAACAGTGTAACGAGCATTGGGTATTTTGCCTTCTATGGCTGTAGTAGCCTGACGAGCATCAGTATCCCGGACAGTGTAACGCGGATCGAAAGCTATGCCTTCTATGACTGCAGCAGCCTGACGAGCATCAGTATCCCGGACAGCGTAACGAGCATCGGGGACTCTGCCTTCTATGAGTGCACCGGCCTGACGAGCATCAGCATACCGGATGGCGTAACGAGCATCGGCGCTTTTGCCTTCGAACGGTGCAGTAATTTAACGAGCATCAGCATACCGGACAGCGTAACGAGCATCGGCGAGTTTGCCTTCAGTTTGTGCAGCAGCTTGACGAGCGTCGATATACCCGTTGCGAGTATCGCTTGGGGGGCCTTCAATGGTTGCAGCAGCCTGGCGAGCATCAGCATACCGGATGGCGTAACGAGCATTGGCGGTAGAGCTTTTCAGGGTTGCGCTGGCCTGATAAGCATCAGCATTCCGAACAGTGTAACGAGTATCGCCCCTGGTACTTTTTATGGCTGCTGCAGCCTGGTAAACATTATAATTCCAAATGGCGTAACAGAGATTGGCAGCGAGGCTTTTGCTGACTGCAGCAGTCTGGCGAGCGTTAACATTCCGGAAGGCGTGCACGCGATGGGGGAAGGCGTCTTCCTGCGCTGCGGTAGCCTGACGGATGTTACGATACCGGAGGGCGTAACCCATATTGGGGAAAAGACCTTTTCCGATTGCAGCGGGCTTAGGCGCGTCGTGCTGCCGTCGAAGCTGGAGCGCGTCGATTCGGATGCATTTGCCCGCTGTGATGCGGATGTTTACATCAGCGATCTTGCCGCGTGGCTGCAGATCAAATTCGCAAACCGGCGCAGTACGCCGATTGGCAAAATATATCTGAACGGCGAGGTGCTGACGGATGTAGTCGTTCCGGAAGGCGTGGTTCGGCTCGGCGACTATGTGTTCGCGAGATGCGCCAGCCTGCGCAGTATCGCGATTCCGGACAGCGTGACGGACATCGGAAAAGAGATTGTCGCGGAGGATGTGGAGATCATCTGCAGTGCTGGCTCCGCAGCGGCGGCGTGGGCGGCAAGCCGGACATATAGCGACTATGAATATGAGATCAACGAGGACGAAGGCTATTCAACGATCACGCGCTATGTCGGCAGAGATGCCAGCGTTGTGATTCCATCGGAGATCGGCGGCATGCCCGTCCTTGAAATAGGGCAAAAGGCGTTTCTTGGTGAAACCGGTCTGGTACGCATAGAGCTTCCGGACAGCGTGACGCGGATCGGAGTCTCTGCTTTTTCAGGTTGCGAAAAGCTGGAAAGTGTGAAGCTGTCGGAAGGCTTGAAGGAGATTGGTGTTGAAGCCTTTGCAGGCTGCAGAAGCCTGAAAAGTATCGATCTGCCGGAAAGCCTGGAGGGCATTGACTACAGTGCCTTTGCAGGGTGCAGCAGCCTGAAAAGCATCAGGCTGCCTTGGGGCGTGAAATGGATCGATGGCGGTGCGATTCCGGAGAATACGCTCGTGCAATGCTATGCGGGCACGGTGGCAGAAGCCTATGCGCAGGGGTATGGCAACCCCATCGAATATCTGGTGGATGCATTGGTGGATTACGAATACACCATAGAAGATGGCAAATGTACGATCACGAAATATATCGGCAGCGCAACGAATGCGGATATTCCTGCGAAAACGATCAAAGGCGTGCCGGTTACGGCGATCGGCGATTCTGCTTTCGAAGGCTGCAGCAGCCTGACGGGCATCAGCATACCAGACAGCGTGACAAGCATTGGCGATGCTGCTTTTTCCGGCTGCATCAGCCTGACGGGCATCAGCATACCGGATGGCGTAACGAGCATTGAAAATAATACTTTCTACAAGTGCAAGCGGTTGACAAATATCAGCATACCAGATAGCGTAACGAGCATTGGTGTGGAAGCTTTCGCTGAGTGTAAAAGCCTGATGAACATCAGCATACCGGACAGCGTAACAAGCATTGGCGATGCTGCTTTTTCCGGCTGCATCAGCCTGACGAGTATTCGTATTCCCAAAGGCATAACAGAGATTAGTGGAGGGGGAGCTTTTTGCATTCCCGGGACCTTCAGAGACTGCAGCAGCCTGATGAGCATTATTATACCGGACGGCGTAACGCGCATAGGGGATGGCGCCTTCTCTGGCTGTAGTATCCTGACGAACATCAACATACCAGACGGCGTAACGAGCATTGGTGCGGAAGCTTTCGCTGAGTGTAAAAGCCTGATGAACATCAGCATACCGGACAGCGTAACAAGCATCGGATATGGTGCATTCTCTGGCTGCATCAGCCTGACAAGTATTCGTATTCCCAAAGGCATAACAGAGATTAGTGGAGCGAACGTTTTTGGCATCATTTCCGGAACCTTCAGCGACTGCAGCAGCCTGATGAGCATTATTATACCGGACAGCGTAACGCGCATAGGGGATGGCGCCTTCTCTGGCTGTAGTATCCTGACGAGCATCAGCATACCGGATAGCGTAACGAGCATAGGCGATAGCGCCTTCTCTGGCTGCAGCGCTCTGACTGGCATTGTGATTCCCGAGGGCGTGGTGGAGATCAACAATGAAGCTTTTAAGGATTGTAGCAGCATGGAAAGCATCGAGCTGCCGGAAAGCCTGTATGGCATTAACGACGCTGCCTTTGCAGGTTGCAGCAGTCTGAAAGTGATCAAGCTGCCCGCAGGCATGAGCTGGATTGACGGCAATGCGATTCCAAAGGATACGCTCGTGCAATGTGAGGCGGGCTCATACGCGGAAACGTGGTGCAAGCAGCGCGGCCATAAATACAGAATCGGAAATGCAATAGACGTTGCTTCGCTCAGTCTGAACCCCAGCGCCCTCTGCCTGGGCAAGGGGCAGAAGGTGGACACGCTGCATGTAACGGTACTGCCGGAGGACGCGACGAACAGGGCGCTGATCTGGGAAAGCAGCAACGAAGCGGTGGCGAAGGTGGACGCGGACGGCACGATCACCTGCGTGGCGGCGAAGGGCACGGCGATTATCACCGCAAGGACGACCGACGGCTCGGATCTGTCCGCCTCCTGCAGGGTGACGGCGCAGGCGAGGGGCGCGACGGGCATCGCCATCAGCGGCGCAGGCGAGCGCAATGTGGTGATCCGTAAGAGCACAACGCTGAAGGCACAGCTGAGCGGCAAGCCGACGAACAAAACGGTCAAATGGGCAAGCAGCGATCCGAGCATCGCGACGGTCAGCAGCAAGGGCGTGGTGAAGGGCGTCGCGCCGGGCACGGCGGTGATCACCGCGACGGCGGCCAGCGGCCATCAGGCGCAGTGCACAGTGAAGGTAATTAATCAGCCCGTAACGAGCATCAAGCTGAGCAAGACAAAGGCGAGCGTGCTGCTGCAAAGCGGAACGCTGAAGCTGAAGGCGACGGTCGCACCGAAGGACGCCTACGACAAGACGCTCGTCTGGACGAGCGACGCGCCGGAGATCGCGACGGTGGATGAAAACGGCGTGGTGACGGTGCATGCGGCGGGCGAAGCGACGATCACCGCCGCGGCGCGGGATGGCAGCGGCAAAACCGCGAGCTGCAAGGTAACGGTCATTCGCAGGGCGGTGACCGGAATCAAGCTGAACACGAAAAAAGCGACGGTGCTGCACAATCGGAGCCTGAAGCTGAAGGCGACGGTCAACCCGAAGGACGCCTACGACAAGGCGCTTATCTGGACGAGCAGCGCGCCGGAGATCGCGGCGGTGGACGAAAACGGCGTGGTGACGGCGCTGAAGCCGGGCACGGCGGTGATTACCGCCACGGCGCGGGACGGCAGCGGCAAAGCTGCGGCGTGCAATGTGACGGTGAAAAAGAACGCGGTCACGAAGGTGAAGCTCACCTACAACGGCGCAACAAAGACGAAGCTGACGCTGAATTTCGAGAACGAAAGGGGCAGGCTGAACACCGGCTTTGCGGGCGCGGTGACGCCTGCGGACGCGACGGTGACGGGCGTCAGGTGGGTCAGCAGCAGGCCGGACGTCGTGACGATCGACGAAGCGAGCGGCGCGTTTGAGGTGAAGGGCGTCGGCAAGGCGACGATCAGCTGCATCGCGATAGACAATGCGAAGAAGAAGGCGACGTGCGCGATCACGGTAAGCAAGACGGCGGTCAAGAGCGTGACGGCGTATCATAACGGCGAGGCGCTGACGAAGAAGACGGTGCTGCAGCTGGCCGTGGGCGCGGAGGATAGCGGCCTGACGGCGGCGGCGCTGCCGGAGAACGCGACGTATCCAGAGGTGACGTGGAAGAGCAGCAATGCGAAGATCGTGAAGATCGACTCGGCAACAGGCGCGATGACGGCGCTGAAGAAGGGCACGGTCACGATCACCTGCACGTCGAAGGACAACAAAAAGGCGACTGCAACTTTCAAGGTAAAGGTCTCCTGAGCCGCGGAAAAGACAAACATGGGGGCTGCCGCAGAGATTGCGGCAGCCCCCAGTTCGCTGATAAGCCCCACAAACGCAGAAATTTCCTGAACGATCTCTGACAAAGTTGAAATTTCTGCTTACTTCGTCAACACGGGCTGCAAAATCGGTTACATATGTTTAAATATGCGCCCTCATTTGCAGCCCGCGTTTCCTTGCCTTGCAGGGCTTTTCAGCGTCTGGCAGTCTGTTGACTTTGTCAACATCCTGTGGGGGCTGCCGCAGAGATTGCGGCAGCCCCCTTATCATTACAATACAAGCCTTTTCGGCACCCTGGTTTTATGCTTTCTTTGCGTACTTGTAGATCTGCTCCAGCACGCGATCCACGCCGCCGCCGGTGTGCTCGGCCGCCATGGCGTCCATCAGCGCGCCGCGATCGTGGTAGAGGCGAATGACCTCGCGCGCGAGCGTTTCGGCGGTCATCTGATCCTGCTGCATCACGCGGCTCAGCCCGCGCTTTTCAAAGGATTCGGCGTTGAGAATCTGGTCGCCGCGGCTTGCGCCCATCGGATAGGGGATCAGCAGCGCGGGCTTTTTCAGCGCCAGAATTTCGCACAGCGAATTGCTGCCCGCGCGGGAGATCAGCACGTCGGCGCAGGCGTACGCGTCCGCCATTTCGCGATCCAGATATTCCACCTGCACATAGTTTTTGCTGCCGGCCAGCCGGTCGCTCAGATTGCCGCGCCCGCACAGGTGCAGCACCTGAAAGCCCTGCATCAGCTGCGGCAGCGCCTCGCGCACACATTCGTTGATGGCCTGCGCGCCGCTCGAGCCGCCCACCACCATCAGCACCGGCAGGTTTGCGTTCAGGCCGAAGGTCTTCAGGCCGCGCTCGCGGTCGCCTTCGAAAATTTCGGGCCGCAGCGGCGTGCCGGTATACACGCCCTTGCCCTTGGCATATTTCACGGCTTCGGGGAAGGTGCAGCACTGCGCCGACGCGAACGGCAGGCACAGCTTGTTCGCCAGTCCGGGCGTAAGATCGGATTCATGCGTCACCACGGGCACATGGTTGAAGTGCGCGCCGTAGACCACCGGCACGGATACGAAGCCGCCCTTGGAAAACACCACGTCGGGCTTGATCCTGCGGATGATGCGCGTGGCCTGCGCCACGCCCTTGATCACGCGGAACGGGTCCGAAAAATTTTTCGGGTCGAAATAACGCCGCAGCTTGCCCACGGAAACGCAATAAAACTTCACGCCGGGCACTGCGGAGATCAGCTGCTGCTCGATGCTGTTGGCCGCGCCGATATAGTGAATCTCCCAGCCGTCGGCCTGAAGCCGCGGAATCAGCGCGAGATTCGGCGTAACGTGGCCGCCCGTGCCGCCGCCGGTCATTACGATCTTTTTCATCGAAAATATCCCTCCCGAACGTTCGGTTTTCAAACGTCCTGATAGATTATAGCATCAAAAGCGCGAAATGTTTTTATCGCGCTGTAAAAAGTTCTTTTGTTTTCGGCCGAAATGCGGTATTATTAATATGGATTGATTTTGGAGGTCGGTTGAATATGAGTTATCAGGCGCTCTACCGCGCATGGCGGCCCAATACATTTTCGGAAATCGTGGATCAGGACGCCGTGGTGCGCACGCTGAAGCGGCAGGTCGAGACCGGACGCATCGGCCATGCCTATCTTTTCTGCGGCAGTCGGGGTACCGGCAAGACCACCGCAGCCAAGGTGCTGGCGCGGGCGGTGAACTGCCTGCATCCCGTGGACGGCGATCCCTGCGGCGAATGCGAGATCTGCCGGACGCTGCAGACCGAAAGCTGCATGGACGTGCTGGAGATCGACGCTGCGTCGAATAACGGCGTGGACGAAATCCGCGATCTGCGCGAGAAGATCAATTATCCGCCGACGCTGACGCGCTATAAGGTCTATATTATCGACGAGGTGCACATGCTTTCCTCCGGCGCGTTCAACGCGCTGCTTAAAACGCTGGAGGAGCCGCCGCGCCACGCGGTGTTCATTCTGGCGACCACCGAGCCGCACAGGCTGCCCGCTACGGTGCTTTCGCGCTGCCAGCGCTTCGATTTCCACCGCATTTCCGTTCCGGCCATCGTCGGCCGGCTGAAGGTGGTGCTTCAGGGCATCGGCCGCACCGCCGAGGAGGACGCGCTGCTGGAAATCGCCCGCGCTGCCGAGGGCGCGATGCGCGACGCGCTGTCGCTGATGGACGTGTGCCTGTCGTTTACGGACGGCGTGGTCACGGCGGAGCTGGCGCGGGACGTGCTCGGCACCACCGGCCGCGATCTCATGTTCGAATTTACGGATGCGCTCATCAACTACGACGCGGCGTCGGTGCTGGAGCATATCGATGCGGTCATGCGCCGCGGCAGCGATCCGCGCGTGTTCTCACGGGATGTGGCGGCGCACCTGCGCAACGTGCTGCTGGGGCAGGCGGTCGGCGACGAGCTGGCAAAGATCGCCGAGCTCACGCCCGAAGATGCGGCGCGCTTTGTCGAGCAGGGCAAGCGCGCGGGCAGCGAGCAGCTGATGCGGGATATGGAGCTGTTCATGCGCGTCGAGGGCGACATCAAGTGGGCGACGCTGCCGCGCGCCATATTGGAGCTGGCCGCCGTGCGCGCCTGCCATCCGGAACAGGAGGCGGACGCGGGTTTGACGGAGCGGCTGGAAAAAATGGAAAAAATGCTCGCTTCCGGCGCGATTCCTGCACCCGCGAAGCCCGCCGCATCTGCGGCTGAGCCCAAAGCGGCTGCGCCCGCGCCGAAGGCGGCTGTGTCTGCGCCTCCCGCCGCCGCGCCTGCCGAGACGCCGCCGCCGCAGTATCTGGCAGCAATGGAGAAATTCGGCGCGGAAAACCCCAGCGTGCGCAGCATGCTGCCCAAGGCCGCGTTCGGCGGCTTCGACGGCAGTGTGGTCACGCTGGAATTCGGGCGCGACGGCATCATGGTGCAGAAGCTGCTGGAACCGAAGGCCGCGCTGATGGAGGCGTCGCTGAGCGAGAGCTTCGGCGTGCCGGTGCGCGTCAGGCTGACCCAGCGCGGCTCAAGCGCCAGGCCTCAGGCCACGAAGGCCGCGCGGCAGGTGATCGAGCAGTCCTACGATGTGTTTGGGCGCGACAAGATCGAGCTTACGGATTAATGCGATGAATGAATTTGAGAGGATCGAGCTTCGGGAAGCGGATCACAGCGGCCACCGCGACCGGCTGCGCGCCCGCCTGCTGCGCGAGGGTGCGGATGGGCTGAACGACCGCGAGCTGATGGAATTTCTGCTCTGCTTCGTGCTGCCCAGGCAGGATGTGAGCGGCATGGCGGCGCAGCTGGTGGAGCACTTTGGCAGCGCGCAGGCCACGCTCCGCGCCGACGCGCGCGCGCTGACCCGCGTGCCCGGGGTCGGGCGCCGCGCGGCGGACTGGCTCGTCTGCGTCGGCGAAACGCTGCTCGACTGCGAAGCGGCGGTGGAGGCGCAGCGGCCGGCGTGCAAGAATTTCCTGAGCATGTTTCGCCATGCCTGCCGGATGAGCGGCGAATTTGAAGCGCCGTGCAGCGTGCAGCTCTGCCTGGACGCGGCGGGCGGGCTGATCTTCCGGCGCGAGATATGCCCCTCGCTGGCGTGGGGCGAAGCGGAAACGCTGCGCGCGGCGCTGGGCGACGCCATTGCCTGCGATGCGCGGGGCGTCGCGCTGCTGCTGTTCTGCGGCCGCGAGGCGTGCGCCTTTGATGAATACGATTTTGCGCGCGCCCGCAGCTATGGCTATACGCTGCACCGCGCGGGCGCGGAGCTGCTGGATGTGATTATTTACGGCGAAAATGAGCTCGCCAGCCTGCGCCGGCTGGACGGCGTGCCCAGCTTCAGCGATGCCGGCGCGGCGCGCCGCCGCCTGCGCGAGGATTACGATGCGGCGCTGCCGGATGCCGGTGCGATCGATGTGCTGCTCAGGTCTGGGAAGGACAGGATTCTGTGAGAGAGGTGTATTTATGAAAAGAAGGTTTGTTCGCTGCGCTCTGGCGCTGCTGATCGCGGCCGCGCTGCTTGCCTCCGCGCTCTGCGCCGCTGCCGAAACGGCCTATGTCCGCTATGACAGCCAGGGCTACGGCTTCTCCTTCGAAGCGCCGTCCAGCGCCGCAATATATGAGCAGGATGGCTTCGTGTGGGTCTACACCGGAGAGAGCAATTCCAATTTCCGCATGATCTGGATCGGCGACGGTGAATTGGACGAGGCGGCGTTCTTCGCGCAGACCGGTGCGGCGCTGCGGGAAGCGATGGGCGATTCGATGGTGAGCGATCCCGGCGACGCGCCTGTGCCGCTGGAGCTGCGCGGCATCGCCATGGACGCGATGATCTACGCCTATACCGATGCGGAAAGCGGCGCGATCGTCGAGGGCGCGTACCTGTGGGAGCAGCGCGGCGGCTATGCGCTGCTGTATGGCGCAGCATATCTGCAGGACGATGCAGACGCGGTGCTCTCCGCGCTCGTTCACGCCTCGGAGACCTTCGCCTTCGCCGAAGGCGCGCAGGCTGCCGAGCCGGACGTGGATTTTGCCGCGATGTATGCGCATCTGAACGCGCTGAGCGCGGATATGTCCGCCGCCACGCAGGCGCTGACGGAGGAATACAGCCGTTCCATGGAAAATGGCGACGGCGAATATGCCGCTGCGATGCTGGAATATGTGGAACGCTGCCAGAGCGCGCAGGCGGAATGCGCGCAGATCGCGGCCGCGCTTGAGGCAAGCCCCGACTGGGCACAGCAGCATGGCGAGCAGTACGCAAACGCCGTGTCCGCTTGCCGGATACTGCGGGAATATCTGGCGTTTTATGTGGATTACTATCATTCCAGCGATCCGCTGATGGAGTATCAGGCGCGCGCGGCGCAGGGCGAGTATGCGTCGCAGACCGAGCTGCTCGACGGCATGTATGCTGCGATGGGCGGCGTGCAGGCGAACTATCTGTCCATGAACTGTCCTGCGGCGCTGACCGACATCTGGGCGGGCTATGTCCGGCAGATCGACGCCTTTCAGGATAAGCTCTACGCAGACTACACGGCCATCGTGAATCAGGATCCGCTGATGCGCTTTTCCTCCGAGCAGCTCGTGGCGCGGCAGCCCGCGATACTCTGGCACTATGAAAGCATGATGTATACGCTCCTGATAACGCAGTACGATATCTGCGCCGCGCTGTGCTCGGATCAGGCGCCTTCGGACGAGGTGGAGCTGTATTATTCCTTCGCCGATGAGATCTATCCGAATCTCTACCCTTCCATGGATTCGGCGATCAATCTGCTGCTCTATACCGGCTCGGGCAGCCGCGAGGTGCTGATCGAGGCGGAAATCACCGGCTTTTCGCAGCAGTATTATCAGCTGGTCACCGTTACGCCCGAAACGCGCTTTTTCCAGATCAAGCCGCCCGTACTGCCGGATGTGCCGTCGCTCAGCAGTGAAAAGGCCACGCAGATCGTGCTGAAGGTCACCGATAAGGAAACGGGCGCGATTCTGGCCGCCGAGAGCCGGAACGTGACGCTGCGCAGCCTCTATGACTTCTCCATGTACAACAATGAATTCGGCATCATCGAGCCGTACACGCTGCTGGCGTGGCTGGATCCGGAATCGCAGGCGGTGCTCGACCTCCGCCGCGATGCCATCGACTGGATTCGCAGCACCTTCGGCGAGGGCTATGAGAGCCTGCCCGGCTACCAGCTGGCGTATCCCGAGGATGTATCGCCCGAGGATACGACGCTCATTCAGGCGCTGGGCATCCAGGGCGCGATCAGCGAGCGCGGCGTGCGCTACAACATGGGGCCGTATTCCTTCGGCGCGAACCAGCGCGTGCTGCCGCCGTCCGAGGTGCTCTCCAGCCGCTCGGGCATCTGCATCGAAACGGCGCTGCTGGTGGCGTCCGCGCTGCAGTCGGCCAATATGAACGCCATGATTATTATCACGCCCGGCCATGCGCAGGTAGCGCTGGAGACCTGGGAGGGCAGCGGGGAATACTACCTGCTGGAAACCACAAAGCTGCCCTTCACCGCCACGCAGGCGGATATTGACAGCTTCTGTTCGCTTCCGAGCGCCGAGGGCTGGACGGAGTATCTGGATCGGGACGGCGCGTATGTGATCGACTGCGCGCTGGCGTCCACGCTAAATATTCATGGATTGATCGGGCAGTGAGGGCTCCTCTGCGGCGGCCTGCAGGAAATAGGCGCAGGCCAGCATATCCGCGCAGCCGCCGCAGGTGAGGTTTTCCGAAATAAACAGATCGTCCAGTGCAGTTAGCTCGTCGCAGGTCATTTCGCCTGCGGCGAGTTTTTGTGCCGAGGCGCGCATTTGCTCCGCCCGTGCCAGTCCGCCGCGGCGGATCAGCGTGGTGTCGTCGGTCTGCGCCAGCAGGTGGATCAGCGTTCGCGCGCCCGCGGCCTCCGCGCCCAGCGCGGCGTATTTTTCGAGCATCGGCAGCGCGATGCCCGTCAGCGATGGAAAACCGTCCGCCGCTTCGCCGCGCGCTCCACGGATGCCGGTGGCAGCGTACAGCGCCTCGCCGAAGCTGCGCGCAGTCTCGGGCGTAAGCGCGGCGAGCGTCCGCGCAGCGTGCGGCGCGACGAGCTCTCCGGCCAGGCGGCAGATGCGCTCCGCCGGCGCGTCGTATTCGCGCAGACACTGCGCCGCCGCCGCGCACAGCAGCCCCAGGGAGAATATCGCGCCCCGATGCGCGTTCACGCCGCCAGTCGCGCGCTGCATGGTCTGCTCCGCTGCGATGCCCGCGCGCTGCAATTCGGGAAAAATATCCGTGTCCGCCGGTGCGGCAAAGCCTGTGCGCGCGCAGACGGTGAAATAATCGCCCAGTGAAAGCGCACTGCGCCGCAGCAGGCCGAGATCCATGTCCGGATGCGAGCCGCAGTTGCGCCTGTCCACCAGCCCGGGCTTGGGTGTGGTCTCGGCCTCACGAATCAGCGCGTCCACGGCCATTGCGCCGATGCGCTTCGGCAGCGCGTCCGCGCGCCACAGCGCGATGCGCCGTTCGACCTCCGCCCGCAGCGCGTCCAGTCCGTGGGCACGGCTGCGCGCGCAGACAAACGCGGGGCCGCCGCAGATCAGACAGCTGCGCGGCGGCAGTCCCAGCGCCTCGCGGGAGAGCTTTACGCCGTCCGCGCCGAGCACGTCGATGTCCAATAGCCGCCCGACGCCGCTCGCATCCTCTATGTGCGCCGCCTTGCGCTTGACTTCGGCGGCGGGGTGCGCGCACAGCAGGCAGGCCTCCAGCCCCGCGTTTGAGCAGAAGCGCTCGGGTATGCCGCCGAACGCCGCGGCGATGGCCGAAACGCCCGCTTCAAACGCCTCGCCGATGGGCGGCGTGATCTTTACTGCGCCGGGAATATTCATCGTCAGCCAAACCAGCGTGCCGCCGCTGCGCAGCCGTTCCCGCTGCCGCGCTGCGCGCCGATCGCGCGCGTTCAGCACCTCTACGATGCTCACCGGCGCGCTTTCACGATAGATCCGCATGGGGCGATCCCTCCATAATCAAAACGATCCAGCGCGGAGCGCTGGATCGTTCATGCCTGCACTTTATAGATCATTTTACCAGATGCGCGCGGCGCTTTCAAGCAAAATCAGATCACTTCGGCCTTGATGATATTCGTATTGCCGGAGGTGCCGTTCGTCAGGCCGCCGGTGATGACGATGCGCGTGCCCTTGGGCAGGTGGAACAGATCCCGCGCCAGATTCTTCGCATTGAAAAAGAGCACGTCCGTCGAATCGAAGCGGTCGGTCAGCGCGGGCAGCACGCCCCAGGACAGCGCCAGCTTCCGCCAGCTCTTCTCGTCCGTGGTCACGCCCAGAATATCCGTGGGCGAGCGGAAGCGCGATACCATGCGCACCGTGCGTCCGGACAGCGAGCAGACCACGATCAGCTTCGCGCCGATGTCGATCGCCATGCCGCACACCGCGTGAGAGATCGCATCCACCACGTTCTGCATCTTAAATTCTGCGTCGCGGAAGCGCTTGGTGTAGGAAACGTGTTTCTCCGTTTCCTCCGCAATGCGCGCCATCGTCTCTACCGCCAGATCCGGATATTTGCCCGCCGCCGTTTCGCCGGAGAGCATGATCGCGCTGCTGCCGTCGTACACGGCATTGGCCACGTCAGAGATCTCCGCGCGCGTGGGGCGAACGTTCGTTATCATGGATTCCAGCATTTCCGTGGCGGTGATCACGCGCTTACCCAGCATGCGGCATTCGGTAATCACGCGCTTCTGTATGGCGGGCAGCTCCTCAAACGGGATCTCCACGCCCAGATCGCCGCGCGCCACCATCACGCCGTCGCACGCGGTACAGATGTCCTCCAGATTGTCCACGCCCGAGCGGTTCTCGATCTTCGCGATCAGGTCGATGTCGCTCGCGCCGTGCGCCGCCAGAAATTCGCGCACAGAGAGCAGATCCTCCTTGCGGGAAACAAAGGAACAGGCGATGAAGTCAACGTCGTTTTCTGCGCCGAAGAGCAGGTCGGCCTTGTCCTGCTCGCTCAGGTAGGCGTGGGTGAACACGCGCCCAGGGAAGCTCATGCTCTTGCGGCTGCTCAGCGTTCCACCGGTCAGTACGCGGCACTTCGCATCCTGCGCGTCGGCTTCCAGCACCTCCAGCACCAGCAGGCCGTTGTTGATGAGCACATGGTCGCCGGGCTTCAGCTCGCTGCACAGCCCCTTGTAGCTTACGGAAACACGAGTCTCGTCGCCCACGACGTCCTGCGTCGTCAGCGTGAACAGGTCGCCGTCCTTCAGCTCGATGCTGCCGTTTTCAAAGCAGCCGATTCGGTATTCGGGTCCCTTCGTATCCAGCATAATGGCGATGGGCAGGTGCAGCTCCTCGCGCACCTTGCGGATGCGGCGTATGTGCGCCAGGTGGTCGTCGTGCGTGCCGTGCGAGAAATTCAGCCGCGCCACGTTCATGCCCGCCAGACACATCCGGCGCAGCGTTTCCTCGTCGGCACAGGCGGGGCCGATGGTGCATATAATTTTGGTCTTACGCATGTATATCTCTCTCCTTCAATGAACCCGGCAGAAAAATCCGCCATAATATTATAGACACACGCGCGTATGAATGTCAATTCGCGTGCGCTGCTGTTAACCTGGCGCGGGCAAATCTATACGGTTTGCAGACACGGCTTGAAGGCGCGCAGCATGCGTGCTATAATGCCAATATATATAATAGATGAAGAATATGTTTTCGGAGGCAAGATATGCAGAAGGTCGCTCAGTTCATGAAGGTATCCCAGCCGCAGTTCGAGGCCGACTGGCGCTTCGACGCGCCCTGCCCGTGGGCGGAGCTTCGCCTGCCGCGCCGCGCCACGTCCGGCTCTGCGGGCTACGATTTTTTCTCGCCCCTCGATTTCACGCTCGCGCCCGGCGAATTTATCGATATTCCCACCGGCGTGCGCGCGCGCATCGATACGGGCTGGGTGCTCATGCTCTTTCCGCGCTCGGGGCAGGGCTTTAAATATCGCGTGCAGCTGTACAACAGCGTCGGCGTGATCGATTCGGATTATTTCGGCGCGGAAAACGAGGGACACATCCGTATCAAGCTCGTCAACGCCAATTCCGAGGGCAAAACGCTCGTCGTGCGGCGCGGAGAAGCCTTTGCCCAGGGCGTGCTTCTGCCCTTCGGTGTCACCGAGGATGACGACGCGGCCACCGCGCGTACCGGCGGTTTCGGCAGCACCGATCCGGCATAAGCGGCGTGCTCGCGCATAGCCTGCCGGTGGGGGTGATTCTGCCGGTATGAAGCGTATGCGCTTTTTTCTTTCGCTGGCCGCGGCCGCGCTGATCCTGCTGCGGCCGGAGATTTCCGCTGCGGGTGCACAGCGAGCCATGCGGCTCTGGGCGCAGAATGTCGCGCCGTCTCTGCTTCCCTTTCTGGCGCTGATGCCTGCGCTCACGAGCGCCGAGGCCTGCGCGGTCTACGATCGGCTGCTGTCCGGACTGATGCGGCCGCTGTTTCGCCTGTCCGGCGCCGCAGCGCCCGCGCTGATTGCCGGTATGGCCGCCGGTTCGCCGGGCGGCGCGGTGGCCGTGCGCCGCGTAGCGGCGAATGCAGGGCTTGAGCCTGCCCAGGCGCGGCGGTTGGCGCTGGCGCTCTGCGGGCTGAGTCCGGCGTATCTCATCATGGGCGTCGGCGCGGGACTGTATGGTTCTGCGGCGCTCGGCCTGCGCCTTGCCTGTATTCAGGCCGCCGTGCAGCTGGCAATGCTGCGCCTGCTGGAATATTTCCCGCTCGGTGAAGGCAGGATCGCGCCAACGGCTGAAACGCGCGGCGGGATGGTACACGCTGTGGAGATATTGTTGACTATCTGTGGACACATGGTGCTTTTCAGCGCGATCAGCAGCGTCGCGGCGTCGTTCGTGGGCGATGCTGCGGGTGATGCCCTCCTGCTTGCCGCAGATCTGCCCAGCGGGCTTGCACGGCTTGCCGCTTGGGAATGTGAAGGGAAGCTGCTCATCCAGGGCGCGGCCATCGGCTTCGGCGGGCTGTGCATTGCGGCGCAGAACATGCGCGTGCTGGCGGATATGGGCATTTCGTGGCGTACATATCTGTGCGTGCGCGGCGTCGCGGCGGCGATCCTCGCCGTTGCCTGCGGTCTGCTCGCAGTAAACGCAGCACCAGGTGCGCCGGCGAATGTAAATATTTATGCGGCGTCGCTGCTCGCTGCCGGCTGCCTGTGCGTGCCGGGACTTTTTTGGGCGACAAAAAACAAATATCTTAACAAAACGATCGAGCCAAAAATCGGCGCATAAAACGGCTCGTAAAGCCATATCTGGTGGCATTTGCCGCGGATATGCCACAATATCCTGCGGTCAGCAAATTTCGGCATAAATTGAAAATTTCCCCTTGACAAAGGCATGGGATTTTGTTATAATAACTCTTGCGTTGAGCGCGAGAGTAAATCAAGCGAGCGACGGAGCGATCCTTGAAAACGATACAGCGAGAGCGAAGAGGAAAAGAGAAGTCAGAATAGAAATGAGTGAAACGCCGTAA
>CAKUOX010000052.1 GCA_934670175.1 uncultured Clostridia bacterium | reverse complement strand
CGCGAGCGCGGAATCACCATCCTTGCCAAGAACACGGCCATCCATTGGAAGGGCGTGAAAATCAACATCGTCGACACCCCCGGCCACGCCGACTTTTCCGGCGAGGTGGAGCGCGTGCTGAAAATGGTCAGCGGCGTGCTGCTGCTGGTGGACAGCTTCGAGGGGCCGATGCCGCAGACGCGCTTCGTGCTGAAGAAGGCGCTGGAGCTGAACCTGAAGGTCATCATCGTCATCAACAAGACCGACCGTCCGGACGCGCGCTGCGACGAGGTGCTGGACGAAACGCTTGAGCTGCTGCTGGATCTGGACGCGACCGACGAGCAGCTCGACAGTCCGGTCATTTATGCCTCCGGCCGCGCGGGCACCGCCACTACGGACTGGCGCAAGCCCGGTACCGACCTGCGCCCGCTGTTCGACTGCATTATGGAGCATATTCCCGCGCCCGAGGGCGATCCGGATGAATCGCTCCAGCTGCTGGTCTCCACCATCGACTACAACGAGTATGTGGGTCGAATCGGCGTTGGCCGCATTGAGCGCGGCACCATCAAGACCAATATGATGGCCATTCGCTGCGTGTACGGCTCGGGCTTCGTGTCCGCGCCGATGCGTCTGGCGGGGCTGTTTACCTACGACGGCCTCAAGCGCGTGCCCGCCGATGAGGTGAAGGTGGGCGACATCGTGGCCATTTCCGGCTTCCCAGACCTGCTGATTGGCGATACCATCTGCAACGTGGCCATGGCCGATCCGCTGCCCTTCGTAAAGATCGACGAGCCGACCATTTCCATGACCTTCTGCGTCAACAACAGCCCGTTTGCAGGCACCGAGGGCACCTATGTGACGTCGCGCCATCTGCGCGCGCGCCTGGAAAAGGAGGCGCTGACCGACGTCTCCCTGCGCGTGGAGGAGACCGACAGCACGGACGCCTTCCGCGTGTATGGCCGCGGCGAGCTGCATCTCTCCATACTGATTGAAACCATGCGCCGCCAGGGCTATGAATTCCAGATCACGAAGCCTGAGGTCATCTACAAGGAGATCGACGGCGTGAAGTGCGAGCCGGTGGAGATCATGGTGGCGGATGTGCCCACCGAGTATTCCGGCGTGGTGATCGAAAAGATCGGCCGCCGCAAGGGCACGCTGATCTCCATGCACGGTGAAAACCGTATGCGCCTCGAATTCGAGGTGCCGTCGCGCGGCCTGTTCGGCTATCGCAGCGAATTCCTGACCGATACGCGCGGCGAGGGCGTGATGAGCAGCGTATTTGACAGCTACAAGCCGTACCGCGGCGATATTCCCACCCGCAATACCGGCGCACTGGTCGCCTGGGAGGACGGCGTGACCACTTCCTACGCGCTCTTCAGCGTTCAGGATCGCGGCGAGCTATTTGTGGATTCGGGCGTGAAGGTGTACAACGGTATGATTATCGGCCGCAACTCCCGCCCCGGCGATATTGACGTGAACGTATGCCGCAAGAAGCATATGACCAACACGCGCAACGCCGCCGCCGCCGAGGAAACGAACAAGCTCACCAGCATTCACATTCCGACGCTGGAAGAGGCCATGGAATTCATCGATGATGACGAGCTGGTGGAGATCACCCCGAAATCCATCCGCATGCGCAAGAAGGTGCTGGGCACCGAGGCGCGCAAAAAGCTGGAGGCCCGCAAAAAGGCAGGCCAGATATAATCATTATGAAGGGCGCGCGCAGTTCTGCGCGCGCCCATAAACATCGTTGTGGGGAGGAGCCGCATGCGCGTTACCGACGTCAAACTGAAAAACTACCGCAGCTATGCCGAATGCGATTTTGCACCCTGCGCGGGCGTAAACGTGCTGCTGGGCGATAACGGTCAGGGCAAGACGAACCTGCTCGAGGCCGTGTATCTGTGCTGCACCGGTCGTTCACACCGCACGCGGCAGGATCGGGAGCTGATCGGCTGGGGCGCGGATTTTGCCTCCGTGCAGCTGCGCGCCGAGCGCCGCGACGGCGGCCACGATGTGGAGATCATAATGCCGGCGCAGGGCAAGCGCAAAATAAAGATTGCCGGACGCGAGGCCGCGCGCTCGGGCGAGCTGATGGGGCATGTGGCGGGCGTGCTGTTTTCGCCGGAGGATCTGCGCACTGTGAAGGATGGCCCCGCGGAACGCCGCCGCATGGTGGACATCACGCTGGCGCAGATCCGCCCCGCCTATTATTACGCGCTCCAGCGCTATAATCGCGCGCTCAAGCAGCGCAACGAGGCGCTGAAGGCCGCGCTGGCGAGCCCATCCATGCGCGGTACGCTGGATATGTGGGATCAGCAGCTGGCCGAGGCGGGCGCGGAGCTGACCGGCAGGCGCGCGGAATATGTGGAAAAGCTGGCAGTCGCGGCACAGGATATTTATCAGGACATCGCGGGCGGGCGCGAGCAATTCGGCGTGCGATACCAGCCCTGCGTGCGCGGCGGGGAACAGGTGCAGGCGCAGCTGGATGCGCTGTTTGCCGCGCGAGAGACAGATCTGCGCCGCCTGAGCACCACCGTCGGTGTGCACCGCGACGAGGTGCTGCTCACCGTAAACGCGCGCGAGGTGCGCGCCTTCGGCTCTCAGGGGCAGCAGCGCACCGCTGCGCTGGCGATCCGCCTGGCCGAGCTGACCGTCATGCGCGACGAGCTGGGTGAATGGCCGGTGCTGATGCTCGACGACGTGATGAGCGAGCTCGATCCATCGCGCCGCCGTCAGCTGCTGGCGCGGCTTACCGGCATTCAAACCATCGTGACCTGCACGGATATGGATGACCTTGCCGGCGCGGAGACCGGCGCCGTATGGCGCGTGGCGGACGGCGGAATCCGGAAAATTGAGCGCTGAGTCTGTCAGGACGGAAAATAGGAAAGCAGACCAAACCACCCGTCAGACGGGTGGTTCACATCATTGATAAATAGACACGGAAGGGGACTGCCTGCGCTTATTTGTGCTTCCCGAACAGTCCCGCGCCCATTTCCTGCATGCCGTTTTTCAGCTTTCCCCACGCCGTGCCGAAGCGTCCTGTGGCGGCCAGCGCATAGATCGCCGCGCCCACCAGCGCGATTCCCACAGCCCAGGCGATGCCTTTTGCCGCGTTCGTGTTCTTTTCACCTGTGGAGGCCCGCGCGGACGGGCCGTAGAGCACATCGTCGATCACATCGGCCATGTACTGCGTGGCGGAGATAGCCTTTTCCTTTTCAATCTCATAGGTGCCGAATTCCAGCAGGATCGCCTGCGGATAGAGCTCCTGGTTGTAATTGCCCTTGCCGATGAAAATGTCCTTGATGAGCCCTGGATAGGCCTTGTCCGCCGCAGCCTTCAGGCGCTGGGCGAAGGCCTTGTTTTCGGCGGCGTTCTGGTTGGAACGCCCCACGAACAGGCGCACCATGCTGGTGTCTTCGCCGTCGACTTCGGTTTCATATTCGTCGGCGTCCACGCCGTCGCGGTGGATGTCGATGATGGCGTCGGGCATTTTTTCAGCGTAGGCCTCCGCCGTGCTGCGCGAACGGTTGTATGCGCCCGCGTCGTGCGGCAGGAAGGATTTATCCGAATACTCCACGGTGATGCCCTTTTCCTCCAGATTATCCTTCAGCGCTTCGCCTACATCGTAGATGCCCGCGTTTTTCCACAGTGAGGATGCGCCGTCGCTGGGCACATAGGATTCATCCGAGTGCGTGGAATACATGCAGATCAGTTTTTTTCCATCCTCGGCACGGGCGGAAAGGGCCGCGAGCGCGGGCAGGTCGGCGTCTGCGCGCCCCAGCTTTTCCGCCGTGGCAACGCAGCGCTCATCGTCTACGAACGCCACGCGGTAGAGTGTATTGTCGGACGAAATATATTCGTCGCCCTCATACATGCGCCCTGCGCGCCGCGTCAGGCGCTTGCCGTCCGCGTCCACCAGCGAATACACGCAGTCGCCGTCGTTCTCCGCCAGCGCGCCAGGCAGCATAAACGCCAGCAGAAGCAATGCAAGCATGCAGGCTGTAAACCGCTTCATCGCGCATCCTCCCTTTCGATAAAGTCTCCGCCCTCGAATGCGCGGGCAGGCCGGTGCGTGCCGCGCTGCATGCGCTCGATGATCTCGCCCAACAGCTCTGCCAGCAGCACGGCCAGCAGGCCGGAGATCATGATCCCATCTGCCGCGCCCGCGCCGCCAAGCACGAAATCCTGCGGGATGCCGCGGCTCCAGACGTAGACGGCATTTGCGGTGTTCGCCAGCATCATGCCCACAACGCCCGCAATGAACGCGCAGCGGCGCGAACGGCCGAAGATATAGGCGATTACGCCCGCCGCCAGCCCGTAGAGTATGCTGGGGTCGACGGTGATGGTTTCGGGCTCGTCGGGCGCGAACACGCCGATGCAGTAGATGGCCACACCAGTCACCAGCGCCGCCAGCAGGCTGCGCGCGCGCTCCCAGCCGGTATCGGCACGGATGAACAGGTATACGCACAGCGCCAGCGGTACGACCGCGCCGCCCAGATTGAATGCGAATACGTCGGTCACGCGAATATCAGGGACAAAGCCCAGGCCGATCATCAGCGCGATGAACAGCAGCGCCAGCTTGTCGTTCAGGCGCAGCTTGTCCAGCACGCGCTGACCTACGCCCAGCAGGATCAGTATGCCTACAATGATCAACAGAATCATGCCAATGCTCATTTTTTCAAACCTCCGGTTTGCGTTTGAATGTATTATGACCCCAAATTTGCGGATTGAAACCATCGTGCAGGAATTGGCAATTGACAGCGCAGGCATTGAAAACTATAATATATGAAGGAAGGGCGAAAACGAGGTAATATATGGAAATCAAATATAAGCGGAGCTACGCTCCGAAGGGCAAGAATTATTCCGTGGGCGAGGTGCCGCTGATGTTCGGCTATGCGCTGGAAATTGCCGATCCGCGTGCGAAGCTGGAAACGGGCAAGCTGGCGCCGGGCGAGGTGTGCATGATGATCTTTGGCATCACGCCGGAGGAATACGCATGGCGTGAGTCTGACCCGCAGAGACTGGACGCGCTGGCGGCGCGCATCAGCAAGGCGCTGCCGAAGGACAGGCTGATCGGCTACCGCGCGTGCAGCCTGCTGGGCAAGCCGGTGGAACGCGAGATCCGGCCGCTGATGGGCGAACACATGCCCGAGGATGACTTTGCCGCGCGCCTGACGCGCGAGCGCGGCGGCGCGCTTCAGGCGGGGCCGCTGGATGCGCAGCTGGCGGAATGCCGCCGTCTGCAAAAGCTCTGTGCGCAGAAGGGCGCGCCGGAACAGATACGGCAGGACTGGCTTCAGGCGCGGCGCGCGCTGAGTGAGGGACTGCGCGCTCAGCCGGCGCTCTGGCTGGCGTATGAGGCGGGGATGAACGGCCGCTGGCCTGCGTTTGGCTTTGATGGCCGCGTGGAGCTGTTCACGTCGGCGGAGCGTGGGGAACGCGCACGCAGTCGGGTGCAGCAGGCGAATGCGGGCGTGGACGTATGGCAGATACGCGAGATTGAGCACGCGGCGCTGGACGCCACGCTGAAAATGCTGGCAGACTGCGGCGCGAAGCAGCTGCGCGTGGACAACGGCATTTCCGCTGCGGAGATCGCTCTGGACGATTTGTGCGATGAAACGCCGACGGAAAATGCGGTTCTGCGCAGCTTTATACAGCGCGAGGTGGAATATGGGCTGCGCTGGAACCGCCTGAAGGCGGCGAATGCGGCGGAGGAAATACAGCGCGGCGCACTTGAAAGCATGCTGACGCTGCGCAATTTTGCGCTGCGCGAAATTGCGCTCGGCGTGCTCTACGCCGCCTGTGTGGATGTGAGCGGCGGCCGCCTGTGCACGCCCGCTGCAAGGGCAAGGCTCGGCGGCACGGGCTGGCGCGAGACGTCGGGCGATAAGTGCATGCTATTGGGTGACCAGGAGGGCAAAAAGCGCTTTCTGGCGGTGTTTACGTCGCCGATACGGCTGATGTCGTTTGCCGAGCAGAAGGGCGCAAACGTGAGCGCCGTCGCCATGACGCTGGAGGATCTGGTTCGCCGCGCGGCGGGCAACGGTTTGATGATCGACCCGGGGATGATCGGCTATTGCGTGGATGAGAAGATGCTCCAGAAGGCGCGCGAGCTGCGCGAAAAGCCGCCGATGGCGGTGCGTATACAGCCGCCGCAGCCGCCGCAGGCGCAGCAGGAAGCGCCGAAGCAGGAGAAGATCGGCCTGGGAGAGCTGCCGGATCCGGATAGCCTGGACGTGCCAAAGCCTGAAGAGGAAAGGCGCGAGGCTGTGCCCGAAGCGCCCGAACCCAACAGCGGATCCGAAGTTAAACCTGAAGCGCCCGAGTCCAATAAGGCGCCCGAGGCTAAACAGGGCCTGTTCAGGCGATTGTTTGGAAAGCGGGACTGATTGGGGAATACAGATCAGGGATGCCGGCGTCTATTTGATAGCGGACGCCGGCACTTTCTATTGCTATGCTTAAAAAACATAACGAGCGTTCGCATAATGCGAACGCTCGCTTGCTCGATTGAAGGGGCAATTACTTGGCCTCTTCAGTCTTGATGATCTGCTGGCCGTCATAGTAGCCGCATGCCTTGCAGACGCGATGGTTCAGCTTCATCTTTCCGCAACGGGGGCACTTCACGATGCCCGGCAGGGACAGCTTCCAATGTGCGCTGCGACGCGAGTCTCTCCTCGCCTTGGAGACTTTTCCTTTCGGAGTGGCCATAGTTACACCTCCTCATTATTTTGCACGATCGCTTTCAATGCCGAAAAGGGGTTCGTAACCTTGGCGCCCTCCTGGCATGTGCAGGTACCCAGATTCAGATTGACGCCGCAGTTGGGGCAAAGCCCCTTGCAATCCTCGCTGCACAGGAATCGGTAGGGCAATTCCAACAGCAGCGCATCGCGCACGGCGTCCGTAAGATCCGCCTTTGAGCCTTCAAAGGAATACAGATCCGGGTCTTCGGGGTCGGTATGACGGGCAAACTGCACGTCCATCTGCGCGGGCAGCTCGAGACTGACCGGCTCCAGACATCTGCAGCAGCGCGAATGTACTGTGGCGTTCACCTCGGCACGAATGCCGACGCGCTCGCCGGCGCCCACGAATTCGCCGCGCACCGCGACGTTTTCAAAGCGCACCGGATCCATCAGCACTTCCATTTCCTCGATTTCAGGAAATACTTCAAATTCGTATACCTGTCCGGGATTCTTCAGTGCTCTGGAAATATCCAGAATAGCCGACAATACACCTTCCCCCCAACTCGAACTATTATATACGCTGAAAGCTATTTTGTAAAGTTATTTTTTCGTAGCGATTTCCAGCGTGTCGCGGGCGATGGCCAGCTCCTCGTTGGTCGGGATGACCCAGACCTGGATCTTGCTGTCGTCCGCGGAAATGCGGCGCTCTTCACCGGCAACGTTGTTGCGCTCGTCGTCGATCTTGATGCCGAAGAAGCTCAGACCCTCGCATACCCACTTGCGGGCGCGGATGTGGTTCTCGCCGATGCCGGCAGTGAAGATAATGGCGTCGCAGCCGTTCATCGCGGCAATATAGGAGCCGATGTACTTCTGCACAGTGTAGGTCCACATGTCGATGGCCAGACGCGCGTTTTCATCGCCTTCGTCCATGCGCTTGGTTACATCGCGCATATCGGAGGAGCCGGTCAGACCCACAAGGCCGCTCTTTTTGTTCATGATGTTCAGAACCTCGGAGGGCGTCTTGTTTTCGGTATTGCAGATGAACTCAACGCACGCGGGATCCAGCGTGCCGCAGCGGGTGCCCATCAGCAGGCCGTCCAGCGGCGTGATGCCCATGGTGGTGTCCACGCATTTGCCGTCCACGCAGGCGGACAGAGAAGAACCGTTGCCCAGGTGGCACACGATGACCTTCTTGCCATGGCCGAACAGCTCGGTGGCGCGGCCCGCGATGAAGCGGTGCGAGGTGCCATGGAAGCCGTACTTACGCATGTGCAGGTCGGTGTAGTAATGGTTCGGCAGGCCGTAGCGGAACGCCTTGGGCGGCATGGTCTGATGGAAGGCGGTATCGAACACGGCCACCTGCGGCACGTTCGGCAGCACCTTCTGGCAGGCCTCGATGCCCATCAGGTTAGCGGGATTGTGAAGCGGGCCCAGCGGGATATTTTCCTTGATGGCGGCGATGCAGGCATCGTCGATCAGGCAGGAAGCGGTGAACTTTTCGCCGCCGTGCAGCACGCGGTGACCCACCGCGCCGATCTCGCTCAGGTCGGCGATGATGCCGGTGCCGGTCAGGTGCGCGCCGTCTGCGCGTTCTTCCACTTCCAGATCCGTGCGATCCTTGCCCACCAGCACATCCAGAACCATTTCCATGGCTTCAGCGTGGGTCTTGCTCTTCTTCAGCTTCATTTCCTTGATCTTCTTGCCATTCCAGCTGTAGGTCAGATCGGTGGTGGGATCGACAGTGCCGATGCGCTCGACCAGACCCTTGGCGATCACGGATTCATTTTCCATGTCGATCAGCTGAAATTTCAGGGAGGAGGAACCGGCGTTGATAACCAGAATCTTCATATAGCGTACTTCTCCTTAAATAGTAATCGTCGTTGGAAGGCCTTAGCCCTGCGCCTGAACGGCGGTGATGGCCACGGTGGCCACGATGTCGTCAACGCTGCAGCCACGGCTCAGGTCGTTGCACGGCTTGGCGATGCCCTGTAGGATCGGGCCATAGGCTTCGGCGTTGCCCAGGCGCTGCACCAGCTTGTAGCCGATGTTGCCCGCCTCGAGGGAGGGGAAGATCAGCGTGTTGGCCTTGCCGGCAACGGCGCTGCCGGGCGCCTTGAGCTGGCCGACCTTTTCAACCAGCGCCGCATCCAGCTGCAGCTCGCCGTCGAGCATCAGCTCGGGCGCCATTTCGTGGGCGATGCGGGTGGCTTCCTGCACCTTGGTCACGACGTCGTGCTTGGCGGAGCCCTTCGTGGAGAAGGACAGCATGGCCACACGCGGTTCGATGCCGGCCAGCGCGCGCGCGGATTCAGCTGCGCCGATGGCGATGTTCGCCAGTGCAGTGGCGTCCGGATCGATGTTCACGGCGCAATCCGCGAAGATCATGATGCCGTCGTCGCCGTACTGCTTGTTCGGCGTTTCCATCAGGAAGCAGGAGGATACGGTCTTGATGCCAGGCTTGGATTTGATGATCTGCAGCGCGGGGCGCAGCATATCGCCGGTGGAATGGATCGCGCCGGAGACGAGGCCGTCGGCTTCGCCCATCTTCACCATCATGATGCCGTAGTACATGGGATCCTTCACCGTCGCGGCGGCCTTTTCCTCGGTCATGCCCTTGGCCTTGCGCAGCTCATACAGCGTTTCGGCATAGGCGGCGCACTTGTCGCTCGTGGCGGGATCGATGATGTTGATGCCGGTCAGGTCGGCGCCGGCAGCCACTTCGCGGATCTTGTCGGGGTTGCCCAGCAGCGTCAGCTTTGCCAGACCCTGCTCGGTGATCTTCACTGCCGCCTGCACGGTGCGGGGCTCGTCGCCCTCGGGCAGTACGATGTGCATCACGTTGGACTTTGCCTTTGCCTTGATCTTATCAATGATAGCCATGTTTTTCCCTCCGTTTAGTTTCCGCAAGCGCGGGAATTGTTTATTATACATCTTTTATTATACGATATTCTGCCTCAATTGGAAAGTATATAATGTAAACTTTTCAATCATTCGGCTGTTTGTGCCAACGGCCGCGTGGTATCGCGCACCACGAGGTAGCTGTCCAGCACGATCTTCTGGCATTCGCCGCCCGAATGTGCGATGCGCTCCAGCAGGAGCGACACGCTGGTGGTGGAAATGGTGCGCTTGGGAAAGTGCACCGTGGTCAGCGGCGGCGGAAAGCACATGTGCGACTGAACATCGTCGAAGCCCACGATGGAGATGTCCTCAGGCACGCGAATGCCGCGCAGGTTCAGCGCGTAGATCAGCTCCCAGGCGATATAATCGCTGAAGGCAAATATGGCTGAAAAATCCGTACGGTCGCGCAGCAGCTCGTCGATCAGCGCGGCGGAATCGTGCGCCGAGGGATCGGAGAGGCGGATCAGCGACGGATCCACCGAAACGCCGCGCTCCGTCATGGCGCGGGTGAAGCCCGAAAGGCGCTCGCGCGAGGAGGAAATGTGCGGGTCGGCGGTGATCACCAGCACGCGCCGGTGCCCCAGCTCCGCCAGGTGCTTTCCCGCCAGGTAGCCTCCCTTTTCATCATCGCACACCACATAGTCCACATCCAGACCTTCATCAAAGCGCCGTCCCATCAGCACGAAGGGCATGCCGTTTTGCTGGAGCAACTCTACGGCCTCCAGCGACTTTTGCGTGGGGCAGAGCAGCACGCCGTCCACATTCTTGCTCAGCGCGGAAACCACGGCCTGCACCTCGCGCTCGGGGCGCTCCTCCGTGCCCATCACGAACGCGCGGTAGCCCGAGCGCTCCAGCGCCTCCACGCAGAATTTGATCTCAATGGCAAAGAGCGGGTTGGCGATGTCGCTGACGATGATCGCCACGGTCTTGCTGGAGCCGGAGCGCAGCGCGCCCGCCTGCGTGTTGGCGATGTAGCCGATCTCCTTGGCGGCCTGTATGATGCTCCGGCGCGTTTCCGGCGCGATGCCGCTTTTATTTTGAAGCGCCTTTGAAATGGTGCCAACGGTAAAGCCCGTACGCGCGGCGATGTCCGTCAGTTTCACGCGCCGCTTCTCATTTCTGGCCATGCTGCGATATTGCCCCGCTTTCAAATCCATAATAACCATATCTATTTTATCACAAGCCGCTCCGGCATGCAAGGCGCAAGAATTGCCGATGCGGTTCAATGAAAAGGGACAGTGCGTTTCTGCACTGTCCCCAGACCACTAAAATGCTTCCTTTCTGCCGGTCGGCATATCCATTTAGACCGCTGCACACGGACAACTGTATATCTAATTTAGAAACCCAAGCTCATTGTTATAATTATTGTCTGAATTCCCCTCTCCATTTGCCATATCATCATTTCATATCGATGCTGTTCGTCTGTACACCATGTATATTCATAGTATACAAGATTTTCAACTTCTCCTTTCACCACCTGTTCAACGGAAACGGATTCGTCCGCTTTTTCATCGATCGGTTCTACAATCATTTCTTCATGATTTATAAGCCAGGCCTGACCGCTATCGGGCTGCCCCCACTTGTTTACGCACAAATCGAATACCTCTTCGTATAGAATGCTTGCCTCCGCAATCGGTATCTTGAACATTATTTCCGTGACAATTTCATGCTTCCTTTCGGTGGGAAACTCAAATGTCAATCTTGCGGTTCGGCCAAGCGCCTCTATGTCCCCAGAAACCTGCTGCATATTTGGCCAATATTCCGGATCTTCAATATACTGGTAAAAATCGAGCGCCAGATCAACACTGGTAAAAAACGGCAGGCCAAAGAGGTTACCATCATCCTGCACTTCGTCTGCATAGCCGCTATCTATTATCGGTGGAACATTGGAACTGTACACGCTGTACATTTTGAGTGCGCAGCTGTGGCCCATTATCGCTGCAATAATTAGTATAATGCTGATCAAACGCTTCATTTACAGCCCTCCACTCCAAAAGCATACTTCTTTTACCTTCCGCGTTTTTCCTGAGCATCACAGCTGCATTTTACCATAGCGTTACCGGAAATGTCAATGATCTCCGCATGGCCGGGCGCCTTGTCTTTGCCTGGCAGGCGCGTGCCGGTATGCGCTTTGCCGACCTCAGCCATTGCGGCAGCTATTCAAAATCCGCCCCAAGGACAGGCCTTGGGGCGGGTTTCGGTTTATTGAAGGACAGGAATTAGCGAAACCGGTATTTTGCGGGGGCGACGGCTCCTGCAAAAAGGCGTCGACAATTCTTCCTTACCTGCGCGCATCGAGCGCGGCGCAGATGTCGCCGATCATATACAGCGAACCGCAGGCGCACACCACGCCGTCCCTGCCCGCATGCTCGATGGCGGTGTTCACGCCCTCGGCCACTGTTTTGCACGGCGTAACCGGCAGGTTGTAGCGCTTCAGGTGCTCCGCCAGCTCCTCGGCTTTCAGTGCGCGGGGGTTCGGCGGCGTCACGGTGACGAATTCGCTGGCGAACGGCGCCAGATCGCGGAACATTTCGCCGTAGTCCTTATCGGCCATACAGCCGTTCAGGAAGGTGATCTTCCGGCCGGGCAGGTAGTCGCGGAAGGCCTGCACCAGCGCGTCCAGACACTGCGGATTGTGGCCGCCGTCGATGATGAACAGCGGATCGCACCCCGCCAGCTGGAAGCGCCCCGGCCAGTATACCCTGTCAAGACCCGCGCGCACTGCCTCATCTGAGATATTCCAGCCGCGCGTGCGCAGCGTTTCGATGATCGTCAGCACGGTGCAGGCGTTGTGCAGCTGGTGCTCGCCCAGCAGCGGCATGTGCAGGCGTTCATACTGCTTCCAGTTGAAGGTCTGCCCGTCCAGACCGTGGCTGAGCAGCGTCAGATCCTTAATATCCGCGCGGTGCAGCGGGGCGTGCGCCTCGGCGCAGGCCTTGCGGATGACCTCCTCCACGCCCGCCGTCTGGCCATAGAGCACGCAGTCGCAGCCGGGCTTGATGATGCCGGCCTTCGCGTGCGCGATCTCCTCCAGCGTATTGCCCAGCACCTGCGTGTGATCCAGACCGATGTTCACGATGACCGCAGCTTCGGGCGCTTCGATAACGTTCGTGGCGTCAAATTCGCCGCCCAGACCGACCTCAAGCACCACGATGTCGCATTTTTCGCGGGCGAAATATTCCATGGCGATGCAGGTCACCAGCTCAAACTCGGTGGGGTGATCCTCCATCGAATCGGCCATGGGGCGGATTAGCTGCGTGATCTCGGAAAGCGTTTCATCGGGGATGTTCTGGCCGTTGACCTGCATGCGCTCGTTGAAGGAGATGATGTAGGGCGAGGTGTACAGGCCGGTGCGGTAGCCCGCCTGCTGCAGTATGGACGCAGTCATGGCGGCGGTGGAGCCCTTGCCGTTCGTACCCGCGATGTGTACGAATTTCAGCTTCTTTTCCGGATTGCCCATTCGGCGCAGCAGCTCGCGCGTGCGGCTCAGGCCGGGCACGCTGCCCAGCCAGCTGACCTTATGGATGTAGCTCAAGGTTTCCTGAATGGTCATTTGGTATCACTCTTTTCAGTGGCGGCGGCATTGTCGCTGCCGGTTTTATATTGCATGCCGACCGGCGGCCAGAGGCGCAGTCCGGTGAACACATGGTTGCGGAACAGCAGGTAGACCACCAGGGCGTTGATGACCGATGTAATGGCAAACTGCAGCGAGCGCGAAAGCAGGAACGCGCCGAAGGTCTTTGTGCCGTAGAAGAAGGAGAGCCAGTAGCTCTGCCACAGGATCGAGCCGAGCACCACTGCCGGCAGGAACGTCGCCAGCACGCGCGGATAGCTTATCTTCTTATACAACAGCCCGCGCAGCAGCCCCGCGCACAGGCCGATGAGCACCGGCGGCAGGGAAAAGACGGGGTTGTAGCCGTAGCCCGAAAACAGACAGCCCACCAGGTCCGCCACAAAGCCGACGATCGCGCCCGGCACGGGGCCAAACAGCAGTCCGGCAATGATGATCGGCGCGGCTTCTATGGAGAAGCGCATGGTGACATTGGGCATCGGGATGATAAACCGCGCCAGCACGACGCTGATCGCGGCCAGCAGCGCCAGCGTTACCAGCGCGCGGGTCGGGATTTTTTTCATTAAAAAAGCCTCCATTCATGATCGTGGAGGAGGTTGACGTTATTCTTCTGTTTTGCGGCGCATGGCAGCGCCCGATCGCTTTAGCGGATGCGATAATGGCATCGCGGAGCCCAGCGGCTCCTTCGCCCGACAGCAACCTCCCATCTGCCGGTACTTGACGCGCCATTCCTACTCATGCAATCTCATGTGTGACCCCGTAAGCATGATTTGACCGGGTTCGGCATCTGTTCCAGTCAGCTTATTACTGCAATATACCTCCAATCACGCTCATTATAGCCGTTAAGCGGCAAAGTTTCAATCTGATCATAAAATTTTACATGCGAATGGATAAATACCTCTTGACACATAATACTATGCGTTATATAGTATATTGCGAGAGGGGGGTGAGGATATGGATGCGCAGCTCAGGCGCGGATTGCTGGAGGCCTGCGTGCTTTCGGCGCTCAACCGCCACGATTCCTACGGCTATCAGATCATTCGGGAGCTGGAGCACTGCGTTGAAATCTCGGAAAGCACGCTCTATCCCATTTTGCGCAGGCTCGAAGCGGCGGAATGCCTCAAGGTGTATTCGGTAGAGCACAGCGGACGGCTCAGGAAGTATTACCAGATCACCGATGCGGGGCGGGCGCGGCTCGAGGGCTACGTTCAGGACTGGGCGCAGATACGCGACATTTATCAGTTTATTATCGGGGGGGAAGCATGAACATGAACAGGAAAACCTTTCTGCGGCGGCTGAACCGGCGACTGTCGGCGCTGCCTGCAGCGGAGCGGAGCAGATCCACCGCCTATTACGCCGAAATGATCGACGACCGGATCGAGGCGGGCGTGGCGGAGGAGGAGGCCATCGCGCAGCTGGGCGATGTGAACGAGATCGCTGCGCAGATATTGCAGGAGAGCGGCGCAGAACCGAGGCGGCGCATCGGCGCGCTGGAGATCGCGCTGCTGGTGCTGGGTTCGCCGGTGTGGCTGATGGTGCTGGTCGCACTGGGCGTGGCGCTGCTGGCGATCTACCTGGCGATCTGGAGTGCCATTGCGGCAGTATTCGCGGTGGATATTTCGCTGGCGGCGGCAGCGCTGGCGTTGCTCGCGGCGATCTTCAGCGGCTTTGCCGAGCCTGCGGCGGCGCTGCTGTTGAGCTTGGGCACGGCGCTGCTGCTGGCAGGGCTGGCCATTCTGGGCTGGTTCGCGGCGCTGGCTGTGGCGCGCACGCTGGCGCACCTCAGCGGCTGCGTGGGCCGCTGGGCAGTATCCAGATTCAAACGGAGCGGGGGGAGGCTTGAAAAATGAAAAGGGCGATGCGCGTGGCGCTGATATTGATAATTGCGGGCGCAGTGATTTGCGTGGCGGCACTGGCGATGGGAGGATTTGATATGAAGCATTTTGGATTGAACCAGAAATGGCAGGTAACGGCGTATTATCCTGAAGAGACGGTGACGGCGCTGGATATACGCACGGTGTCCGCTAATGTGGTGGTGCGTCCAGCACGGGATGGCAGAGTGTGCGTAAATGCCGCCGAATCCGAAAACGTGTATTACGACAAGTATGTAGAAGACGGCACGCTACACGTCGTACGGCATGCGGAAACGGCGCAGTGGTGGCGGAACCTGGGCCTGCTGACGCTGGGCAGGGAAGAGATGGTGGAGGTGCTGCTGCCCGAGGGCGCGTATCGCGCGCTGAAGGCAGAGACCGTCAGCGGCAGCATTGAGGTAGCGCAGGGCTTCAGCTTTGAGACGGCGGCGCTGGAGAGCACCAGCGGCGGCGTGGAATGCCTGAGCGCAGCGCAGGATCTGGCGGCGGCCAGCGTGAGCGGCAGCATCGATGTTGAAAACGTGAAGGGCGCGCGCTGCGACGTATCCGCGACGAGCGGCGAGATCCGGCTTGCGGATCTGGATGTTGAGACCTGCAGCGTCAGCAGCGTGAGTGGCGACATAACGCTTGAAGGGCTGCGCGCCGCCAGCGCCGATATATCCACCACAAGCGGAGATGTGCGCCTGAATGGCGCGAACGTCGGAGACTGGCACATCGACGCCACCAGCGGCGATATTACCGGCAGCGTGGTAAACGCCTGCGCGTTCAATGTCAGAACGGCCAGCGGCGAGGTTCAGACGCCGCCCTCCGGCACGGATGGCGTGTTCAGCGCCGAAACCGTCAGCGGCGATGTGATAATCAGCATGGAATAATGGAATAGAATTAAGCGCCCCGCCTTCGAAGAACGCTTCGAAGGCGGGGCGCCTGCGCCTGAGACTACGCTTGGGCATTGCAGAAATGCTCGATGGCGCGCGCGGCGAATTCAGCTGTGCCGCTGCCGCAGGTGTCGTCGATGTTCTGCGTCATTTCACCGCCGCCTGCGTACATCGCACTCAGGCCACGCAGGATTTCCGGCGTACAGCTGTAAAAATTGGCGCTGATGAAATCGCGCAGCTTTTCAGAAAGCGACTGTGCTTCGGGTGCGGCGGGATCGGTATTGCGGATCGCGCCAAACTCGCGGAAAATATCCATCAGTCCGCCGAGAAGCTGACGCTCATCCGCTTCTGTGCGGCCGGCAGCCTTTTGCTCGTATTCCTGCCACGCCGCGCTGCTCCTCCAGCTTTTGCGCGCCTGGCGGGCATATTCGTCAATCTTGCGCGTATCGAACGCTCCAAAATCTACCATAAACGGTTTCACTCCTATCATTTTTATTCCACGAATCAGGTCGATCAGATTGTCGATGTGCTCGC
>CAKUOX010000051.1 GCA_934670175.1 uncultured Clostridia bacterium | reverse complement strand
GAGGAAATCGAAAACGAATTCATCCAGAAATTCAACCTCTATCTGGATCAGACGCTGTTCAGCCAGAAGCTGGATCATCCGCTGCCGCTGCTCAAGCGCTTCGAGCAGTTTATCCTAAACGACGAGGACGATTGCCGGATGCTGGTGCACACCCAGAACTATCCGATCTTTCTGGAAAAGCTGAAAAAGCTGTTCATCGACCGCCTGATCGCCAATATTGACGATGAACCGATCCGCGACAAATACGGCTTTCTGGTCTTTGTCCATGTCCTCGCCAGCGGCCTGATCGAGCTGTACACGCTGTACCTGAAAAGCGAGATCGACCTGTCATTGACGCAGATCAACGAGGAGATCAATAAAATATTTCTGGGAGGGCTTACGCTGTATTGTTGAAGCAAAATTGCCGCCGTATTCCATCAGGCGTGTAAGCGCTTCACATGCCTGGCATACCCGCTTGGCCGCACGCATATCGTAAACAGGCTGAGTGAGGAGTGATGAAGCATGGAATACTATATTGCCTACCATTCAAACGGCCGCTTTCCCGGCGAACGCCGCGGCGCTACGCGGATCGAACGCGCCGGAATGAGCGTTTCCGGCGAGCAGGTATATTCGAACGCGCAGGGCATGGCGCTCTGTTGCGGACGGCTGCGCAACGGCTACCAGCTGTCGAACGAGCTGAATGCGGATGACGGCGCTTCGGCGGCGCAGCTGGCAATGATGGCCTACGCGCGCTGGGGCGACGATTATGCGCGGCACCTTCAGGGGCCGGTGCTGAGCTGTATCTGCGATACGGAGCGCGACCGCATGCTCGTCAGCCGCGACCGCATGGGCGAAATCAGCGCATTCTACGCACGGCGCGGTGGGGAGGCGGCGCTGTCGGATCATCCGGATGCGCTGCTGGCAGCAGGTATCGCGGAGCCCGTGATGGGTCGGGACGGCCTGTGCGAGCTGTTCGGACTCGGCCCCGCATGCACGCCCGGCAGGACGCCGCTGTGCGACATAAAGTCCGTGCGTATGGGCTGCACCATGATCTTCGAACGGCAGTCGGTGCATGAAACACGCTATTTCGAATTGCCGAACGCCATTTCCGAGGTGGATCCCGAAGCTGCTGCCGTACAGGTGCGCACACTGCTGGAGCAGGCGATAGACGATATTGCGCCGCTGCGTCCGGGCTGCATGCTGTCCGGCGGCATCGATTCCACTGCGCTCACGGCGCTGGTCGCCGCGCGAATGCCCGGTGTGAAGAGCTTTTCCGTGGATTATCAGGATAATGCCCGCGATTTTATTGCGAACGCCTTTCGCCCCGAAATGGACGCGCCCTATGCGCGCATGGCGGCAGAGCACCTGCGCACGCGGCACACCACCATCGTATTGCGGCAGGATGACCTGGCCGGCGCGATCGACGAAGCGCAGGCGGCACGCGGCTTCCCGGGCATGGCGGATATCGATTCGTCGCTGCTGCTGTTTGCGCGCGCCATCGGGCGGCAGGTCGGGCATGTAGTGTCCGGCGAATGCGGTGACGAGGTCTTTGGCGGCTACCCGTGGTTCCAGGGCGACGGACGTGCACACGGCGAAGCGTTTCCGTGGTCGGGTTCCATCGATCTGCGAAACGGCATCCTGAAGCCCGCCGTGCGCGAAAAAATCGGACTGCCCGCCTATGTGCGCGGGGCATACCATGAGGCGATGGCGAGCTACGACGTAAGCAATGTGCCGCCCGCGGAACGCGATCTGTTTCGCCTGCAGCGGCTGTGCTTCGATTTCTTCATGCCAAACCTTCAGGAACGCGCATCCAAGATGTGCGCCGCAGCCGGAATACAGGTTTACACGCCGCTGTGCGACGACCGGCTGGTCAGCGCCGTGTACGCGATGCCGTGGCGCGTCAAGCGTATGGGTGGCATAAGCAAGGGACTCTACCGCGCCGCCGTGCGCGATTTGCTGCCCGAAAAGCTGCTTCAGCGCAAGAAGAGCCCCTATCCGAAAACGTGCAGCGCTGATTATACCGCAGAGATCCGGCGGCGCATGGGCGCGCTGCTCCACGACACATCCGCGCCGCTGTGGCAGACGGTCGATGCGGAGCGCGTGGCGCAGATCGCAGCAGGCGCACTTTCGCCGGCAGACGCGCCATGGTACGGCCAGCTCATGGCGGGGCCGCAAATGCTTGCATATCTGCTGCAGGTCAACGACTGGATGACGCAGAATCGAATCGAAATCGATATATAAAGATAGCAAAAAGCGCCGTTCAACCCGCGAATGATGCGTTCCATTCAGACGCGACAGTGAAATAACTGTCAGGCATGAATGGAGCCAATCGGGGTCGGACGGCGCTTTTTGCAATATATGCTTTAATGGGCAAACTGGCTGTCGTAGAGCTCGCGGTAGAAGCCGCCCGCCTTCAGCAGCGTTTCGTGGTTGCCCTTTTCAATGATCTTGCCATCGCGCATGACCAGGATCACATCGGCGTTTTCAATGGTGCTCAGCCGGTGCGCAACCACAAAGCTGGTGCGTCCCTGCATCATAACGGCAAACGCATTCTGGATCTTCAACTCAGTGCGCGTATCGATGGACGAGGTGGCCTCGTCCAGAATCAGCATTGGCGGCAGGCGCAGCATTGCGCGGGCGATGCAGATCAACTGCTTCTGGCCCTCTGAAAGCCCGCTGCCATTTTCCGTTACGGGCGTATCGTAGCCGCGCGGCATGCGGCGAATGAAGCTGTGCGCGTGCGCGGCCTTTGCGGCGGCGATGATCTCATCCTCGCTCGCGTCGGGACGCGCCATGGCAATGTTGTCGCGGATGGTGCCGGTCTTAAGCCAGGTATCCTGCAGCACCATGCCGTAGCTGCGGCGAAGGCTCAGGCGGGTAATATCGCGGATGTCGCGCCCACTGACGCATATCTCTCCGGAATCTACGTCGTAGAAGCGCATCAGCAGGTTGATCAGCGTGGTCTTACCACAGCCGGTAGGGCCAACGATGGCGACGCGATTGCCCGGCGTAACGCTCAGATTGAAGTGCTCGATCAGGTGCTGATCCGGACGATAGCTGAAGCTCACGTCATCCAGACGCACATAGCCGTCCGCGTGCTTGAGCTCCAGCGCGTCCTCAGCGTCGGGCTGCTCGGCGGGTTCGTCGATCATCTCAAATATGCGCGCGGCGCAGGCAATGGCGTTCTGCAGCTCCGTGACTACGCCAGAGATCTCGTTAAACGGCTTGGTATACTGGTTGGCATAGGTCAAAAAGCACGCCAGCTGTCCTACGGTAATGCCGCTGTAGCTGGTGATGGCCGAAAGGCTGCCGAACACGGCGACGCCCGCATAGACCAGTGAGTTCACAAAGCGCGTGCAGGGATTCGTGAGCGAGGAAAAGAACGTGGCGCGCAGCGAGAACTTTTGCAGGCGCGCGTTTACAGCGTCGAACTTTTCCAGTACATTTTCTTCCTGTCCAAATGCCTCTACAACCTTCTGGCCGCCGATCATTTCATTGATCAGCGCCGTCTGTTCACCGCGCGTACCGGTTTGCAGCTTAAACATCGTATAGGTCTTCTTCGCGATAAAAGCCGCCACGAACAGCGAAATCGGGGTTGCCAGCACCACAAATACCGTGGTGCCGACGCTGATGCGCAGCATGAACAGCAGCGTGCCCAGTATGGTCAGCACGCCGGTGAACAGCTGGGTAAAGCCCATCAGCAGGCCGTCGGCGAAGGTGTCCACGTCGGCGATTACGCGGCTGACAATATCGCCCGAGGGATGCGCATCGAGGTAGCTCAGCGGCAGACGCTGCAAATGCGCGAATGCGTCGGCGCGTATGTCGCGCACCGTGCGATAGGTAATGCGGTTGTTTGCGGCGGACATCAGCCACTGCGCCAGCGCCGTAGCCAGGATCACGAATATCATGCGCACGAGGATCCTGTTCAGCGCGCCGAAATCCACTTTGCCCGCGCCGATCAGCAGGTCGATCGCATCGCCGGAGAGCACCGGCAGATACAGCGTCAGCGCTACGGAAACTATCGCAAACAGCAGCGAAATAATGATATAGCCTCTGGAATGCGCGGTGTATTTCAGCACGCGGCGCAGGGTGTTCATCTGTGAAGCGTTCTTTTTCATGTTCATCAAGCCTCCCTGCGATACTGGGAATCGAAGATCTCCCGGTATACGGTGCAGCCCTCAAGCAGCTGCTCATGCGTGCCGAGTCCGGCGATTTTGCCATCGTCCAGCACGATGATCTGGTCTGCGTAGCGCACGGATGAGGCGCGCTGCGACACGATGAATACCGTCGGCCTATAAGGCAGCTGGCGTATGGCCATGCGTAGACGTGCATCGGTCGCAAAATCCAGCGCAGACGCGCTGTCGTCCAGGATCAGTATTTCAGGCTTACGCACCAGCGCGCGGGCGATGGTAAGCCGCTGACGCTGTCCACCGGAGAAATTGCGGCCGCTCTGCTCGACCTCTGCGTCGAGGCCGCCCTTGGCGGAGATTACGTCCTGCGCCTGCGCGGCCTTCACGGCGGCCAAAATGTCATCGTCCGTGGCGTCTTCATTGCCCCAGAGCAGGTTGTCGCGGATGCTGCCCTTAAACAGGAGCGCCTTCTGAGGCACGACGCCGATGCGCCGCCGCAGCTCAGCCAGATCCTGCCTGCGCACGTCCACGCCATCTACGCGCACCGCGCCGTCGCTGGCGTCCAGAAAGCGGGGGATCAGGTTTATCAGTGTGCTTTTGCCAGCGCCTGTGCCGCCGATAATGCCGATGATCTGGCCGCGGCGCGCGCTGAAATGAATGTCGGAAAGCGAGGAATCCATGCCGTCGTTATAGCGCAGGCTCACATGGTCGAATTCCACCGTGCCCGCCGCGTCCGGCGCGGGCGCTTCAACATTTTTCGGGGATACGATCTCAGGGCGCAGCGCCAGCACGGCGTCTACGCGCCGCCCGCAGGCAACGGCCTTGGATACCGTGATAATCAGGTTGGCGAGCTTGATCAGCTCCACCAGTATCTGCCCCATGTAGTTGACCAGCGCCACGACCTGTCCCTGCGTGAGCACGCCGCTGTCGACCTGCAGCGCGCCGGTTCTGATCAGCAGCACCAGCGCGAAGTTGATGGCGATGTAGGTCAGCGGATTCATCAGCGCGCTGATTCTGCCGGAGAGCATTTGCAGCCGCGTCAATACGGCGTGGCGCGCATCGAAGGCGGCGATCTCGTCATCCTCGCGCCCGAACGCGCGCAGCACGCGCGTGCCTTCCAGATTTTCGCGGGTCGCCAGCGTCACCTCGTCCAGCCTGGACTGCGTGTTTTTGTACATCGGCATCGTAATGAGCATAATGCCGAACACGATGACGGCCAGCACGGGAATCGCCACTGCAAAGATTATCGCGCAGCGACGGTCGATAAGGAAGGCCATGATCATTGCACCGAACACGATAAACGGCGAGCGCAGGAACAGGCGCAGGCCGAGATTGATGCCGGATTGCACCTGGTTGATGTCGCTGGTCATGCGCGTAATCAGCGTGGATGAGCCGATGCGATCAAGATCGTTATAGCTGAAACGCTGAATCTGCGCAAAGAGCGCGTGGCGCAGCCGCGTTGCCGCGCCCACGGCCGCCTTCGCGGCGAAATACTGCGCCGTTACGGAGCTGGCCAGGCCGACGAGCCCGAGCCCCACCAGGATCAGCCCCATTTTAACGATGTAACCAGCCTCGCCGCCGGGAATACCCTTGTCGATAATGGCGGCGATCACGAAGGGAACGATCAGCTCAAAGCCTGCCTCCAGCAGCTTGAACAGCGGCGCGAGCACGCTTTCAAGCGCATAACCCTTCAGATGTGCAAATACTCGCTTCATGTATAGACCACCTCTGCGCGGCAAATGCGTCTGAGCGCCGCGCTCTGTTGGATATTTTACCACAGGAAGTGAATATATACAAGCCCCGTCCCATGTGCCGCCAAATGTGCAAATTTCGCCGGCAAAACTTACCAGCGCAATTTAATCGCGCGTTCGATTGCAAAATCGAACATATGTGCTATAATAGAAATCAAGAACACATGTTCGATATGCTTGACCATGGAGGTGCAGCGCCATGAGGTGCATATTGCACAGCGATATAAACAATTTCTTTGCCAGCGTGGAATGCGCCTGCGATCCATCGCTGCGGGGCGTGCCGCTGGCGGTATGCGGAGATCCGGAGGCGCGCCACGGCATCGTGCTGGCAAAAAACGATCTGGCCAAGGCCGTGGGCGTCAGAACTGCGGAAACGATCTGGCAGGCGCGGCAGAAATGCCCCGGGCTGAAGATCGTGAAGCCGGATTATCAAAAATACCTGCGCTATTCGCGCATGATGCGCAGCATATATGCCGATTATACGGATTATATCGAGCCGTTCGGACTGGATGAGGCGTGGCTGGACGTGACAGGACATCGCAAGAGCGGCGTGGAGATTGCAAACGAGCTGCGCGCGCGGGCGAAGGCGGAGCTGGGGCTCACGGTGTCGGTGGGCGTTTCCTTCAACAAAGTATTCGCCAAGCTCGGCAGCGATCTGAAAAAGCCGGATGCGACCACGGAGATCACGCCGGAAAATTACCGGCAAAGGGTGTGGCCGCTGCCGGTGGACTCGCTTTTATATGTGGGGCCCAAGACGCGGCGGCGGCTGCAGAGCCGGAATCTGTTCACCATAGGAGATCTGGCGCGCTGCGACGTGAACGTGCTGCGCCTCGCACTGGGCAAAAACGGCGAAATGCTGTGGAACTTTGCCTGCGGCAGAGACGTCAGCCCCGTGCTGCAGATGGGCGGGAGCGCCATGGAAAAATCTGTGAGCAACAGCACCACACCGCCGCGGGATCTGACCTGCGATGCGGACGTGCGCCTGGTACTGCTGCTGCTGGCGGAAAGCGTGGCGGGGCGGCTGCGCGCAGATGGGCTGCGCGGCGGCGTAGTATCGCTTCAGATACGCGACTGCGAGCTGAATATCACCAGCTGCCAGCGCCGGACGGCGCATCCGACGGCGCTGTCAAACGAAATTGCAAACAGCGCGCTGTCGCTCTTTCGGGAGCATTACCGCTGGAACCGTCCGGTGCGCAGCCTGGGCGTGAGCGTATCGGAGCTGAGCGATCCGAACGGAACGCAGCAGCTGTGCATGTTTGAGGATACCGAGTTGGAACGGCGCTACAAGCTGGAGGGCACGGTGGAGCAGATCCGCACGCGCTTCGGTCACAACGCGATCAGCCGTGCCAGTCTGCTGACAGACAAGGACATCAATTCAATGAATCCGCGCGCGGCGCCGGTGCTGCTCCCGGGCGGACGGCATGGAAGGTGAATGGAAAATGTGTGAGCGCGTGTATGTAAAGGTGATCGTGGCATGCGATACGGACGGGCGCAAACGGCCGTTGATGGTGGAGTGGCAGGACGGGCGGCGCTTTGAGATCGACCGGCTGCTGGACGTGCGGCGCGCCGCGTCTACGAAGGCGGGCGGCCAGGGCATACGCTACACGGTGCGCGTGCTGGGACGCGAGACCTACCTCTTTGAGGAAGAAAATCGCTGGTTTGTGGAGGCAAGGCAGGCGCCGTCAGGCATGAATTCGGAATATGGCGCATAAATAATACGGACATTTGCAATACTGCACTTTAATAACCAGAGGTGATACGATGGAAAATCCCAATAACCGAATCGTGGCGGCCGGACGCCTCGAGGAAAGCCTGACGATCAGCCACGAAGTGATGAACGAGCCCTTTTACGCGGGCACGCTGCTGGTAAAGCGCCTTTCTGGCGCAGTGGATCGACTGCCGGTGACCATACCGGGCAAGCTGCTGGCGGTCAGCGAGGTAGATTATAATAAGCTGATGCTGATGAGCGGGCAGGTACGTTCCTATAATAAGGTGGTGGACGGCAGCGGACGACTGATGGTGACGCTGTTTGTACAGAGCATGGCCGAAACCGCCGAAAACGATACCATGAACAAGGTGACGCTCACGGGCGTACTTTGCAAGCCGCCCATCTACCGGTCTACGCCCTTCGGGCGCGAGATATGCGATATGATGCTGGCCGTGAACCGCGCCTTTGGCAAGAGCGATTATATTCCCTGCATTGCCTGGGGGCGAAACGCGCAATACGCCGCACGCTTTGGCGTGGGGGATCACATCCGCCTGAGCGGCCGCCTGCAGTCGCGGGAATATCAAAAGCTGCTGGAAAACGGCGAATACATGGTTCGAAACGCCTACGAGGTGTCCGCGTTTACACTGGAGAGCGCCGACGCGCCTGCGGCGGAATTCATTCCACAGGCGCGAAACATCGCCGTGCCGCAGAAGCCGGAAACCATTTTGAACTGACATAGACAAACAGCTGACAGGGGAGAACGCACGCCCGTTGGGCAGTGCTTCTCCTCTTTTTGATGGGCGAGAATTCGCAAAACCGGAGGTTTGCGGGTCGGCGGAGCCCGATAGCAGCCACGCCGATGATCCCCAAATATCGAAAAACTGGGCAATATCCGTGAAATGACCGAAAATGGTGCAGTCGCAAGGATTTGTCTATTCATGATCGAGGCATACTGTGGTAAGCTGGGAAGCGGACAGGAAAGGAAAATACTGGCACTTGATTGCTTAACAAACATTTATTCCGAGCTAATATTGCAAAGAATTCCATTCAATGGTAGTATATTTTCAGAGTGTATGGCGTGCATGAAGGCCGTAGAAGGGAGAAAGAATGAAAGCGCAGGATGCGGTAAGCAGAGAAGTAAAGCGCGTAGCGCTGGGAACGCTGGCGCTGGCGGCAGTGATGCTGATCGTATTTGTGGCAGTCGGACGCATGGAAGCGAGGGTTCTGCTGGGTGCGCTCTATGGCTGCGCATTGGCGGTGGGCAATTTCGCGCTGCTGGCGCTGACCGTTCGCAAGATCGCGGATGACGCCGGTGCGGTGGATGACGACGCCACGAAGCTGGCGAAAATGCGCATTCAGAAAAGCTATTCCACGCGCATGCTGGCGGGCGCGGTGCTGCTGGTGGTTGGCGTGGCGGTGCTCAAGCTCAACTGGGTGGCCTGCTGTCTGCCGCTGGTCTTTCCCAGAATCGTGATCCTGCTTAAGGGACTGCTGGATCGCGCGCATCGGGTCAAGGGAAGTGATATGAAATGAACGGCGTACAGGTAACGGGTGCAAAGGTGCTGTTTAAGATTCCGATCCTTGGCGGCATCCCCATTACGGAAACGGTGGTCAACACCTGGATCGTGATGGCGCTTCTGGTGATCGTGAGCATCGTATTAACGCGCGGTCTGAAGATCAGGCCAACCTCAAAGCGGCAGATCATCGCCGAATATCTGGTGGGCATGGTGAACAAGCTGGTACACGAAAACATGGGCGCAAAATTCATGCGCTATGTGCCGTTTATCGGCGCGCTGTTTTCGCTCTCGATGTTCTCGAGCCTGATAAGCCTGGTGGGCATGTATTCGCCGACGGGGGATCTGTCCACCTGTCTGGCGTGGGCGCTGCTGGTGTTTGTACTGATTACCTATTATAAGATCAGGACGCAGCACATCGGCGGCTATCTGAAGGGCTTTACCGAGCCGGTATTCATCATGACGCCGCTGAACATCATCGGCGAGGTGGCGACGCCCATTTCCATGGCGTTCAGGCACTTTGGCAATATCGCCTCGGGCGCGGTGGTCACCCTGCTTATATACAGCGGCCTGTCCGCGCTGTCTACGGCGGTGCTGGGGCTCATTCCGGGCGCGGCGGGGCAGCTGCTCAGCCAGATCCCGATATTCCAGGTGGGCATACCGGCGGTGCTCTCGCTCTACTTCGACGTGTTCACAAGCGTTTTGCAGGCGTTCATTTTCTGCATGCTGACGATGATGTATATTCGTCTGGCATGCGAGGAATGACATAAATACTCTTCGACTTTACCGACAGGAGGAAATAACATGAACGGTATTACGGATCACGGTTTCATTATGGGTTGTTCGGCGATCGGCGCAGGTCTGGCGATGATAGCGGGCATCGGCCCCGGCATCGGCGAGGGCAACGCCGTGGCAAAGGCGCTGGAAGCCATTGGCCGCCAGCCGGAATGCAAGGGCGAGGTCACGTCCACGATGCTGCTGGGCTGCGCCATTGCGGAGACCACTGGTATTTACGGCCTGATCGTGGCGCTGATACTGATGTTCGTTCAGCCGTTCGCATAATTCACGTTTACCGGATTTACAGCGAATGCAGGAGGAATGAACTGTGGAGGTTCAGCAATTTGTATCGATTACGCCGTGGACGATGATCTTTCAGATCTGCAATCTGCTGATACTGACGCTGCTGCTCAAGAAATTCCTGTTCAAGCCGGTTCAGAACATCCTGAGCCAGCGGCAGCAGGAGATTGACGATACCTATGGCAGGGCGCAGGCGGATCGCGATTCTGCGGCCAGAATGAAGGAAGAATACACCCGGCGGCTGTCCTCCGCGCGCGACGAGGCCGACCTGCTGGTGCGTTCGGCCGTCGAGGAGGCCAACCGCCGCGGCGATGAAATCGTGGGCGATGCGCGCCAGGCGGCTGCGGGCATCAAGCGCAAGGCTGAGGATGAGATCGCGCAGGAGCGTCTGAAAGCCTATTCCGAATTGAAGAACGATATTTCGGATATGGCGGTGGAGATCGCCGGCAAAATGGTCGGCCGCGAGATCAACGCGGAGGATCAGTCGCGCCTGGTGGAGGATTTTATTCGGAATGCGGGGGATGACAAATGACCCGCTTTGCCACAGAATACGGCGGCGCGCTGTTCGAACTGGCATGCGAAGAGCAAATGTCTGACCAGATCATGGCGGAGCTGAAGCAGGTCGTCGCCATTTTCGATCAGGAGGCGGAATACCTGCGCCTGCTGAACGCGCGCAGCCTCGAGCCCGCCGTTCGCAAGCAGCTGCTCGAGGAAGCGTTCGCAGACGCGCATCCCTATCTGCTCAATTTCATGAAGCTGCTGATAGATCGCGGCGCAATGGACTATTTTCCGGAGTGTGCTGCAGCGTATCGCGTGCGCTACAACGATATGATGGGCATCGCCGAGGCGCAGGTCGTCAGCGCGGCCCCGCTCACGCAGGCGCAGATCGACGCGCTTCGCGCGCGCCTTGCCGAGATTTCCGGCAAAAATGTCGAGCTGCATCTGCGCGTCGAGCCGGAGCTGATCGGCGGCGTATGCGTAGATCTTCTGGGCAGAAGATACGACAATACCGTTCGCACGCGGCTGCAGCGGCTGCGGCGAAATCTGACGGAACAAGAATAAAGGTGGTCTGAATCCATGCAGCTGAGACCTGAAGAAATATCAAAAATCATCAAGCGACAGATCCGCCAGTATGAGCAGAAGGTCGTTGAGGATGACGTCGGCACCGTGATCCTGGTGGGCGACGGCATTGCCCGCGTGTCCGGCCTGGACAAGTGCATGGCCAACGAGCTGGTGCGCTTTTCAAACGGCGTATACGGCATGGCGCTGAATCTGGAAGAGAATTCGGTGGCTGTGGTGCTGCTGGGCGACGAAGAGGGCGTAAAGGAAGGCAGTCCCGTGGCGCGCACGGGCAAGGTCGTATCCGTGCCGGTGGGCGAAAAGCTGCTCGGCCGCGTGGTAAACGCGCTGGGCGAGCCGATCGACGGCAAGGGGCCGATCGAGGCGCAGGAGTATCGCCGCATTGAAACGCCTGCGCCGGGCATCATCGAGCGCAAGAGCGTATCCGTGCCGCTGCAGACGGGCATCAAGGCCATCGACAGCATGATTCCGATCGGCCGCGGCCAGCGCGAGCTTATCATTGGCGACCGGCAGACCGGTAAGACGACGATCGCCACGGATACCATCATCAACCAGCGCGGCAAGGATGTGCTCTGCATCTATGTGGCGATCGGCCAGAAGCGCTCCACCGTCGCACAGGTGGTCGAGCAGTTCAACGCCGCAGGTGCGATGGATTACACCATCGTCGTATCTGCCACGGCGTCTGAGGATGCGCCGCTTCAGTACATCGCGCCCTATGCGGGCTGCGCGATGGGCGAGTACTTCATGCATCAGGGACGCGACGTGCTGATCGTGTACGACGATCTGTCCAAGCATGCGGTGGCGTACCGCGCGCTGTCGCTGCTGATCCGCCGCCCGCCGGGACGCGAGGCCTATCCGGGCGACGTATTCTATCTGCATTCGCGCCTGCTGGAGCGCGCCGCGCGCATCGCGCCGGAATACGGCGGCGGTTCGCTCACGGCGCTGCCGATCATTGAAACGCAGGCGGGCGACGTTTCCGCCTACATTCCCACGAACGTCATTTCCATTACCGACGGCCAGATCTTTCTGGAAAGCGAGCTGTTCCATTCGGGGATCATGCCGGCGGTCAACCCGGGCATTTCCGTATCGCGCGTCGGCGGAAATGCGCAGATCAAGGCCATGAAGAAGGTTGCAGGCACGCTGAAGCTGCTCTACAGCCAGTACCGCGAACTGCAGTCGTTCGCGCAGTTCGGCTCCGATCTGGACGCCGATACCCGCGCACGCCTGGAACAGGGCGAACGCATCGTGGGCGTGCTCAAGCAGAACCATAACGCGCCGGTGCCGGTGGAAAAGCAGGTGTGCATACTCTACGCCGTGACGCACGGCTATCTGAAGGACGTTGCCGTCGAGGATATTCCCGAGTATGAAGCCGGACTCTATCACCGCATGGACGCGCAGCACAAGGATGTGCTTTCGGCCATCGTCACTACCGGCAACATGGACGGCGACACCGAAGCGGCGCTTCAGCGCGCGCTGGAGGACTATACCGCCGATTTCATCAGGGGCAAGGCGCCCGCGGAGGCGTAAGCCATGGCCGGAGCATCGATGAAGGATATTCGCCTGCGTATCCGCAGCGTGCAGAGCACGATGCAGATCACCAAGGCGATGCAGCTGGTGGCTTCTTCAAAGCTGCGCCGGGCGCGTGAACGCATGGAATCCAGCCGGCCGTATTTGGAAATCGCGCAGGATACCATTGCGGATATTGCCGCGCACAACACCGGCTGCAAGAGCGACTATCTGGGCGGACGTGCGGTGAAGCGGCGCTGCGTGATCGCCGTGGCGGGCGACCGCGGACTGGCGGGCGGCTACAACGCCAATGTTTTCAAGCGTATTCGCGAAGGCGATTACGCCTGCGTACTGCCCATCGGACGCAAAACCGAGGAGCATTTCGCATATGCGAACGATCTGGAGCTGCTGCCCTTCGGTGCGGCAAAGGCCGAGGGTGTGACCGTTGAAGACTGCCGGAATATGGCGGCGGAGCTCATCTCGCGCTTTGACGCGGGTGAGATAGATCAGATCGATCTGGCGTACACGCACTTTGTCTCCGTGCTTACCCAGCAGGCGGTCATAGTTCGGCTGCTGCCGGTGCGCGAGACGGAAAATGAAGATCGCACTGCGCGGCAGATGCTGTTTGAACCTGCGCCGGAGGTACTGCTCAGGCGCGCGATACCGGATTACCTGGCGGGTATGATCTACGCCGCTGTATGCGATTCCGTGGCCAGCGAACACGCCGCGCGCCGCGTAGCGATGGATGCGGCCACTAAAAACGCGGGTGAAATGATCGAGCAGCTGAACCTGCGCTACAATCGGGCGCGTCAGGCTTCGATCACGCAGGAGCTCACCGAAATCATCGCGGGCTCCGAGGGCGAGAATGAGGAGAACTGATTATGGCAGAGAAAAATACCGGTCGGGTCGTGCAGGTCATCGGCCCGGTGCTTGATATTCGCTTTGAAAGCGGCCGGCTTCCCGATCTGCTGAATGCGATCGAGATCGATAACGACGGCACGAAGATCACCGCCGAGGTCGCGCAGCACATCGGCGACAATGTGGTGCGCTGTATCGCCATGAATTCTACGGACGGTCTGCGCCGCGGCGTGACGGCGGTGGATATGGGCGGGCCGATCTCGGTACCCGTTGGTGAGGAAACGCTGGGCAGAATGTTCAACCTGCTGGGCGATCCCATTGACAACAAGCCTGCGCCTGAAAACGTGCAGCGCTGGCCAATCCATCGACCTGCGCCCGCCTACGACGAGCAGCAGGGCGCGACGGAGATACTGGAAACGGGCATCAAGGTCGTCGACCTGATCGCGCCCTACGCCAAGGGCGGCAAGATCGGCCTGTTCGGCGGCGCGGGCGTCGGCAAGACCGTACTGATCATGGAGCTGATCAACAATATCGCGCGCGAGCACAGCGGCCTTTCCGTATTTGCGGGCGTGGGCGAACGTTCACGCGAGGGCAACGATTTCTATTATGAAATGAAGGAAAGCGGCGTGCTGGGCAAGACGGCGCTGGTCTACGGTCAGATGAACGAGCCGCCGGGAGCGCGTATGCGCGTGGCGCTGTCTGGACTTACGATGGCGGAATATTTCCGCGATGCGGGCAAGCAGGACGTGCTGCTGTTCATTGACAATATCTTCAGATTTACACAGGCAGGCGCCGAGGTTTCCGCGCTGCTGGGACGCATGCCCAGCGCCGTGGGCTATCAGCCGACGCTGGCCACGGAAATGGGCGCGCTTCAGGAACGCATCACCTCCACGCACAGCGGTTCGATCACGTCCGTTCAGGCGGTCTATGTGCCTGCGGACGACCTGACCGACCCCGCGCCGGCCACGACGTTTGCACATCTGGATGCCACCACCGTGCTTTCCAGAAGCATCTCCGCGCAGGGCATCTATCCCGCCGTGGATCCGCTGGATTCCACCAGCCGCATTCTGACCCCCGAGGTGGTCGGGCAGGAGCATTACGACGTGGCACGCGGCGTACAGTCCATATTGCAGCGCTATCGCGAATTGCAGGACATCATCGCCATCATGGGCATGGACGAGCTTTCCGAGGAGGATAGAAAGATCGTGGCGCGCGCCAGAAAGGTGCAGCGTTTCCTGAGCCAGCCCTTTACCGTGGCCGAGCAGTACACGGGCATGCAGGGACGCTATGTGCCGCTGAAGGAGACCGTGCGCGGCTTTAAGGAGATCATCGAGGGCAAGCACGACGATCTGCCCGAGAGTGCTTTCCTGTTCGCCGGTACGATCGACGAGGTTGTGCAGAAGGCCGAAAAGGGTGAGTGAGCATGGATAAACTGCAGCTCACCATTGTAACGCCCGATGAAATGGTGTTTGACGGCGATGCCGACCGCGTGCTCGTGCGCACGACGGAAGGCGAGGTCGCCATCCTGCCGCGCCATATCGACTACGCCGCTGCGCTCGCAGTGGGTGAGGGTCACATCACCTGCGATGGCAAGGTGCGCCGCGCGCGCATCGACGGCGGCCTGATGCATGTAAGCCGGAACCGCGTGCGCATTCTGGCGAACGCTTTCGAATGGTTGAAATAGAATAAGAAGGGAAGGCCGCCTCTGAAGCATAAGGGGACGGCCTTCTTACTGTCTACAAGAATTGTCAAAACCGGATTTTGCGTGTCGGCGGGCTCCAGCGGAGCGCGCTGGTAATTCTTTTTGTCCAAAAGCGGTTGACCGCTAATGTTATACATGCTATCATAAATTAACGCGCTGAATTCGGCGCACGGTTCGATATGAAAAACCACACTATATACGGGAGGAGAATTATGGCGAAAAATACGATGCGGATCGGCGTAGTCGGCTGCGGTGAGATCAGCGACATCTATATCAGCAATATGATGAATCGTTTTTCGAATCTGGAGGTCGTCGCCTGCTGCGCAAAGCATTTTGAAAGCGCGCAGCGCAAGGCGAAGCAGTATGGGCTGATCGCGACCACGTTTGAAGACATGCTGGAAATGCCCGATATCGATATGACGGTAATCCTCACGCCCGCGCCTACGCACTACGAATTGATCAGGCGTTCGCTCGAGGCTGGCAAGCATGTATATACCGAAAAAATGATCACGCTCGAAAAGCGGCAGGCAGACGAATTGGTACAGCTGGCAAACGAACGGCAGCTCTACCTCGGCTCCGCGCCGGACACCTTCCTGGGCGCGGCGCTGCAGACCGCGCGCAAGGCGATCGACGATGGCCTGATCGGCGAGCCCACCGGTTTTGTCACCTCCGCCAACCGCGATCTGGACAATCTGGCGGCGCGCGTCGGCTTTTTACGCATGCCGGGCGGCGGCATCTGCTACGACTATGGCGTGTACTACCTGACCGCGCTGGTTTCGCTGCTGGGGCCGATGGCACGCGTGAGCGCCATGGTGGGCAACCGCAAGCCGGTGCGCGTAAATCCGATCAAGGAATCGCCGGATTTTGGCAAGGAATTCGAATATGATAACGAGAGCTACGTCAGCGCCATACTCGAAACGAAGGGCGGTATTTCCGGCTGCTTCTCGCTCAACGGCGACAGCGTGCTGAAGGATCAGGCGTATTTCCTGGTCTACGGCACAAAGGGCATGCTCAAACTGTGCAATCCTGATTGCTTCGGCGGCGACGTGTACTATCTGCCCAACGGCGGCCGCAGCGATTCCTTTGAAATGCGCAAGCTGTCCTGCGAGTTCCCCTACGGCGAGG
>CAKUOX010000050.1 GCA_934670175.1 uncultured Clostridia bacterium | reverse complement strand
GGACGAGCGGGCGTCCCGCTGATCTTTTTGCGTACACGCTCATGACGGATCTTACGAACTTCGTTGCGATCACGCTTATTAAACATTTGCGGTTACCTCCCTCTTTATTTCTTACCGGCTTTGCCTTCCTTGCGGCGTACATACTCGTGCTCATAGCGGATGCCCTTGCCATGGTACGGCTCGGGTTCACGGATGGCGCGAATATCGGCAGCGATAGCGCCCACGAGCTGCTTATCGGTGCCCTTGACGATGATCTTGGTGCCGTTCTTCTCCGGGCAATCGAACTCGATGCCTTCGGGAGCGTCCACGATCACGGGATGAGAATAGCCGATCGCGATGGTGAGCTGCTTCTTGTTCCACTCAGAAACCTTGTAGCCAACGCCTTCCATCGTCAGCACCTTTTCGAAGCCCTTGGTGACGCCAACGACCATGTTATTGATCAGAGAGCGATACAAACCATGCAGCGAACGGTGCATCTTATCGTCGGAGGGGCGGGAAACGATGATCTCCGCGCCAACCTGCTCAACTTTGATATCCTTATTAACCTTCTGACTCAGTTCACCCTTGGGTCCCTTAACCGTTACGACGTTTTCGGCGTCGATGGTCACGTTAACGCCCGCCGGTACCGGAATCGGAAGTCTACCGATACGAGACATTCTATTGCACCTCCAACTCTCTTACCAAATATAGGCCAGAACTTCGCCGCCAATGCCCGCATTGCGCGCTGCTCTGTCGGTCATCACGCCCTGGGGCGTGGACAGAATGGCAATGCCGAGGCCGCCGAGAACCTTGGGGATCTCGTCGTTGCGGGTGTAGACGCGCAGTCCGGGCTTGGAAATGCGCTTGAGTCCCTTAATAACCGATTCCTTGCCCTGAGCATACTTCAGGGTGACTTTGATCTGACCCTGCAGACCATCGTCAATGAAATCCACCGCCTTGATATAGCCTTCGTCCAACAGGATCTTGGCGATCGCCTTTTTCATATTGGAAGCCGGGATCACAACACTGTCGTGTCTGGCAATCAGGCCGTTACGGATTCTGGTCAGCATATCCGCGATGGGATCGTTAATAACCATTCTTTAAACCTCCTTTGAATTGCCAGTTTACCAGCTCGCCTTGCGCACGCCCGGGATCTGACCGGCGTAGGCCAGTTCACGGAAGCAGATACGGCAGACGCCGTACTTGCGAAGAACGGAATGCGGACGTCCGCAAATGCGGCAGCGGGTGTAGGCGCGGGTGGAGAACTTTGCAGGGCGAGCCTGCTTAACCTTCATACTAGTCTTTGCCACGCTGATTAAACCTCCTTCAATCAGGCCTGGAACGGCATTCCGAGTTGACGGAGCAGTTCCTTGGCTTCCTCGTCGGTCTTGGCGGTGGTGACGAACACCATCTCCATGCCGCGGATCTTCTCAACCTTGTCGTATTCGATTTCCGGGAAGATCAGCTGTTCGCGAACGCCCAGGGCATAATTGCCGCGGCCGTCGAACGCCTTGCCGGAAACGCCGCGGAAGTCGCGGACGCGCGGGAGAACGATGCTGACGAGCTTATCGGCGAACTCATACATTCTGTCGCCGCGGAGGGTGACCTTCGCGCCAACGTTCATGCCGGCGCGCAGCTTGAAGTTCGCGATGGACTTCTTGGATTTGGTAACCATGGGCTTCTGGCCGGCGATGGTGGTGAGCTCGGTCACGGCCAGCTCCAGCGCCTTGGCGTTGTCCTTACAATCGCCCAGACCCATGTTGATGACGATCTTTTCCAGGCGCGGAATCTCCATCACGTTCTTGTACTGGAACTTCTGCTGAAGCGCCGGTACCACTTCCGCACGGTACTTTTCCTGTAATCTAGTCACTGCGCATATCCTCCTTCTCAGTTGTCAATCGCAGCGCCGCACTTTTTGCAAGCGCGAACCTTGCGTGCCTTTTCGCCGTCGATGAACTTATGGGCGACGCGCGTAGGCTTCTTGCACTTCGGGCATACGAGCATGACTTTGCAGGCGGGAATGGCGGCTTCCTTTTCCACGATGCCGCCGGGCATGCCCTGTCCGCGGGGCTTCTGGTGCTTCTTCATCATCGCCACGCCTTCAACGACGATCTTGCCCTTGGCGGGGAACGCCTTCTGGACCTTGCCGGTCTTTCCCTTATCTTCGCCGGACATCACCATAACGGTATCGCCGGACTTAACAAACAGCTTGGATGCACTCATTTTGTTTCGCACCTCCATTAAAGCACTTCGGGAGCGAGCGAAACGATCTTCATGTAATCCTTTTCGCGGAGCTCACGCGCCACGGGCCCAAAGATACGGGTGCCACGGGGCTGTTTTTGGTCGTTAATGATAACGGCCGCGTTATCATCAAAGCGGATATAGGTGCCGTCGGGACGACGGTACTGCTTGCGCGTGCGCACGATAACGGCTTTCACGACTTCGCCCTTCTTCACTGCGCCGCCGGGGGCCGCAGATTTGACGGAAGCGACGATGACATCGCCGATGCCGGCAGTGCGGCGGAAAGAGCCGCCCAGCACGCGGAAGCACATGATTTCCTTTGCGCCGGAGTTATCGGCAACCTTCAAACGAGTTTGAGGCTGAATCATTTAAAATCTTCCTCCTTGTCTGGTCAGGCTTACTTCGCCTTTTCGATGATTTCCACAAGGCGCCACCGCTTGCCCTTGCTCAGCGGGCGGGTTTCCATGATGCGCACGGTATCGCCGATGCCGCATTCATTCTTTTCGTCGTGGGCCTTAATTTTGATGGTATGGTTCATGATCTTGCCATACAGCGGATGCTTTACGCGGGTACGAATCTCAACTACGATGGTCTTGTCCATCTTGTCGGAAACAACCACGCCGGTACGAGTTTTACGCAATGCTCTTACTTCAGCCATTTTCAGTTGCCTCCTTATGCCTTCTTCTCGGCAAGTTCACGCTGACGCATGATGGTCTTGACCCGCGCAATGTCCTTCTTGCAGGCGCTGATCGCGGCCGTGTTCTCGAGCTGACCAATTGCCAGCTGGAAACGCAGGTTCAGCAGCTCGCTCTTCTTGGCCTTGAGATCGGTGTCGAGCTCAGCCATGGTCTTCTGCTTCAGAGCGTTCAGTTCGTCCTTAGTCTTCATTGCTCGTCACCACCCGTCTTTTCTTCTTCACGCTTGATGAACTTGGTCTTGATGGGAAGCTTGTGGGAGGCCAGGCGCAGCGCTTCGCGGGCGATCTCTTCGGAAACGCCCTTGATCTCAAACAGCACGCGGCCGGGCTTCACGACGCTTACCCAGTATTCCGGAGCACCCTTACCGGAACCCATTCGGGTCTCGGCCGGCTTTGCGGTCACGGGCTTGTCCGGGAAAATCTTGATCCAGACCTGGCCGCCACGCTTGGTGTAACGGGTCATGGCCTGACGAGACGCTTCGATCTGATTGGAGGTGATCCAGCCAGGCTGGGTCGCGACCAGACCGTAGTCGCCATAAGCGAGGAAATTGCCGCGCTGGGCCTTGCCCTTCATGCGGCCACGCATCTGCTTACGATGCTTAACTCTCTTGGGCATCAGCATGATTTATTTTCCTCCTTCCTTAGCTTCAGGTTTATTTTCGCGGTTGAAATTGCGGTTCGGACGATCTCCGCGGCGCTCGCCACGGTCAAAGCGCCTGCGGCCATCGCGGCGATTGCCGACGCCGTTGAGGGTGCTCTCGCTCATCGCGTTGACCAGCTTGGAGCCCTTGTTGTCCTTCTGCGGGAGAACCTGGCCCTTGTAGATCCACACCTTCACGCCGATACGGCCGTAGGTGGTCTTCGCCTCGGCAAAGCCGTAGTCGATGTGCGCGCGCAGGGTCTGCAGCGGGATGCTGCCCTCGTGGTAGCCTTCGGAACGGGCAATATCGGCGCCGCCCAGACGGCCGGACACGGTGGTCTTGATGCCCTTCGCGCCGCTCTTCATGGCGCGGCCGATCGTCTGCTTCATGGCACGACGGAAGGAAACGCGCTTTTCGAGCTGCTGAGCAATGTTCTCGGCCACGAGCTGAGCGTCAATATCGGGATTCTTGATCTCGATGATGTCCAGCGCGATCTGCTTGCCGGTGAAGTCCTCAATTTCCTTCTTGAGCGCTTCCACGCCTGCGCCGCCCTTGCCGATCACGATGCCCGGCTTCGCGGTGTAGACGATCACATGCAGCTTTTCTCCGGCACGCTGAAGATCAATGTGGGAAATACCCGCCTGATTCAGCTTTTCCTTGAGCATCTTGCGAAGATTGTAGTCTTCGATCAGATTGTTGGAAAAATCCTTTTTCCCTGCGTACCACTTGGTGCTCCAGTCAATGATGACACCAACACGTGCGCCATGGGGATTAACTTTCTGTCCCATCTTTAATCCTCCCTCACTTCTGGTCGAGCACGATCGAAACGTGGCTGGTGTGCTTTTTGATCATGTCGGCACGACCGTGGGAACGCGCCCAGTAGCGCTTAAGGGTCGGGCCCTGATTGGCGTAAACTTCCGCGACATACAGGGTGCTGCGATCCATTTCCAGGTTGTTCTCCGCATTCGCAATCGCGGAATTCAGGAGCTTTTCAACAACCGGCGCGCCCGCCTTGGGCGTGAACTGAAGAATCGCGAGAGCTTGATCCACCTGCTTGCCGCGAATCAGATCCACGACGATCTTCATCTTGCGGGGAGCAACGCGGACGTATTTGACAGTTGCATGCGGACGCTTATCGGCATTCGCCTTGCGCGCAGCTGCCTTCTCTTTTACACGAGTTGCCATATCTTTTCTCTCCTTCCGTTACTTGCGGGTAGACGCTTTTTCACCGGCGTGTCCCCTGAAAGTACGGGTGGGGGCGAATTCGCCGAACTTGTGTCCGACCATATCCTCGGTCACATAGACCGGAACATGCCTGCGGCCGTCATGGACGGCAACCGTATGTCCGATGAACTGCGGGAAGATGGTGGATGCGCGGGACCAGGTCTTAAGAACCTTTTTCTCGCCGGTCGCGTTCAATTCTTCAACGCGCTTGAGGAGCACGGGCTGAATGAAGGGCCCCTTCTTAACAGATCTGCTCATTTAGGTTTGCCTCCTTTCAGGCTTTACTTCTTCTTGGACTTCCGGCTGACGATCAGCTTATCGGAATACTTGCGATGCTTGCGCGTCTTGACGCCCTGGGTCTTCTTGCCCCACGGGGACATCGGAGCGGGCATACCCACCGGAGAACGGCCTTCGCCGCCGCCGTGCGGATGGTCGCAGGGGTTCATTACGACGCCGCGGACGGTGGGACGGATGCCCAGGTGGCGGGAACGACCAGCCTTACCGATGCGGACGTTGGAGTGATCGGTGTTGCCGACCTGGCCGACGGTCGCGCGCGCCTTCATGGACACCTTGCGAACTTCGCCGGAGGGCAGACGCACCTGAGCGTAGGCGCCTTCCTTGGCCATCACCTGCGCGGCGGTGCCAGCAGAGCGGACCATCTGGCCGCCGCGGCCGACCTTGATCTCAACGTTGTGAATCAGCGTGCCGAGCGGGATGTTTTCGATCGGGAGGCAGTTGCCGGGCTTGATATCGGCCTCGGGGCCGGACATCACAGTGTCGCCGACCTTCAGGCCGAGCGGCGCCAGGATGTAGCGCTTCTCGCCATCCGCGTAGTACAGCAGGGCGATGAAGCAGGTGCGGTTCGGGTCGTACTCGATGGCCTTAACGGTCGCCGGGATGCCGTCCTTATTGCGCTTGAAATCAATGATACGATACTTTCTGCGTGCGCCGCCGCCCTGATGACGAACGGTGATCTTGCCGTGATGGTTACGGCCAGCCTTGTGACGCAGATCGGTCACCAGAGAACGCTCAGGCGTCTTCTTGGTGATCTCTTCGAAGGTCAGAACCGACATGAAGCGCCGTGCGGGCGAAGTCGGCTTGTACACTCGAATTGCCATGGTGTTTTTCTCCCCTTTTCTGAAATTGGTTCTTTATCGGCGAACCTGCCATGATTGGAGAGCCGCGGCCCTCCTGGGGCGAACCGCCGCATAGGGCGGTTTACTTATTAATAGGTAGGAACCGGAATTACGCCTGCTCCTCCGCCATGCCCTCGAAGAACGGGATGCCCTTGGAATCCGCCTTCAGGGTAACGATGGCCTTCTTCACCTCGGGCGTGCGGCCCTGGGTGCGGCCCTGGCGCTTCATCTTGCCCATCGTGCGCATGGTGTTCACGTTGGCAACCTTCACGCCCTCGAAGATCTCTTCGATCGCCTGCTTGATCTCGGTCTTGTTCGCGCCGATGGCCACTTCGAAGGTGTACTTCTTCTGAGCCATGGCGTCGTAGGATTTCTCCGTCAGAACCGGCTTCTTGATGATGTCATAAGCTTTGCTCATTCTGCATAGACCTCCTCAACCCGCTTAACGGCGTCCTGCGAGATGATGAATTTATCGCAGTCCAGGATATCATGAACGTTCAGGCTGCCCACAAAGGTGGTCTTAACGCCCTGAATGTTGTTGCTGGCGCGCACGATCATCGGATCGACCTCTTCGGTCACGATCAGAGCCTTCTTGTCAGCGCCCAGCGCCTTGAGCATCTTCACGATGTTCTTGGTCTTGGCTTCTTCGATGGCAAGATTGTCGATCACGATCATTTCGGCATCGTTGACCTTGCAGCTCAGCGCGCTGCGCATCGCCAGACGGCGAACCTTGCGCGGCACGGAAATGCGGTAGTCGCGCGGCTTGGGTGCAAACACCACGCCGCCGTGGGTGAACTGCGGCGCTCTGCGGCCATGATGGCGCGCATTGCCGGTGCCCTTCTGGCGGTAAATCTTGCGGCCGCCGCCACGGACTTCCGTGCGGGTCTTGGCCGACTGCGTGCCCTGACGCTGCGCATTCAGATAAGCGCGAACGACAGTGTGCATCGCACTGACGTGTACCTCGGCGCCAAAGACTTCATCGCTCAGCGCGATTTCGCCAACCTGTGCGCCCTGCATGTTAAAAACTTTCACGTTTGCCATGATTGCGTCCTCCTATCAACCCTTGATTGCGTCGCGTACCATGACGAGGCTGCCGTTGGCACCGGGGATCGCGCCCTTGATCATGAGCAGGTTGCGCTCGGCGTCAACCTTAACGACTTCAAGGTTCTGAACGGTGACACGCTCGCCGCCGTACTGGCCGGCCATGTGCTTGTTCTTGAATACGCGGGACGGGTCAGAGTTTGCACTCAGAGAGCCGACGCCACGGTGATATTTGGAGCCGTGCGCCATGGGGCCGGTGTGCTGATTCCATCTCTGGATGACGCCGGTGTAGCCGTGGCCCTTGCTGGTGCCGATAACATCGATCTTATCGCCTTCAGCGAAGACATCGCACTTGATGGCATCGCCGACCGAGTAGCCCGAGATATCCTCGAAGCGGAACTCGCGCAGGTGACGTGCCGGAGCCACGCCAGCCTTGCCAAAATGACCTTGCTCGGGCTTGTTGAGGAGTTTCTTAGCGCGCTGTTCCGTCAGCTCGCCGAAACCAACCTGAACTGCTTCATAGCCGTCGGTCGCAACGGTCTTCACCATGGTCACGGTGCAGGGGCCCGCTTCAACGACGGTGACCGGTACGAGACGTCCGTCATCGACGAAAATCTGGGTCATACCGATCTTCTTGCCGAGAATTGCCTTTTTCATTGTTACACCTCTTTCGGTATGTTCGGTAAACCGCCTTGCAGTTTACATTTTTGATTATCTGCCGGATTTTGCCGCCCTCGCGCGTGTGAGATCCGCGCCCATGCAGCTTATCCGCGAGGCTTGCACCTCTTACAGCTTAATCTCGATCTCAACGCCTGCCGGCAGGTCGAGCTTGGTCAGCGCGTCTACCGTGCGGGGGGTGGGCTGCAGGATGTCAATGAGGCGCTTGTGGGTTCTCATTTCAAACTGCTCGCGGGAATCCTTGTGCTTGTGGGGGGAGCGCAGAATGGTCACGATTTCCTTCTCGGTCGGGAGCGGGATCGGGCCGGACACGCGCGAGCCGGTACGCTTGGCGGTGTCAACGATGCGCGCTGCGCTCTGGTCGATGATGCTGGACTCGTAAGCCTTCAGCTTGATACGGATCTTCTGGTTGGCCATGTTTTTTCCTCCTGTTTGAACTCATGCACACGCTGCCGGGCGTGCTCTGTGTTTTTTTTCTTGCGACGGGCATGAGCTCCGTCGTCCGATTGATGCGGACTGGTCCCCGGAAATTACCGGCGTTGCCGCAACCTTCCGGTTCATCCCTGTCGCCGCGCGCTCGTCATTTTCCCACGAAAAACCGGCATTTTCATGCGGGAATCCACAGCACACGACCTTCTTATTATACCTCAAAACCAGTATTTTTTCAAACATCTGCCCCCATTTATTTGTAAAAATCACCGCCTCAGCGCACATTTCAACATATTTTTAACGCAAAACCGAGCCACAGAAGGCTCGGTTTTGAAAATAGAACGCCCGGGAGCGTGTACATCGATTTCAGCTTCATTTGACCATAGAACGCACGGGAGCGTGTATGCCGCTTCACCAGCTCAGCCTGTCCGCCTCCGCCTTCGAGGTATCCTCGTCCTCAGGCAGCTGCTGACCGTTTCTGCGTTCGAGCTGATAGAGCTTATAGCTGTATGCCTGTCCGCTGCTCGTGCTGCAATCGTATGGCGAGGATGCGCTCAGCACCAGCTTATAGTCGTCGCTTACGTTTCGATCGCCGCGCACGATCACCCAGTCCACCTGCCGACCAGCTATGGCGTTATACTGGTTTGTATAAGACATGTACGCGCACGAGGACACGAATTCCGACGTCTCCGGCAGCGTGCCCGTTGCAAGATAGAAGCCGCCATCGGCAAAGCCGTAGCTTAGCAGTGATCCGCCGCCGTTTTCCTGTATGTACCGCGCCAGCTTCGTCTGTGCCAGCTCGGATCCGGAATACCCGATAAACGGCAGATTGTCATTTACCGCGCAGCCATAGCCCGCGCAGACCGTCGCCGCACCCGCCAGCAGCAGCGCGTACAGCTGCCGCTTTTCCCACGCCCGCTTCGCCAGCAGCGCGAGCGGCCCCGCGCTCAGCGGCACGAACACCGCAACCGCCATCGGCGAAAAGCGAAAACGCGCGCTGATGTCATAGGCCAGCATCGCTGTGCACGCGAAGGCAATGCAGACTGCCGTGCACGCCGCGTTCCACCGCCGCTGTGACAACCGCCTGAGCAGATAGCCCGCGCCGCTGAGCAGCGCAATACCTGCCGGCAGATCATGAATTAATCCGCTTAGCAGCGCAGCCAGCGCACCGCGCACGGGATACGCCGACAGGATCCAGTTCTCCAGGTAGCTTAAATTGAAATACACGCTGCTGCACAGTTCACCCAGCGCGCCGTTTGCGCCGAAATAGGCCAGCCATGGCAGCGTAGACACGGCTGCGCCCGCCAGATATTCGGCGCACAGCAGCATCGCGCGCTTGAGTCCACGCTCGCGCACTGCAGCATCCACCGCCAGCACCGCGATAAACGCCAGATGCACGCCAAGGAGCTCGTATTTCAGCCACAGCACGCATCCGGCCAGAAAACCATACAGCACTACGCGCCGCGCGGGCATGCACCTGTCCGGATCCCGCAGGTACAGCAACAGATCGCACAGCGTCCACGCCTGAAGCGGCAGCGCGAATTCCTCCACCGTATCGCCGTAAATGAACGCGCGGCTGGATACGACCAGCAGGCACGCCAGTGCGGCGCAATACATCGAGAGCGCGCTCTGACCACTGATACGCGCGGCCAGCTTCCATGAAAAGTACAGCAGGCCGGTCAGCGCGATGATCTCTAGCATCCACACGCCGATAAAGCTCGACCCCGACACGCACGCCGCCAGCGCGTGCAGCGCGTACACCAGCGGCCCCGCCCCGAGAGTCAGATCCCGATAGGGCACCTTGCCTGCCAGCATGCCGCGCCCGACGGTAAAAAAGGCATTGGCCTCACCCCAGTTGTTCGTGGGATACAGCGGCGAGCAGCGGCTGAAGAGCAGCAGCAGCACCGCCGCGATCAGCGCCGATATTGCCAGCATGCGCCGGCTTTCCCTGTGTTTCAGCATGGCAATTTCCTCCGTTTTTCATACTTCTACTGTATAGACGCGCAAAACATGGATATTGTCAGAAATCTGCGAAAACTATTTCAGCACCACTGCGTCCGCGCCGAGCAGATTCGCCAGCGCGCCGAAATCGTAGCCCTCGTCCACCCAGTATTCGCGCGGCGCCTGAACCGCGCGGCGATGGCCGTCCGCGTCCACCTCGACCAGCACTACGGGGATGCGCCCCGGCGTTTCTGCGAGGATCTGCAGCACCACCTCGCGCTGCGCGGGCTCCAGCTTCAGGTAGAGCTTATGCGAAGCGCCGCGCGCATTCCGGCGGCCGAGCTCCTGCGGCGCGCGTTCGCCCGCTTCCTGCGCTGAATCTGCCTGCTGCGCACTGCCGCGAAGCGGCGCAACGCGATCCAGCAGCAGCTTCGGCGCTTCGTCCTCGCGCACGGAGAGCTTGCCGGACATCAGCACCGGCTCGTTCGTTTGCAACATCGCCGACACGCGGTCGTACACCTTCGGGAACACCAGCACCTCGGTCACGCCGTACATATCCTCCAGCTGCACGAAGGCCATCATGTTGCCGGACTTCACGGCCTTCATTTTCTTTTCGGCGATCAGCCCGCCCATGCGCACATTTTTCTGGTCGAACGCCATGCCCTTGTCCTTGCGATCCTGCAATTCGCCCAGGAAACGCGAATTAATCTCCAGCGCGCTGAGCTCCTCCGCGTACTCGTCCAGCGGATGTCCGGAAATATAGACGCCGGTGGTCTCATGCTCCATCTGCAGCAGCATGCGCTTGTCGAATTCCCTGAGCTCCGGCATCGGCGGCGGCGGCGCCTGCACTGCGTCCGCGCCGCCCATATCGAACAGCGATATCTGCCCTGCCAGCACGTTTTTCTGCTGGCGCGACGCGCCGTCCATGGCCTTTTCGAAAATATGCAGCTTCTGGCTACGCTTGCCGGGCAGCTGGTCAAACGCGCCGGCACAGATCAGGCTCTCCACGGCCTTCTTGTTGATGGCGCCGCCGGCGTTGCGCTTGATGAAATCGTACAGATCGGTATAATCGCCGCTGCGCTCGCGCTCGGCGACCATCTCCGCAATGGCGTTGTGTCCCAGATTTTTCACGCCCGCCAGCCCGAAGCGCACGCCCTTGCGCTCACCGTCGTAGTCCACGGAGAATTTTTCCATGGAACGGTTCACGTCCGGCGGCAGCACGGGTACGCCGCGCTTGCGCAGCGCCTGAATGTAATAGGCGATCTTTACGGTATTGCCGGTCATGGAATTCATCAGCGCCGCCATGAATTCCACCGGATAGTGGTATTTCAGCCATGCCGTCTGCACGGCGACCACGGCGTAGGCCGCCGCGTGGGATTTATTAAAGGCGTAGCTGGCGAAAGCGGTCATTTCATCGAAGATCTGCTCCGCCGCCTGCGCGGAAATGCCGTTGCGCACGCAGCCGGGCACGACGATTTTGCCGTCCTCCTCCAGACCGTTGATGAAATTCTGCTTTTCGCGCGCCATTACGTCGTGCTTTTTCTTGGCCATGGCGCGGCGCACCAGGTCGCTGCGCCCCATGGAATAGCCCGCCAGATCGCGCACGATCTGCATCACCTGCTCCTGATAGACCATGCAGCCGTAGGTCACGTCCAGTATGGGCTTGAGCTGCGGCGTGATATAGCGCACGCTGGCGGGATCCACCTTGCCGGCGATATAGCGCGGAATGGATTCCATCGGCCCCGGACGGTACAGCGAAATGGCGGCGATGATGTCCTCAAAATTGCCCGGGCGCATGCTCTGCAAAAACTGGCGCATGCCCGCAGATTCCAGCTGGAACACGCCGTCGGTATCGCCGTCGGAGATCATGGCGTACACCGCCGCATCGTCCAGCGGAATATCCTCGGTTCTGATCTCCGGCCCGCCGCCCAGGCACACCATTTCCTCGCTGTCCATAATCACGTTCAGCGTGCGCAGGCCCAGAAAGTCCATCTTCAGCAGCCCCAGCGCCTCCACATCGCCCATGGGGAATTGCGTGGTGATCACGTCATCGTTGCGCTGCAGCGGCAGATAATCCACCACCGGCCGCGCCGTGATCAGCACGCCCGCAGCATGGGTGGAGGTGTTGCGCGGCATGCCCTCGAGCTTGCGCGCCATATCCATCAGCCGGCGTACCTCCGGATCGCTTTCGCAGGCGCGGCGCAGCTCGCCGCTGACGTTCAGCGCGCGCTCCAGCGTCATATTCAATTCAAAGGGCACCATCTTCGCGATGGCGTCCGTCTGCTGATAGCTCATGCCCAGCACGCGCCCCACATCGCGCAGCACGCCGCGCGCCGCCATCGTGCCGAAGGTGATGATCTGCGCCACATGATCCGCGCCGTAGCGCTCGCGCACATAGTCGATCACCTGCCCGCGGCGCTCGTAATCAAAATCGCAGTCGATATCGGGCATGGAAATGCGCTCGGGGTTCAGGAAGCGTTCGAACAGCAGCTGATATTTGAGCGGGTCAATCTCGGTGATCCCCAGCGAATACGCCACGATGGAGCCCGCGCCGCTGCCGCGCCCGGGGCCCACGCCGACGCCATGGGTCTTGGCATAATTGATGAAATCCCACACGATCAGGAAATAATCCACATAGCCCATGGATTCGATCACGCCCAGCTCGTAATCCAGCCGCTCGCGCGCATCGGTACGCGCGTCGCCATAACGGCGGCGAATACCCGCCTCGCACAGCGAGCGCAGGTAGGCCGTGTTCGTCGTGCCCTCGGGCAGCGGATAACGCGGCAGGTGCATGGTAGAAAAATCAAATTCCACCTGACAGCGCTGCGCGATCTCCTCCGTGCGTTCAATGGCGTCCCTGAAATTTGGAAAAACCTTCAGCATCTCCGCCTCGCTGCGCACATACAGCTGATCCGTATTCATGCGCATGCGGTTTTCATCCTGAAGCGTCTTGCCGGTCTGGATGCACATCAGCACTTCCTGCATATCCGCATCCTCGCGGGTCAGGTAGTGGCAGTCGTTGGTGCACACCATGGGAATATCCATCTCCCGCGCCAGCTTCACCAGCCGGGGCAGCACCTGCTTCTGCTCCGGAATTCCGTGATCCTGCAATTCCACAAAGAAATTGCCCCGCCCAAAGATGTCCAGATAGCGCTGCGCCATGGCACGGGCGTCGTTTTCGCGGCGATCGAGCAGCAGCTTGGGCAAATCGCCTGACAGACAGGCGCTCAGCGCGATCAATCCCTCGTGGTGCTTTTCCAGCAGCGCATAGTCCACGCGCGGTTTGTAATAATAGCCGCGCACCCAGGCTTCGCTCACCAGCGCAGACAGGTTTTCATAGCCCTTCTGGTTTTCGCACAGCAGGATCAGGTGGCTGTAATCGCGTGAAAGGCTGGTCTTGTTGTCCATATCCGGACACACATACACCTCGCAGCCGATGACCGGATGAATACCCGCCGCCTTCGCCGCGCGATAAAAATCCAGCACGCCGTACATGACGCCATGGTCGGTTATGGCACAGGAGCGCATGCCCAGCGCCTTGAGCCGCTCCATCAGCGGCTTGATGCGGCACGCGCCGTCCAGCAGCGAATATTCCGTATGCAGGTGCAGATGTGAAAACATGATCTCGCTCAATCGCCTTTCGTAGGTCAAAGAATTATGGCAATACCGCACAAATGAGGTGGTCGGCCGGCGAATGGATTTTTCGTCAGATGCAAATGCAAATTTCGAAGGTTTACTGGAGGTAAATCGAGAAATCTGCATGCCGCAGATGGCGGAAAAGGCATCGCCCAACGCGCCGCTGAATTGTGCGGTAGTGCCTTATGTAAGCGGGCAGGAAAGCGCCTTCCCTGCCCGACTGTTCAGCGCAGCGTAGTCGCGTTGCGCACAATCTCGTTTACGTCGTTCTTCAGGTCGTCCATGTCCTTGCCCGCGAGCGTACGGTCGGAAAGCTCATACACGCGCGCCACGTCCGTTTCATCGGCGGTAACGGCCACAGTGGTGATCTGCGGGTCGGCGGCCATGATGCGCGCCGCCACCATTTCACGGATGCGCTCGGTCATTTCTCCCTGATACGCGGTATCAAACTTCACGCCCACCAGCGCCGTATTGCCGACCACCACCACGCGCGCCTGGCTGATCTCGCTGATCTGCGCCAGCTGCGCCTCGATCTGCGCGGCGTTCTTCGTCCAGTCGAAGGCGGCGGGCGCCGTCTGGGTCGCCGTGCCCTGGGGCGCATAGTCGGCGGTGGTCTGCGGGGAAACGTTGCCGCTGTCGCGGTTCATGCAGCCGGCGGTCAGCGCGCCGACGGCCAGCGCCGCCACCATCAATGCGGCGAGCTTCACAATATCACGCTTGTTCTTCACAGGTATCATCCTCCTTACGCGCTCTATTATGAACGCTTTCTGCAAAAAGGATACGCCTGCAAGCGCAGATTTTTAGGGCTAACGCTCAGTCCTGATCCCGATAGAAGCAGCAGCCGCCGATGAATTCGCGCAGAATGGAATTGACGGGAATCTCATCCTCCACATCGGCTGTCTGAATGTAGTTCAGGAATTTCACCAGCCGCCGCGCCAGCGTGTAATACGGGCTGCTTGGCACGACCTCGAGCAGCGCCGGATACGCATATTTTTTCATGATCGGCAGCTCGTAGCTCAGCGAAGAATTGAACATCGCATCGGCGTCCTCCTGATAGGGGAAGATGTACTTCTCCTCGCCGTGACGCACGGATGTCCACATGGCCATCGTCTCCTCCGGCGACGTACCGCGGAACTGACGATCGCGCACGATGCGGCGCAGCAGGCGCGCGTCCGTGGTGCGAATGCGGTTGTGGTCATCCAGGTTCAGCATCGTCAGCGCACTGATGTACACCTTGAACTTCATTTCGCGCGGGATGCCCTCGGTCAGCCGCTCGTTCAGGCCGTGAATGCCCTCGATGATGATGGGCTCTCCCTTTTCCACGCTGAAGTCGTGCGTCCTGTCAAGGCGCATGCCGGTGTTGAAATCATATTCCGGCATCTGCACCGTTTCGCCCGCGAGCAGGTGGTTCAGATGGTCGGAGATCAGTGCCGTATCCAGCGTTTCGATTCGTTCCAGATCGACGCGGCCGTCCGCTTCCACGGGCAGCTCGTCGCGGTTGCGGTAATAATCGTCCAGCGAGAGCTTCACCGGCCGCAGGCCCTGCGCGCGCAGCGCGATGGACAGGCGATGCGCAAAGGTCGTCTTGCCCGAGGACGACGGCCCCGCAATCAGCAGCAGCCGCGCGCCCGACCCGATGAAGCGGTCGGCGATCTCCTCGATCTTGCGCTCCTGAAGCGCCTCATTTACGCGAATGAATTCGCGCAGGCCGTGGCCGCTCACCATATCGTTCAGGTCGGCGGCATTTTCGCAGCCGAGGATGCGATTCCAGCGCGCAGATTCCTGGTACACCGAAAAGAGCTTCGGCAGGTCAACAAACGGCGCGGGCCGATCGGGCTGCGCCGCGTCCGGCTGCATCAGCACCAGACCGGGCATATAGCGCACCATGGAAAACACCTTCAGATAGCCGGTGGACGGCACCATTTCGCCGTAATAATAATCCTCGGGGCCATCGCCGATGTGGTAGAGGCTGAAATAGGCATACTGTCGGTAATTCAGTATGCGCAGCCGGTCGGTCTGTCCGGTCATGCGGAAGTATTCCTGCGCGCGGTCAGTCGTGACCCTCCGGCGCAGTATCGGCAGATCCAGCTCCACCAGCCGCAGCATTTCATTTTCCAGTGCCGCCACCGTGCCCGCGTCCAGCGGATTCTCGCCCACGGTAATGTACAGTCCCTGACCGAACGAATGCTCAATGCGCACGCGCGCGCCCGGGCACACCCGCGACGCCGCCGTGATAAAGAGCATCTGCAGCGAGCGCTCGTAGATGCGGCGCCCCTCCTCGTCGGCATAGGTCAGCACATGCGCGTGCGCGTATTCCTGTGCCGGATCGTTCAGCGAAAAGGTGCGGCCGAGCACGGAAACGCCCAGCGGCAAGATCCCTGCAGCGCATTCGGGCGCCATGTCCAGCGCATCCTGCCAGCTTGCACCCGCTTCGAGACTGATTTCCTGTCCATTGATCTTCAGATACATCGCGTTTCACCCCGCGTTTTTTTTGAATTTATTGCGGCGCAGTGCGCCAGTCGGACGGCTCTGCCGGCATTGCTCAGCTTGTCAAAAGTTCTTTTGACAAGCTGGTGGACGGCGAAGAAGCTCCCCCGCCACTGCCACCCTCACCAGTTTTTGCTAAAATCCTTCGGATTTTCGGGCGCAAAAACTGCAGGGAAACGATTTTTGCTCTGGAAAATAAGATTTTCCGCCGCAAAAATCGCCCCGCGCCCACCGTACACGCCGCTGGGCACGATTGGAGGTTCGAGAGAGCTTTAGCTCTCTCGAGCTCTCCTGGGTTTTTCGGCAGACTACGGAAAATTCTTTGAACTTTCCCGATTATTATTATAGCATGATTTCCGTCAAGTTTTCAACCCGATTAAAGCAAAAGAGCCTGCCGCAGAGCTGAAATTCTGCAGCAGACCCTTGCTAACCTTCGAATTACTCGAGGATCTTGGTAACAACGCCGGAACCAACCGTGCGGCCGCCTTCGCGGATAGCGAAACGCAGACCTTCTTCGCACGCGATGGGCGTGATCAGCGTGATCTCCATGTCGATGTTGTCGCCAGG
>CAKUOX010000049.1 GCA_934670175.1 uncultured Clostridia bacterium | reverse complement strand
GATCAGCGCGATCCATGCCGCAATTCGCTTCATTTTCTTTTCTCCTTCGTCACTTTCCCGGCTCGGGCAGCGGATTCAGAATGACGCTATCGAAAATTTCCTCTTCCCAATAGCTGACGACGTCGGTCGCGAAGAATCCGCCGCCGTTCATCCTGCGCTCGCCGGGAATGTAGACGAAGGTGGTATAGGCGATGGCTCCGCCCGAGGGCATCGAGACAAACGCCGTCACGACCTCCGGCAGATCCACGTCGTAGGCAAAGATCACATAGGAAATTGTCGGCATTTCCGGAATGTCCGCCGTGTCCAGCTGTGCGGTAATCGCGGACATCCGCGCCAGCGACCAGCATCCCGAGCTCTCCGTCGTGTAGTACATTCGGTTAAAGCAGACGTTCGGGAGCATCTCCACGGGCAAATCCTGCTTCACCTCCGGCGATTCCAGCGTCAGCTCCGCCTTCGTTGTCAGCAGAATCGCCGCCTTGGGCGCAGCCGGGCGAATCTGTTCGAAAAGCGCGCGCGTCTCCTTCTCGTCCTCCAACGTATCCCACAGGGAATCCATCGCATCCGAAAGAATGAGCTCGATGTACTGCGACTGCTTCTGCATCGCGTATTCCAGAAGCGCGCCCTGCGCTTCGGTCAGCTCCGGTTCCTCCGCCAATGCACAGCCGCACAGCAGCAGCGCCAGTCCCAGCGCGAACAGCCTTTTCATCCTCTTTCCTCCTTCTTCGTCAAAACCCTTCGTCGCCCCAATGGTAACACAATCCCAATCCTCTGTCAATTCAAAAGGGAGCCGTTCCTTCTCGAACGGCTCCCGCAAAGCGTATTCTTTACCGCATCAGCATCACGATGAACTGGGCGCTGAGCACCACGCAGGCCAGCGCGATGGGATAGGTCGCGGCGTAGGCCGAGGCCACGTCGTCGGTGCCGGCCACGTCGATCAGCGCGCCCAGCGCGGGCGTGCTGGTCATGCCGCCGGTGATGGCGCCGAGGCTGTTGAGCAGGCTCATCCGAAGCAGCTTCGTCGCCACCACATAGCCCACGACCATGGGCGCAACGGTCATCGCCGCGCCGTGGACGAACAGTATCGCGCCCTCGGTCTGCAGCGTTTCCACAAACCCCGCGCCGCCCTGAACGCCCGCGCCCACCAGGAACAGCATCAGTCCCAGCTCGCGCAGCACCTTCAGCATGGGCTTGGAGACGGACAGATCTACCGGGCCGAGGTGAGCAAAATGGCCGAACAGCAGGCTGACGATCAGCGGCCCGCCGGCGGTGCCCAGCGAAAACTCCGCGCCGCCCGGCAGCGGCACGCGCACGTTGCCCAGCGCGATGCCCAGCGCCACGGCCAGCGTGAATGCGAAGAAGCCCGCGCCGTCGATGTTGACTCGCTTGCCCGCGTAGGGCCTGATCTCCACGGAATTCGCCCGGGCGAATTTCTCGCGCTCGGCGGCCATATCCGCGCGGAGCATCTTCGGCACCAGCTGAACGAACAGCACCTTGCTGACCACGCCGAAGGGATAGGCGATGGCATAGCCCGTGGCGGCCAGCGGCGCGAGCGCTCCGGCGGCCTCCTGCGCCGCGGCCAGTCCCGGCGTGCTGGTGAGCGCGCCCGTGAGCAGGCCCACGCCCAGCTCGGGCTGAATGCCGCTGAGCTTCACCACGATTACGCAGCTCAGCGCGCCGCTGAAGATAATCAGAAAGCCCAGCAGGATGTAGTTCTTCGCGTTCTTCTTAAAATCGCGGAAGAACTTCGGCCCGGCCATGAAGCCCACCGACGCGACGAAGGTCGCGAGACCGAAATTGCGAACCACGCTGGGAATTTCCACGCCGAAATGGCCGAACACCAGCGCCGCCAGCAGCACGCCGGCAGTGCCCAGCTCCACGCCGCGGATTTTGATTCCGCCGATCAGATAGCCGATGGCCGCGATGACGAAAATTGCCAGAAAACTGCTCATTGGCTCGTTCTCCTTTGGTTAAGGCGGGCCGGGAAGGGATTTTCTCGGCCCGCCGGAAATCGTTTTTCAGAATTTGCGCGTGTAGTCCGGCAGCAGCTTCGGCGAGGGAACGTCGTTGTGCACGCCCGCCTGCGTGAGCATTTCTTCATATTTATGCACATGCTCGAGGCTAAGCTCGCCCAGCCGCACGCTCCTGCACTTCGCGCCGGCCTGCTGTCCGGCGTTGCGGCCGAACACGATCACGTCCAGCAGGCTGTTGCCCATCAGGCGGTTGCGCCCGTGGATGCCGCCGGCGGCCTCGCCCGCCACGTAGAGGTTCTCCACGCAGGTCATGCCGTCTACGCCGATCTCCAGTCCGCCGTTCTGATAGTGCAGCGTGGGATAGACGAGGATGGGCGTTTCGCGCATGTCGATGCCGAACTTCAGATACATGCGCAGCATGGCCGGCAGGCGCTTCTCCAGCGTGCCCTTTCCGTGGATCCGGTCGATCATCGGCGTGTCCAGCCAGACCGCGCGGCCGCCGTTTGGCGTGGGCACACCCTTGCCGCGGGTGGTGCACTCGCGGATGACCGCCGCCGCGTTCACGTCGCGGGTTTCCAGCGGATGGACATAGACCTCGCCCTCGCTGTTGACCAGCTTCGCGCCCATGGAGCGCACCTTCTCCGTCACCAGCGCGCCGTAAATCTGCTGGGGAAAGGCCACGCCTGTGGGATGATACTGAAGCGTGTCCTGGAACAGCAGCTTCGCGCCCGCGCGATAGCCCAGAATCAGGCCGTCCGCCGTCGCGCCGTAGTGGTTGGACGTGGGAAAGCCCTGATAGTGCATGCGTCCCGCGCCGCCGGTGGCGATGACCACGCACTTCGCGCGCGCCACCAGTACCTCTCCGGTCTCCATGTTCAGCAGCACCGCGCCCGCGGCCTTGCCCTCGTCGTCGAGAATCAGCTCCACCGCCGCGGTGAAATCCACCACGGGGATGTTTCGGTTGAGTACCTCGTCGCGCAGCGTGCGCATGATCTCCGCGCCGGAGTAGTCCGCCGCCGCGTGCATGCGCTTGCGGGAGGTTCCGCCGCCGTGGGTGGTAATCATCGTGCCGTCGGGCATTTTGTCAAACTCCACGCCCAGCCGGTTGAGCCACTGAATCGCGCCGGGGCCGTCCATGACCAGCTTGCGCACCAGCTCCGGGCGATTGACGAAGTGTCCGCCGCCCATCACGTCCAGATAGTGCTGCGCGGGGGAATCGCCGGGCTTGTCCGCCGCCTGAATGCCGCCCTCGGCCATCATCGTGTTCGCGTCGCCGATGCGCAGCTTGGTGACGATCATCACCTTCGCACCGGCGGCGTCGGCCTCGATGGCTGCGGACGAGCCCGCGCCGCCGCCGCCGATGACCAGCACGTCTACATCATAGTCGATCTTATCGAGATCCACGTCCATGTCCAGCACGCGGCTGCGGCCCTCCAGCATTTCGTTCAGCTCGATCGGGCATTTCTGACCCTTGTTGCCGCCGACGCGGATGGTGGTAAAGCCCGCGTCCTTGTAATCCGGATGATATTCTGCCAGCAGCTTTTCCTTTTCCTCGGCAGACAGGCGGCGGGGCTCAAGCGCAATGTTGGCAGCACGAGCAGCCTCGACCTTTTTCATGGATGCAAGCATTTCCTCAGTGAAAATCATACCCGTGCCCCCTTTACTTTTCAATATCGCGGTTGTTGTAAAGCTCCTTGAGCTCCTCGATGGGCTTGGCCATGATGGCCTCCATCGCCTCGGCGCAAAGGCCGTCCTGAATCTCCTTCACGCGCTCGGTCAGATGTTTGGATTCAGGCGCGATGTACTTGCCGTTGATGCGGCGCGCCAGCATTGCCACCTGCGGATGCGAAATGCCCGCCGGACAGCGCGAGGAGCAGATGCCGCACATCACGCAGTCAAACGACAGCTCGGCGCACTGCCTGTAATCGCCGCGCTGGGCGCACGCGATGTACTGCATCACGTTCAGCCCCTGCGAGCAGGAATTCGTGCAGGCATTACAGCCGACGCAGGAATAGATCTCCGGATACAGCTGCATCATGATGCTCTCGTCCGTGGGCACCTTCTCGATGTCGTAGCCCTCCTTGATCAGCGGGAAGAACGGCAGCGTTGCGACGTACATATTGTTTTCAACCTTCGTAGAACAGGCCAGGCAGGCCTTGAGCTCGCGGTCGCCCTTCACGCGGTACACCGTGGCGCACGCGCCGCAGAAGCCGTTTCGGCAGCCGCAGCCGCGCACCAGCTTATAGCCGGCATATTCCATGGCCTCCATGATCGTCAGATCGGAAGGCACCTCATATTTCTTGCCGAACAGAAAAACATTGACCATATCTGCCATCGTAATCTCCTCCGATCAATACTCGTTGGGCAGCTCGTCCAGCTGGTCGAAGCGGAACACCGGCCCGTCCTTGCAGACGTATTTATCGCCGATATTGCATCTTCCGCACTTGCCGATGCCGCACTTCATGCGCAGCTCCATGGTGGTATAGATCTGCTCGCGCTTGAAGCCCAGCTCCATCAGCGCCTGAAGCACGAACTTAATCATGATGGGCGGGCCGCAGACCAGCACCGTCTTGTTCGGGTCAAAGCCGAGCTCCTTGACGTAGGTCGGCACGAAGGCGACGTGGCCGTCCCAGCCCTCCTGTGCGCGGTCGATGGTGAGATGAACGTCCAGATCGTTCTCCGGCTTCATCCACTCGTTCTGGATCTCGTCCAGATCCAGCAAATCGTGCATGCTGCGCGAGCCGTACACCACGTCGATCTTGCCGTAATGCTCGCGCTTGGCCAGGCAGTAATTGATCACGGAGTGCAGCGGCGCAAGGCCTACGCCGCCCGCGATGAACAAAAGATCCTTGCCGCGAAGCTCGGTGTCCACCGGAAACGGATGGCCGTAGGGGCCGCGAATGGCGATCTGCTGGCCGACGTCCATCATATGCAGCCAACTGGTCAGGCAGCCGCATTTCTTGATGGAGAATTCCTGGTATTCCTTCAACGTCGGCGAGCTGGTGATGGAAAACATTGCCTCGCCCACCCCGGGGATCGACAGCATGGCGCACTGGCCGGGCTGGTGCTCGAAGCACTTGCCGCCCTCGGGCCTTTCCACGCGGAAGGTCTTGATATCAGGCGTATCCACGCGAATGGCCGTGACCACGCCCAGCATCGGGATCAGGTTGTCCGTCATTTTTCATTCACCCCCAGCGCTTTGATGACCTTGACGATGTTCAGATGCTGCGGACACTTCTCCACGCAGCGGCCGCAGCCGACGCAGGAATAGATGCCCTCGTTGTTGGCCGGATAGTAGACCAGCTTGTGCATAAAGCGCTGGCGGAAGCGCTGCAGCTGCGTGCGGCGCGGGTTTTCCGCCGCCATCAGCGTGAAATCGGAATACATGCAGCTGTCCCAGCAGCGATAGCGCGTGACGGTTTTGCCGTTGTCAAAATCGCGAATATCATAGCACTGGCAGGTAGGGCACACGAAGGTGCATGTGCCGCAGCCCAGGCAGGCCTTCGAAAGCGCTTCCCATTTTTCATCGTTGAATTTTTCCATCAGGTGCGCGCCGTCGAAGCCGTCAAGCTCCAGCTTCGCAAAGGGCAGCTGCGCCGCGATCGCGCGGATCCTTTCCTGATGTGCCGCCACCAGCGCGCCGTCCGCATCCTCAAGGCCGGCAAGCAGCGCTTCGCCCTTTTCGGTATTGGCGCGCAGATACATTTCCGAACCGATAATCCACGCCGTCGCGTCGCCCTTCGGCTCGGCGGGGTCGACGCCGAAATTCGTGCAAAAGCACGACTCCTCCGGCTCGCCGCATGCCAGCGTGACCACCGTGGCACAGGCGCGCCGCGCCGCATAGAACGCATCCTGCGGCTCGGTCAGGAACACGCGATCCAGAATATCAAAGCTGCGCGCATCGCAGCCGCGCACGCCGAAGATCACGAAGGGCGCGCTCTGGCGCGGCACCTCCTGAATGTCGATGCGCTTGCCCTCGACGCGGAATTTCAGCATGTCCTCCACCTGCGGGAAGAACGCATCCTTGGCGGATTTCACGGTCTTGAGCGCGTCCAGGCGCACCCTTTCGCCCTCCGCCCACGGGTAGAAATTCACGACGCCCGCCTTCTCGATGGGCAGGTACAGCTCCTGCTTTTCGGCGATCTTTGCAAAAAAGCCGTTCAGGGCGTTCATGGAGAGTTTCTTCATTTGGCTGCGCCTCCCCTCTTCTGCGCGTCGGCGGGCTCGCAGTCGCCCTTATCGAAGTTCTCCAGCGGATGGCGCTGGCCGATCTCCGCGCCGGCCTGATAATCGCCGTAGAGCGCGTCGATGTCCTTGATGAACTTGCGGTTGAGCAGGTGCAGCGGAATGCCCTGGGGACATACGCGGCTGCATTCGCCGCAGTCGGTGCAGCGTCCGGCCACATGGAAGGCGCGGATAATATGGAACAGATTCTCCTCGAAATCGTCCGCAGCCGCCTTATTCTGTACGCCGGTATTCGGATTGTCGAACACGCACTTGATGCAGCTGCACGCAGGGCAGACGTTTCGGCAGGCGTTGCAGCGGATGCACTTGGAAAGCTCGCTTCTCCAGAAGGCAAAGCGTTCGTCCTCGGTCATGCCTTCGAGCCTGCGCACCATATCGAACTTGTCGCCCTCGGTGGTATCCTCGGATTCGCCGATGAACGCTTCGCCCGCCACATGCGTCTTACCCTTGCAGCACAGGCACTTGAGCAGCAGCACATCGCGCCGCGGGACGTCCTTATCGCCGTAGAACGTGTGCACATGCAGCGTTTCTCCATCCTCGGTGATCTCAAGTATACCCTTTACGCCCAGCGCGCGGATCTTTTCAACGTCGATCTTACCTCTGCAGCCCACGCCCACCACATGCACCTTTTCGGGATCCACGCGGTGCTCCGTGCAAAGCTGGTTGTAGGAATAGGTATCGCAGGGCTTCAGGAAAGCCAGCACGGCGCCCTCCTTCTGCGATTCGGCGATCAGCATTTTGCTCAGGTTTGCGCCGCAGAAGCCGTCGTAGCGCAGCGCGTCGATGCGTGCGGCGTCCAGCACAGCAGGAACGCGATCCCAGCCGTTTTCGCCCTGCTCCCATGCAAGAACGCGATCCGCCCGGCCGCTTTCCAGATACTGGCGCGCTTTTTCAATCATCAGGCCTTGCATCTCAAATCCCCCAGTTTCTTATTTTCGCCCAGCTCGGTAATTGTTTTGGCAAAATCGTTCATTGTGGCGGCAAACTTCGCGCCCTCGGCGGCGGAGACCCACTCCACGCGCGTGCGGCGGCTGTCGATGCCCAGATAATTCAGCATCGAGAACAGCAGCGTCATGCGGCGGCGGGCATAATAGTTGCCGGTGGTGTAATGGCAATCGCCCGGATGACAGCCGCAGAGGATCACGCCGTCCGCGCCGCGCTGGAATGCGCGCAGTATGAACAGCGGATTCAGGCGGCAGGAGCAGGGAATGCGAATGATCTTCACATTGGCGGGATAGCTCAGGCGGCTCGAGCCTGCCAGATCCGCGCCCGCATAGGAGCACCAGTTGCAGCAGAAGGCCACAATGGTGGGCGTCCACGCTTTATCCTGATTCATCGGCATATCGCATCCACCTCCGACATGATCTGTTGATTGGAGAAGCCCTTGAGATCCATCGCCGTGGATGGGCAGGTAACGGTGCACGCGCCGCAGCCCTGGCACACGGCTTCATTGACGACGGCCACGCGCTTCACGCCGCGGAACTCAGGCCCGCGAACCTCCTTGTCCACATAGCTGATGGCGCCGTAGGGACATACATTTTCGCACTGCGAGCAGCCGTTGCACAGCAGCTCGTTCGCGTGCGCCACACAGGGATTGCAGCTGAGGCTGTCCTTGCTGAGCAGGCCGATGACCTTTGCGGCCGCCGCGCCTGCCTGCGCCACGGTCTCGGGAATATCCTTCGGGCCCTGGCACGCGCCGGAGAGGAAGATGCCCGCCGTCGGGCTCTCGACCGGACGGAGCTTGGGATGCGCTTCGGTGAAGAAATCGTTGGTATCCATGCTGGCGGTCAGCATGGTTCCCAGCGCGCGCGCAGTCGGATCCGGCTCGATGGCGGTGGCCAGCACCACCATGTCGCAGTCGATATGCACCTGCTCGTTGTCGATCAGATTGCTGCCCTGAACGTGCAGGCGGCCGTTTTCGACCGAGACCTTGCCGACCTGACCCTTGATATAGTCCACATCGTACTGCTCCACGGCGCGGCGATAGAATTCGTCAAAATTCTTGCCGGGCGTGCGCACGTCGATGTAAAACACATGCACCTTGATGTCCGGATACTTTTCACGCACCAGCATCGCGTGCTTGGCGGTGTACATGCAGCAGATCTTGGAGCAGTATTCCTTGCCCTTGACCGCATCCTTCGAGCAGCGCGAGCCCACGCACTGGATGAACACGATCTCGTGCGGATGCCGCCCGTCGGACGGACACGCCAGCACGCCCTTGCCCGGGCCTGCGGCGTTCATCAGGCGTTCGAATTCCAGCGAGGTGACCACATCGCGGCTCTGGCAGTAGGCATATTCGTCGAACGCGGAAGCGTCGATGGGCTTAAAGCCGGTGGCAACGATGATCGCGCCGTACTTTTCCTCGATGATCTCCTCCTGCTGGTCAAAGCGGATGGCGCCCGCCGAGCAGTTCTTTTCGCACAGGCCGCACTTGCCGGTTCTGAAATGCAGGCACTGCGTCTTGTCGATCACGGCCACGTTCGGTATCGCCTGCGCAAAGGGAATGTAGACTGCGCCGCGCGTGTTCAGGCCCATATTAAATTCGTTCAGACCCTTGCGCGACGGACATTTCTCCGTGCATACGCCGCAGCCGGTGCACTTGTCCTCATCCACATAGCGCGCCTTTTTGCGGATCTTCGCCGTGAAATTGCCCACGAAGCCGCTCACGCTTTCAAGCTCGGCGTAAGTAATCAGCCGGATCTTTTCGTTCTGCGCGGCGTCCACCATCTTGGGCGTAAGGATACAGGCGGCACAGTCCAGCGTCGGGAAGGTCTTGTCCAGCTGCGCCATGCGGCCGCCGATCGTGGGTGATTTTTCAACGATGTCCACCAGGTAGCCCGCGTCCGCCACGTCCAGCGCCGTCTGAATGCCGGCAATGCCGCCGCCGATGACCAGCGCGCGCTTCGTTACCGGACTGGTGCCCGCCGTGAGCGGCGCGTTGCGCATGACCTTCGCCACTGCCGCCCGCGCCAGTATGATCGCCTTTTCGGTGCCCTCGGGCATGTCGCGATGGATCCAGGAGCACTGCTCTCGGATGTTTGCGATTTCCACCATATAGGGGTTCAGGCCGGCGAGCATGGCCGTTTTTCTAAAGGTCGCCTCATGCATGCGCGGCGAGCAGGAGCACACCACCACGCCGTCGAGCGCATGCTCGCGGATGGCGCTGCGGATCAGATTCTGGCCGTTTTCCGAGCACATGTACTGATAATCCGTGCTGAAGACGACGCCCGGCTCGGATCTAAGCGCTTCGGCGACCCTTTTTACATCCACCGTCGCGGCGATATTGCTGCCGCACCAGCATACGAATACGCCAATTTTCTGCATCGTACCTGTCTCCTATCACTTATTGTACTTGCGCATGGCGGATACGATTGCCTGCTGCGGCAGATCGCTGTTCCACAGCGCGGGAACATCGTTCGCATTCATGTGGCTCGCGCCCTGCTGGCGCACGACCATCAGGCGCACGGCCTCGATCAGCTTCGCCGGCTCCACATTGCGCGGACAGCGCTCCAGGCAGGCAAAGCAGCTCAGGCAGGTATAGATGGATCTGGAGGCCATCAGCTTCTCGATCTGACCCTTCTGCACCATGGACACGAACTGATGCGGGTGATACTCCATCTGGTCGTAGGCCGGACAGGTGGCAGAGCACTTGCCGCATTTCATGCACTTTGCCGGATTCACGCCGCTGATGCGGAGGATCTCTTCGCGGTACTGTTCCATTACTTTTCCTCCTCATCCAGCCCGAGCGCCTCGTACAGCAGCTCGGTAAAGTACTTCACGGGCAGCTTCGCATCGCCCACGTTGTGCTGCAGGTTGTACATGCACAGCGGACAGGCGGTAACCACCGCTTCCGCGCCCGCGTTTGCCGCAGACGTCAGCACCGCGTTCACGCGGCTGCGCGCGTAGTCCGCGTTTTCCATCGCCATATAAGCGCCGCAGCATTCGTTGCGCTGGGAATAGATCACCGGCTCGGCGCCGATCGCGCGAATGAAATCCTCGATGATTTTCGGGTTTTCCGGATCGTCGAATGCCATCACGCCGCTCGGACGCAGCAGCAGGCAGCCGTAATACGCGGCGATCTTCACGCCCTTGAGCGGCTTCTTTACCGCTTTTTTCAGCTGCTCAAAGCCTACGTCGTCCCGAAGCATTTCCAGGTAGTGCACCACCTGCGTCTCGCCCGCATACGGCTCGGCCAGCTTCAGATAGTTGTTTGCGCGCGTGCGGATATACTCGTTGCCGCGCATATCCTCGTTGACGCGCTTGATGACGTGGTGACAGGCGGAGCACAGCGTCAGCAGCTTCTGATTTGCCCGCTTCGCCGCATCCAGCGCGCGCACGGCGGACAGGCGCGTAGCGATCTCATCCTCTGCCTGCGGATACACCGCACCGCAGCACTGCCAGTTTTCGATCTCCTCAAGCTCCACGCCCAGCGCCTGCGCCGACAGGCGGCCGCAGCGGTCGAGCGCTTTTGCCTTGGTGCTCAGCGTGCACCCCGGATAGTAGCTGAAAGTCATATCTCATAACTCCTTTTATGGGATCATTCCTGTGAAAAGTCGATCTGGCGAATCACGTCCTTGAGCACGTCGGCGCTGTGGCGCAGCTGCGCGACCTCGCTCTCGGTCAGATCGGGCAGCAGCGTGCCCTTGATGCCCTTGCCGTTGATGATGGTCGGAATGCTCAGGCACACGTCGTCAATGCCGAATTCGCCGTGCATCATCGTGGATACGCAGAGCACGGAATCGCTGCCGTTGAGCAGAGTCTTCACGATGTCGCACACGGAAACTGCGATCGCGTAGAACGTGGCGCCCTTGCGGGAAATGATCTTGCCGCCAGAGGTGCGAATATAGCTTTCGATCTCGTCCTTATCCAGCTCCGCAGCGAAATCCTCGCGGTAGTTCAGATGCTCGCGATATTCGTTGATGCCCAGCGAGGAAATGCGCACGGAGTTCCACGGTACGAACGAGCTGTCGCCATGCTCGCCCAGCACGAACGCATGCACGTCCTTCTGATTGAGCGACAGGCATTCGGCGATACGGGAGCGCAGGCGCGCGGAATCCAGCAGCGTACCGGAGCCGATGATGCGGCTTTCCGGAATGCCGGAGAGCTTGCAGAAGGCGTATGTCAGCACATCCACAGGGTTGCTCACGAACACATACAGCGCGTCCGGCGCATTCTTCACGATCTGCGGCGTGATGGATTTGAGAATATTTACGTTGATCTGGCACAGCTCCAGGCGCGTCTGACCGGGCTTGCGCGCGATGCCGGAGGTGACGATCACGATGTCCGAGCCCGCAGCGTCCTCATAGCTGCCGGCGTAGATCTTGCAGGGCTGCATGAACGGCGTGCCCTGACGAATGTCCATGGCCTCGCCCAGCGCCTTGCGGGTATTAACGTCTATCATGACAATTTCAGAGGCCAGCCCCTCGACCGCCATGGTGTATGCGATGGTGGAACCCACGCTGCCGGCGCCGATAATCGTAACCTTATTGCCCATATTCATAACCTCCTATATTTGAAATGACCCTATTTTTTCTATCCACAGCTATTGTATCAGAAAAAGCTTCATATAAATAGTTAAGTTATGAGTGTAGTATAATAATGTCTATATTAAGTTAATGTTGAATAATTTACCGTTTCATTTGTTTGTTTGTATTTTGTATATATATCAGTCCATTTATAGTGTAATTAATATATGCTCACGCTCGGAATCGATTGTTTTGTGTAAATTAGTTTTCACTAATCAGATTTTTTGAAATGTTAATTTTTTAGTTTCTTCACATAGGTGTATATTCTAACCAGTCTCGTGGCCGCTTTTGACAAGCTGAGACGGTTTTCCCGAAGAAAAACCGCCTCAATGCTTATGTATTCTATTTTACCAGTTCGCGCGTAGCCGCGCAGAGCTCGTCGTACTTTTCCTCCATGCTTTCCAGCAGCTTCATCTGCGCGCGCGCACGCACCAGGTTGTGCTCCGGATAAGCCACTTTGAAATAGAGGTCACCGTCGATGTAATCCATCAGGAAGCGCATGGCGATCTCACAGGTCATGATCTTCGCGCCCACCGGCAGCAGCTCGAGCTCCAGCGGCGTCAGCGTGCTGCGCACCTCGGAAACGAAACCCTTTGTGAAGGCACGGAACAGCTCCATATCCACTTCGACCTTGGAGAGATCCGGCTCGTCCTCCACCGCGGTCGAAGCGCCGAAGCGGATAGCGTCGCCGTAGTCATAGAGCGGCGAACCGGCCATAACCGTATCCAGATCGATCACGCACAGTCCCTTGCCCGTTTCGCGATCAAGCATGACGTTATTGAACTTGGTATCGTTGTGCGTCACGCGCAGCGGCAGCTTGCCCGCTTCGATCAGATCGATGATCTGCGTCATCATCTTGCGGCGGTCGAAGAAGAAATCGATCTCGCGTTCAATTTCCTTCACGCGGCCGGCGCGATCCGCAGCCACGGAAGCCACGAAATCATAGAAGCGCTTGCGCGTGTTGTGAAAATCCGGAATGGTCTCGTACAGCTCCTCCGCCGGAAAATCGCTGAGCATGCGCTGGAAGCAGCCGAATGCACGCCCAGCCTCCATGAAGTGTCTCGGGCTTTCGGGCCGGTCGTACGCCACCGCGCCGGAAATGAAATCGTAGGCGCGCCAGTAGCGATCCTCGTCATCGCGGAACATATAGGTGCCCGTATCCACTTCCACCAGATGCAGCACGCAGCGCGCCGGATCCAGCCCCGCAGCGCTGTACACGCGGTACAGGTGCTCGGTCACGCGGCGCACATTGCTCATCAGCTCATTCGGCTTTTTGAATGCGTAGGTGTTAATCTGCTGAAGCACATATTCGCGCGTGCCGCCGTCCGGCAGAGCGTAAAACAGGTGATAGGTATTGTTGATGTGACCACTGAGCAGCTCCTCCGCCTTCTGGAAGCTGCCCTCAAAGGCAAAGTGCTTGATCACATGCTTGATCTCATTGTAAATCAACTATAATAACCTCCCATTCTCAGAATAACGCATCCACGAACTGCCGCGCGTCGAACGGCTGCATATCATCCAGCTGCTCGCCCAGGCCGATATAGCGCACCGGCAGATCCATTTCGTTTCGAATGGCCACGGCGATGCCGCCCTTGGCCGTACCGTCCAGCTTGGTCAGGATAATGCCGTCCAGATTCGCCACCTCGCCAAACATCTTCGCCTGAGCAAGGCCGTTCTGGCCCGTGGTTGCGTCGATCACCAGCAGCGCCTTCACCGTTGCCTCCGGATAATCGCGCTCCACCACGCGGCTGATCTTCTTCAGCTCCTCCATCAAATGCGCCTTGTTGTGCAGGCGTCCGGCCGTATCCACCAGCAGCACGTCCGCATGGCGGCTGCGCGCGGCCTGAATGCCGTCGTATACTACCGCTGCGGGATCTGCACCCTCCTTCTGCTTGATGATCGGCACCTGCGCGCGCTCCGACCAGACGGTCAGCTGATCCGCCGCTGCCGCACGGAAGGTATCCGCCGCGCAGATGATCACGCGCCGCCCCATCACCTTCAGGCGCGAGGCGAGCTTGCCGATGCTGGTGGTCTTGCCCACGCCGTTCACACCGATGATCAGCAGCACCATCGGGCTATCCAGACGCATGGGCTCCGCGCGCAGTATATCTACCAGGATCTCCTTCAGCGCCTCGCGCGCCTTTTCGGGGTTCCCGATCTTTTCGCGCTCGCAGCGCTCGCGCAGCCGCGACACGGCCAGCTCTGCGGTGTTCATGCCCACGTCCGCCATTATCAGGATATCGGTCAGATCCTCATAAAAGTCGTCGTCGAGCTCCTTATAATTTTCCACCAGCTCGTCCATGCGCCCAGAAAAGACCTCGCGGGTTCGGCGCAGGCCGTTTTTGATCTTGTCAAACAGTCCCATCCGTTGCTCACGCTCCTTGCAATGCTTCGTTGAGTTTCACCGATACGGTCTTGGAAACGCCCTTCTCCTGCATCACCACGCCGTAGAGCGCATCGCAGCGCTCCATGGTGCCCTTTCGGTGGGTGATGACGATGAACTGCGTATTCTTCGAATAGCCCTTCAGATAATCGGCATAGGTGTCGATATTCGCGTCGTCCAGCGCCGCCTCAATCTCGTCCAGCACGCAGAAGGGCGTTGGCTTCAGGTCGAGAATCGCGAACAGGATCGCGATGGCTGTCAGCGCGCGCTCGCCGCCCGAGAGCAGAGAGAGCATCTGCAGCTTCTTTCCCGGTGGCTGCGCCACGATCTCTATGCCGCAATTGAGCGCATCCTTCGGGTCGGACAGGTGCAGCTCCGCCGTGCCGCCGCCAAACAGGCGGGTAAAGGTCTGGGCAAAATTCTGGTTGATCAGCGCGAACTGGCTGCGGAACTGCTCGTCCATCTGCTTTTCCAGATCGGCAATGATGCCCTCCAGATCCGTGCGCGCCTTCAGAAGATCGTCGCGCTGGCTGCTCATCTCGTCCACGCGCTCCACAGTCCTGCGATATTCGTCCACTGCGGCCACGTTTACCGTGCCCATGGCGCGAATCCGCGCGCGAATGGCAGAAATGCGCTTTTCAGCCTCGGTGAGCTTGAAGTCTGCCTGCCGGAAAGGCTCGGCAGCCGCGTAGGTCAGCTCATAATCCTCCCAGATGCGATCCTGTATCTGCTTGTATTCGCCCTCCACGCGCGCCAGCTGCAATTCCGAGCGATGATGCTTATCGCTGAAATCGTCGGTGCGCGTGCGAATGGCGTCGATCTCCTCGCCGATGCGCTGCAGCCGCTTCTGCGCGTCCGTGCGCGCCGCATCGTCCACATTAAAGGCGTCGCGCGCCGCGTTCAGACGTTCATGCGCCGTATCCAGCGCCGCAATATCATTCTCGAGCGTCTGGGCATTATCGGCCATGTCCGCTTCGCAGAGCTTGAGCTGCTGCTCCGACTCGGCGAAAATGCGCTCGCTGTCCTCGATCTGATGGGAAAGCCGCTCGTGATCCGCGCGATCGGCTTCCAGCCCCCTGCGCAGCTCCGCCAGCGCCACGCGCGCGTCGGTCACCTCCGCGCGCTGCTTATCGTTTGCCGTGCGTTTGGCAAAGATCTCGTCCTGCAGCGCCCTGACCTCGGCCTGACGATCCTCGGTGGACGTCTCGGCATCCTGCTGCTGGTCGTCCAGCGCGCTCAGCGTGCCTTCCACGTCCGCAAGCTGCTCGCTCAGGCGCGCGCGCTCGCCCTCCATGCGCGCCACGCGCGCGTTGTTGGCTGCCTGCTCGTCCTGCGCGGCCTTCAGCATGGCGTCCGCACGCCCGCAGAGCACCTCCTGCTGGTGCAGCGCGTCAAACAGCTCGCCGCGCTCCTTTTTCAGCGCCGCGCGTTCGCCATCCAGCTGTGTATAAACGCCGCGCAGCTGATCCAGCTGGGCGTTCAGCTCCGCCAGTTTCTTTTCCGTTTCCTCGATCTCGCGGCTGCGGGAAAGCAGGCTGGTCATGCGCGACTGCACGCTGCCGCCAGTCATCGAACCGCCGGAGTGCATCACGTCGCCCTGAAGCGTCACCAACCGCAGCTGATAGCGCGAAGCCCGCTGAATGGCAATGCCACTGTTCAGATCCTCGGCAATCACGGTTCGGCCGAGCAAATTGTCGGCCACGCCCTGATACCTGGCGTCATATTCGATCAACTCCGACGCCACGCCGATGCAGCCGGGCAGTTTGAGCACCTGCCGCTCCTGCGGCGTAAGCGTGCGCCCGCGCACCGAGCCAATGGGCAGAAACGTCGCCCGTCCAAAGCGGTTCGAGCGCAGGTATTCGATCATGCGCTTGGCGTCCTCGTCGCGCTCGACGATGATGTTCTGCAGCGCGCCGCCGAGCACCATGTCAATGGCGCGTTCCAGCCGTTCCGGCACGCGGAACAAATCGGCTACCACGCCGTGTACGCCGGAATTTGGATCCCGCCGCGCCTGGAGCAGCACCTGCTTGACTGAATTATTGTAGCCCTCGTAATCGCGCTGCATCTCGCGCAGCAGCTTCATGCGCGAATCTGCGCTCTGGCGCCTGTTCTGGCATTCCGTCACCTGCGCGGAAAGCGCCTGCAGCCTGTCGTTCAACGCCTGCACGCGCAAATTGTGATCCGCGGACTGCGCCTTCAATTCGTCACGCCGCGCCTCCTCGGCCTGCAAATGCGCCGTCGCATCGCGCACCTGCTCGTTTAACGAATCCACGCCTGCCTGCTCGCGCTCGCGGTCACCCGCCATGCTCTGAAGCTGGTTTTCCAGCGCGGTCTTCATCGCGCCGAGCCGCGCCCGCTGAGAGCGCACGTCGCCCAGGCGATTCATCGCCTGAATGATCTGCTGCTTCATCTGCTCAGAGCGCGCCTCGAGCTCAGCAAGCGCCATCTCCGCCGCTTCGAGCGCCTGCTCCTGCACGGCAAGCGCCTGCGTATCGGCCTGCAGCCGCGCGTCGTCTCGGGCAATGCCCGCCTGCAGCGCCTCAATGCGCTCGGCTACGCCCTCGCGCCCCCTGCCCGCAGCCTCGCGCTGCTGCATAAGGCGCGCGCGTTCCTTTTCACCGGCGGCAATGCGTTCGCGCATCACGCGCACCGCGCCCTCCTGCGCCTCCACCTCGCGGATCAGTGCCTGCACCTGTTCGCGCTTTTCGGCGGCGCGCAGCTCCAGACCGTTCAGCGTTTCCTGACATGCCTCGCGCTCCGCGCCCGCAGCCTCCATTTCGCGGTTGGCCTGCAGGATCGCTTCACCGAGCGATTCTACGGATTCGCGCAGCTCGCGTATGCGCGCCTCGTAGCGCTCCGTGCGCATCAGGAATACGTTGATGTCCAGCGTTTTCAGCTCGTCGCGCAGCGAAAGATATTCGCGCGCCTCCTCGCTCTGCTTTTTCAGCGGCTCTACGCGCTCCTCGAGCTCGGCCAGGATGTCCTCCACGCGCGTGAGGTTCTGGGTGGTATTGTCCATGCGGCGCTGGGCGTCGTTCTTGCGCGCCTTGTACTTCACGATGCCCGCGGCTTCCTCGAATACCTGGCGGCGATCCTCGGACTTGGCGGAGAGTATCTCGTCGATTCGCCCCTGCCCGATCATGGAATAGCCGTCTCTGCCGATGCCGGTATCGCGGAACAAATCCACAATATCGCGCAGGCGGCAGGCCGCGCCGTTGATCTTGTATTCGCCCTCGCCGCTGCGATAGACGCGCCGCGTGACCGCGACCTCGGTAAAATCAATGGGCAGCGAATGATCCGCGTTGTCAAAGATCAGCGTTACCTCGCAAAAGGACAGGCGCTTGCGCTTTTCAGTGCCGCCGAAGATCACGTCCTCCATCTTCGCGCCGCGCAGCGATTTGGCACTCTGCTCGCCCAGCACCCACTTCATGGCGTCCGCAATGTTGCTCTTGCCGCAGCCGTTAGGGCCCACCACGCCGGTAATGCCGTCCTCGAACACGATCTCAACGTGATCTGCAAAGGACTTAAAGCCGTGTATGATCAGTTTCTTCAGTCTCAATTACGCTTACGCTCCCATTCTCTTGAGTGCATCCCGCGCGGCGGCCTGCTGCGCATTCTGTTTGCTGCCGCCCTGGCCGGAGCCGAGCGCGGTCTCGCCATCCTTGACCCGATAGAAAAATACGGGCGCGTGCGGCGGCCCCTCCATGGCGATGAATTCATACACCGGCATCCGTCCCTTGTGCTGCAGCAGCTCCTGCAGGCGGGATTTCGCATCCAGATGATCCTCTAG
>CAKUOX010000048.1 GCA_934670175.1 uncultured Clostridia bacterium | reverse complement strand
TCCGGCATCCATCTGGGCGACAAGGGCCCGTTTGCCGATAAGCTGCATCCGGTGTTCTCCAACGTCCGCATTTTCGGCGTGGATCTGTATGAAGTCGGTCTGGGCGAGCGTGCCGAGGGCTACTTTGCAGAGCTGGTAGCCGGGCCTGGCGCAGTGCGCGCGACGCTGAAAAAGTATCTGGGCTGATTAAATCAAATATTGTGCTTCGGGCGGGCGGCGGCGATCGCCGCTTGCCCGCTTATGTGAAATTGAAAAGACCGTGGATGGCGGCCGCCGTCCATTTGAAAAACGGGGGAAAGACCAATGCTCGTGCTAGCTCTGGAATCCAGTACAAGTTCCGCAAAGGCGTTGCTATATGATTCAGAAAAGGGCGTCGTTCGGATGGAAAGCAGCCATTATGCGCCGGAATTCTGCAAAAACGGCGTTACCGGAACCGATGAAGTATATCGTCTTACGATGGAAATGGGTCGCCGCGTGGCTGCGGGACAGGATGTGGCTGCCATTGCGCTCTGCTGCGTGTGGCACAGCGTCGCTGTCTGCGACAGCAAAATGAACGCGCTGGGCAATACCTATTCCTGGAACTATATGGCGCCGAGCGAGATGTGCAACCGCAGCCGCCACGATGCGGCGCTGGCCGACAGGCTGTATCGGCGTACCGGCTGCATGCCGCATGTGACCTATGTGCGCGAATCGCTGCGCTATCTGCGGGAAAACGGCCTTGATCTGAAGGACAAGCTCCTTCCCTCGCAGGGCGGTTATAATTTCTTCCGCATGACGGGAGAATTTCTTGAAACGCTGAACATTCTCTGCGGAACCGGCCTTGTGGATGTCGATACCACTGAATTTGATGATTTTGCGATGGAATATGCCGGCGTTTGCCGCGATCAGTTTGGCCAGAAGGCGTTTTATCGCGATGTACGGCCGCTGAACGCCGAGGCAGCGCAGCTGCTGGGCGTCGCGCAGGGAATTCCGGTGGTGCCAGCGCATGCGGACGGCGCGCTGAACCAGATCGGCAATTGCGCCGCAGTGGTCGGCCGGATGACGTTTTCCGTGGGCACCAGCGGCGCGATCCGCCTGACGACGAAGCATCCGGTGCTGCCGGAGGGGCATCAGCTCTGGAGCTATTACGGCGTGACGGACTGGATGAGCGGCGCGGCGGTTTCCGGCGCCTGCAACTGCATCGACTGGTTCCGCAACACCTTCATGCAGGGACGCGTCGATTTCCCCGAGCTGGACGCGGGCCCCGAGCTGCCCGAGCACATGCCGGTGTTTCTGCCCTTCCTGTTTGGAGAGCGCAACCCCGGCTGGCGCGACGATCGGCTGGGCGGCTTTGTGGACATTCGCCCTGAGCACAGCGCGCAGGAGATGTATCGCGCGCTGCAGATGGGCATTCTGTTCAATATCTATCAGTGCTACGAGGTACTGACGCAGAAGGTGGGCGTGCCGGAGGAAATCTATGTTTCCGGCGGCATCCTGAATTCAAAGCGCTGGACGCAGATGGCCGCCGACATTTTCGGCACGCGCATGCGCTGCGTGAAGAACCTGAACGCTTCGTCCTCGGGCGCGGCGGTACTGGCGATGAACGCGGCGGGCGTGATGGACGATGTGCGCGCCTATACGCGCGATATTGAGGACGCGGAGGATGTGTTCCCACGTGAGCAGCTTACGGAGCGCTATCGCGAGCTCTATGCGCGCTATTTGCGCTATTACGATTTGACTTCGCATCTCTGATGTGGAAAGGAAGGTTTACGATATGGCTTTTGATATGTCGGCGCTGAAGGCGCATTATGGCGACAGGATCTATACCGATTCCGTGAACGAGGTTCAGAATGGCTGCGTACTGATGGTCAATCTTGGTGCGCACGACGCGATCGTGGCGGCAGGCGTGTCCGGCTTCCACGGCGCGGCGGTCGAGAGCTGGCTGGAATGCCCGCTGGATCATGAAAACGCCGAGACGCTGCGAAAGCTGTTCCCCTTTGCGGCGCCGCAGCGCATTCTTGGCCGCGACAAGACCATGGGCGTAGGCGATCGACTCGGCATTTGCACGCCCGGCCATATTCGCGCGTTTCGCGCTTATCCGCAGATCACGCCGGTGTTTGCCCAGCAATCCATCCGCGAATTGACGCTCACGAATCGTACCTTTGACGATGTGCTCGATTGCGCCAGCTTTGCCGTCTATCGCGAGGGCTTTAAGACCGGCTTCGGCGCGGATGGCGATCATCTCAAGACGGCGTCTGAGGTGGAATACGCACTTTCGCGGCATTACACGATGATTACGCTGGATTGCTCCGAGCATATTCATGGCGAAATCAACGATGAAAACTGCGATGCGCTCTATACGTCCCTGCCGGAGCTGGAAGCGATCTATCTGGATCGGAGCTTCGACATCGGCGAGGGCTGCACCGTACATTTTGATGCGCACGAGTTCCACAAGACGGCTCTGATCTATGCGGAGGCGGTTCAGTTTGCGGCGAAGATCTATCATGATCTGATCGAATCGCCCGAGGGCGACCGCGCGGATTTTGAAATGTCCATCGACGAGACCGCCACGCCTACTACGCCCGCTCAGCACTTTTTTGTGGCCAACGAATTCAAGCGCCTGGGCGTGCATACCTGCACGGTTGCGCCGCGCTTCTGCGGCGAATTCCAGAAGGGCATTGATTACAAGGGCGATTTGAAGCAGTTTGAAGCCGAGCTGAAGGTGCACGCGGCCATCGCGCGCCATTTCGGCTACAAGCTGAGCATTCACTCCGGCTCCGATAAGTTCTCTGTTTTCCCCTATATCGGCCGTGAAACGCAGGGTCGCTTCCATCTGAAAACCGCAGGCACGAACTGGCTGCAGGCGATGCTGCTGATCGCGGACTGCGAGCCGGAGCTCTACCGCGAGGTGCATGCTTACGCGCTGACTGTGTTCAACGAGGCGACGAAGTATTATCATGTCACCACGGATCTGAACCGGATCCCCGCGCTGGACAGCCTGACGGATGCGCAGCTGCCCGAGCTGTTTAAGAATGAGGATTCGCGCCAGCTCATCCACATCACCTACGGCCTGATCCTGAATGCGAAGGATGAGGGCGGCAAATTCCGCTTCCGCGATCGCCTGTTTGAGGCGTGGCGCGCGCATGAGGAAACGCTGAGCGCACATGTGGCGACGCATATCGAGCGACATATGAAGCTGATTCTGGGAGAAGAGGTGTAAGTGCACATGAAAGAGAAAATACTGACGACGCCGCGCTCCTACGGCAAGGACATGCCGGAGCTGTTTGCGCAGCTGGAGGCGGCAGGCTATGAGGTCGTAAGGAACACTACGGGCGGCATCCTGAGCAAGGCGCAGATGCAGGAAATGCTTTCCGGCTGCGCGGGCGTGATCGTGGGCGTGGATCCGTTGGACGCGGAGGTGCTCGCGTGCGCGCCGCAGCTGCGCGCGGTGGCGAAATATGGCGTGGGCGTGGACAATATCGATCTGGAATATTGCAAGGCGCACGACATCAAGGTCAGCCGCACGGTGGGTGCAAACAGCGAGGCCGTGGCGGACTATGCGCTGGCGCTGATGCTGGCGGTGGCGCGTCGGGTACCGGAGATCGACCGTAAGTGCCGCAGATTGAATTGGGGGAAGATCACCACGCGGGACGTGAGCCACGCGACGCTGGGCCTGTTTGGCCTGGGCGCGATCGGACGGCATGTGGCGCAGCGCGCGCAGGGCTTTGGCATGAAGGTGATTGCCTACGATCCGTACTGGCCGGAGGCTTTTGCCGTGGAGCACGACATTGAGCGCGCGGAGCCGGAGACGATATTCCGCACGGCGGACTTCATATCGCTGCACCTGCCGCTGATGCCGGAAACGGAGGGCTTTGTGGGCGAAGCCGAGCTGGAAATGATGAAGAAGGACGCGGTGCTGATCAACACGGCGCGCGGCGGCCTTGTGGATGAGAAGGCGCTGCTGAAGGCGCTGCAGGAAAAGCGCATTTACGGCGCAGGTCTGGATGCGTTTGCGCATGAGCCGCCGGAGGACGACGCCTGGTTTGAGCTGGACAACGTGGTTCTGGGTTCGCATTGCGCGGCGTCTACCACGGGCGCGACGCAGAACATGGGGCGCATGGCCACTGAAAATCTGCTGCGCGATCTGGCACAGTAAGTGCAACAGGGGAAGGGAGTGCTTTGCATGAAGTGCGTCGTGCTGGGGTTCGGTTACCTGGCTCAATACCTGCTGCCCTGCATCAGGCGGTTCACAGGCGGTGCTAACACCGATCTGATAGGCGTAAAGGCGACGACAACTGGCCTCGATGCGCTGCGTGCAAAGTACGCCTTTCAGGTGCAGGCCGGTGGCGCGGAACAGGCGCTTTTGCAGCTGCGGCCGGAGCTGATCGTGATCTCTGTGAAGCCTAATCAGGTGGCTGCGCTCGTTGAAGACAGCGTCGCGCCATATCTGAACCTGCTGCGTGCGGAGGGCGCGCCGTTGCCGGATATATATGCTTTCGCGGCGAATCCGGCGGTGAGCTTTTATACGGACGCGCTGGGCAGCGACGTCAACGTCGCCTGTATGATTCCGAACATGCTCAGCACGATTGAGGGCGTTTCCGTTGCGCCGGTGGGCGTGTCGTTCGTATCCTTTGATCCGCGCCGCAGCTGGCCGGAGGACGCGCGGCGGCGCGCACTGGCGTTCATGGAGCCCACGGGTACGATCGTGGAGATCCCGCCGCAGGTATCGGCAGATTACGTCGCGCTCAACTGCGCATGCCATATCATGTTCGAATTCAATTACATCGCACAGGCCGGATTGCAGGCACAGGGCATAAAAGCGACGCTTGCCGAAACGGCTCAGGGCTTCCGAACCGCATTTCGGGATATATTTGATGACCCGTCTGTGCGGCTCGTTCCCTGCGATGAGACGCTGTGGCGCGGCGACGTCCTCGGCGCTATGAAGCTGTTCATGCACAGCTGGTATCACGGCCTGATGGCCTATTGTGCGGCGGCTGGCGTGCCCCGTGCGGCGGCGCATCGCAACGCCTGCGGCTCCATGGAGGTATTTCAAATGGAGGTGCAGCTGGAAACGCGCGCGCAGCTCGAGGAGACCACGCGGCAGCACGCTACGCCCGGCGGTTTCCTGGAAAAGGCCGTATCGACCTTTGCGGCAGAGGGGATGGATCGCTGCGCATACATATGGCGCGCACTGACGCAGGGCGAAAATGTGCCCGACGCGGTGCAGACGATCAGCGATATTGCCCGAAACGTTGTCGCGCAGACGGCTCAGCATGGGCGCAGCCTCGCGTGATGTGCGTTTCGGCAATAAATACACTATTATAAATTATAAATATTTAAAATGACGCAGCCGGCCAAATCACCGGCTGCGCCGCTTTGTCTGTATTAAAGGGATAGGAATTGACAAGAACATATTTCATTTACGGTAAGAATGTCCATGCGTATTCATCCTATCTGGCGTTTCGTCGCTTTTTATGGTAAAATCCTGTTGAAGGGGTGAGCACCATGGAATTTGAAAACAGGATTGCCGTCGTGACTGGTGCGGCGCAGGGCATTGGCCGCGTGATTTCCGATGAATTCCGAAAGCAGGGCGCGATCGTCTGTACAATTGATCGGCAGCCGGACGCCTATTTTACCGGTGATTTGGCGCAGGAAGAAACGCTGCGTTGCTTCGCGGAAAGGGTTGTTTCCGAATATGGCCGCGTGGATTATTTGATCAACAATGCATTGCCGCTGATGAAGGGCATAGACGATTGCAGTTATGAGGAATTCGAATACGCGCTTCGGGTCGGCGTGACCGCGCCGTTTTACCTGACAAAGCTGTTTAAGCCCTACTTTGCGGCGGGCGCGGCCATCGTCAATATTTCATCGTCGCGCGACCGCATGAGTCAGCCGCAGACCGAGAGTTATACCGCCGCCAAGGGCGGCATCGCCGCGCTGACCCACGCGCTGGCCGTGAGCCTTGCCGGACGCGTGCGCGTCAATTCCATATCGCCCGGCTGGATCGACACGGCATTTCGCGAATACGCGGGGCCGGACGCGGCACAGCAGCCCGTCGGGCGCGTGGGCAACCCGCTGGATATTGCCAACATGGCGTTGTATCTCTGCTCGGACAAGGCAGGCTTCATCACGGGCGAGAATATCTGCATCGATGGCGGCATGACGCGCCAGATGATTTACCACGGCGACTTTGGCTGGCGCTTGCAGGCTGGCGGCTATTGAATCAGCTTCAACGCGCGCATTTCGCGCTTCAGCGCCTCCAGCTTGCCGGCCTCAAGCGCCGTCAGCGGCAGGCGCAGCGTACCCTCGCATAGCTCCATCAGCTGCATGGCCGCCTTGACGGGAATGGGGCTGACCTCGGCAAACAGCGCGCGGATCAGCGGTAAAAGCGCAAACTGCAGGCTGCGGCATGCGCCCGTATCGCCGCGCAGGTAGCTGACGACCATGGCGTGCATCTGCCTGGGAACGATATTCGCCGCCACGGAAATCACGCCGCGCGCGCCCAGCGCCATCATCGGCAGTACCAGATCGTCGTTTCCGGAATACACGGCGATGCCGTCGCCCGCCAACTCAAATATGCGCATCGCATGGGCGATGCTGCCGGAGGCGTCTTTGTAAGCGCACAGCAGCGGGTGGCGCGCCAGCTGCAGCATGACCTCCGGCGGCATGCTCAGCCCCGTGCGCCCGGGCACGTTGTACACGATGATCGGCAGGTGCACGCTGTCGGCAACGGTCATATAGTGCTCGGTCAGCCCTGAGGCGCTGGCCTTATTGTAATAGGGCGTGACCACCAGCAGGCCGTCCGCGCCCAGATGCTCGGCTTCAATGGACTGCGCCACGGCGGCGCGCGTATCGTTTGCACCGGTGCCCACATACAGCGGCACACGCCCTGCGCAACGGGATACCGCGCATTCGATAATGGCGCTGCGCTCGGATGGCGATATGGTGGAAGGCTCGCCGGTGGTTCCGAGAATGATCAGCGCGTCCGTTTCCGAATCGATCTGCCAGTCGATCAGCTGTTCCAAGCGGTCATAATCCACGCGCGAGCCGCGAAAGGGCGTTATCAGCGCCGTGCCGCTGCCGTAAAACAGATTTCCCAGCATAAGCCATTCCTCCCAGATCATCTATTGGAACGCATTGCTCCATGGGGAATTCTATTGCTGAATCGCCGCGGTATGCCTCCCGCGTGAGCGCTGCTGCTTTTTCCGGCAGACTGAGAACTGATGGCCGCCAGCTCACGGCTTTGTAAAAATATCGCACCTAATGGAACAATCAACGCGCGGATACGTCCAAATACTGGCATATTTTATTGGAGGAATGTGTTGTATGATGGCTTTTAAAAGGATGGCGTGCCTTACCCTGCTTTTCATATTGCTGAGCGCGGCGATTACAGCGTCGGCATATGCCCCCTATGAGAAGCTGCATGTGACCAATTGCGATGCATGGGTTTCGCTTCGTGAAGCGCCCACAGCGGACTCAAGGCGCGTTATGCAGCTGCCGCTGGGCGCTCTGGTCTCCTTCGTTGCTGAAAACGGCGATTTCCTGAAGGTGAGCTATTCAGGAACCATGGGATATGTGGGACGGGAATACCTGAGGGCGACGAGCGACGACGATCGCGTGCCCATGTATGTCGCAAACTGCAGCGAATGGATCAGCCTGCGGGAAGGGGAAACGAAGGACTCCGCACGCCTTGCGAAAATTCCATTGGGCACCCGGGTGCTCTCCTGCGGACGGACGGAGGATCCGGACGCTATGGCGCGGGTAGTATACGACCATTATTCTGGCTATATGCTGCCTGAATACCTGTCGCTTTTGCCCCCGAAGCAGGACGAATGCGCGCTCAGCTCCGCCGTGCTGCATGTGCCGGACAAGAACGGAAACGATTTTGTTCAGACGGTCGCGGATGAGGAACGCCTCAAGACCATGGAAGCGATGCTCCGTTCAGTGACGCCGGGCTTCAGCGGGCAATGTCCCTATCAGGCGCAGCTCGTGCTGACGCTGCGCGATGGGAGCGTCCTCAGGCTCATGTATCCTACGGACGAGTGCACCGCCTTCTTTACGACGGATGGATCTGTATATACATTTCCGGAAGCCGCATCCGCGCAGTTCTGGACGATCTTCGATGAGGCTGCGCAGGCGGCGCTGTGACAACGGATAACGTGCGCCCGCGCAAAAGCGCCCGCAGGAACCGCGATGCTGTGTGCAAGCGGGGTTCTGCGGGCGCTTTTTGTTGAAAGCAGAGATCGGTAAAACCGAGGCTTTGCGGGGCGGCGAGCTGCAATAGCAGCAGCGCTGCTGTCGGGCGACGCCGCCGGTGCGAAAGGGAGCGCGTCGGCGATCCCTTTTCAGCTCAGCCGACGTCCGTTCCGGGATAGCGGCAGATCAGGCTGTCCTGACGGAAGCCCATGTGCTCCATCGCCTTCAGCAGGTTCGGCACGCGCGCCTGGATCTCGACCGTAATGTTGGTAAGAAACTTGGAATAGAAGTAATCGCAGGCCAGGTCGACCAGGCACTTGGCGACGCCCATGTTGCGCCACTTGCGCGCCGTGAACAGCCAGAACAGCCGGCCGGCGTTGCCCTCGCGCCAGAGCACGACCTCGCCCACCATGCCCGTGGGCGCGACCAGCAGTATGCGTTTGAACAGCGGGTTGGCACAGAGCTGCTGGAAATAATCGAAATCGTAGCTTTCGCCGTAGAGCTGGTTATAGCGCTCCAGAAAGAATTTCTGCTCGATCGGGTCGTCCAGCTCGTCCTGCACCACCACGCAGCCCGCAGGTATGGGCGCATTCTTTCCGGCAGGCAGGGGACGGCGCATCAGCACCAGACCGTCGGTATCCTTGAGCCCCAGCGCTTCCAGCGCGGCGAGCAGCTCCTTATCCTCGGGCGCGACCTGCGCAAACACGCGCGCGGGCACGCCGCTTTCAAGGGCGATCTCCTTGGCGCGGGCGACAGCGGCGCCGAGCAGCGCGTCCGGCACGGGGTCGCCCTCAATATCGATATAAATGCGCAGCGGACGGTTCGGAAACAGCTGATCGTTTTCCCGCGCATAAATCGCGCAGCGTCCCAGCGTGCTGCCGCTGCGTTCATCAACGGCTTCAAAGCAATTCTCACTGCTCAAGCCGTTCTCCGGTTCCTTTGTGTGTCTCAGTATCATGCGATAGCCTCTCTAAAGCGTGCCTCTCATTCCCATTCCGCAGCGGCGATGGGACGCCCCGTAATGTCGTATACGACGTGCGTGATTCCGGGCACCTCGTCGGTAATGCGCTGAACCACCGCGCCCATCAGGTCGTAGGGCAGTTTGTAGGCGGGCGCTCGGCCGGCGTTGGAGGAGCCCAGCGCGCGCAGCACGCAGACGTAGCCCTCGCCGTGCAGGCCAGGCGTTTTCAGGTCGGTCAAAATGGCGAAATACTGGGCAATCTTGCGATTCAGCCCCGCTTTTTCCACCTCGGCGCGGAAAATGGCGTCCGCCTCGCGCAGCATGTGCAGCTTTTCAGGCGTTACCTCGCCCAGACAGCGCACCGACAGGCCGGAGCTCTCAAACGACGGCCGCGAGATCATCTCCTCCGGAATGCCCAAATACCGCCCCAGCGCGCGCACATCCTCCTTAAACAGCAGCCTCAGCGGCTCGATCCGCCGGCAGCCCTCGATCAGCTCGCCGATCATCGGCGGGCGCGCCTTGATGACGTCCGGATAGATGGTAGCCTCGGCCATGCAGTCGATATTGCCGGCCTTGATATACTGCTCGGCAAAGACGGCGGAGAGCTCGTCGTGCATGGCGCGGCGCTTTTTTTCGGGATCCGTCACGCCGCGCAGCGCCTTCATGAAGCGGTCGCGCGCGTCGACCTCGGTCAGGCTCATGTTCATCTGCTCGTAGAAAAACCTGCGCGCAAATTCCGGATCACCCTTGCGCAGCAGTCCTGTATCGATAAACAGACAATTCAGCCGCCCGCCGATGGCGCGGTCGAGCAGCACGGCGGTGACGGCCGTGTCCACGCCGCCGGATACCGGCAGCAGCACGTTCTGATCAGCGAGCTCCTCGCGCACGCGCTCGATCAGCTTCGGCGCGAAATTCTCCACGCTCCAGTTGCGCGCCGCGCCGCAGATGCCCACGGCAAAATTCTCCAGGATCTTCAATCCGTCCGGATCGTTGGATTCCACATAGAATTGCAGCGCGTATATGCCCTTTTCCGGGCAGGCGAACGCGGGCGCAAGCCCCGACGGCGTGGTGGCGACGGGCTTATAGTCCTCGGGCAGCTCGAAGCCGTCCACGCGCTCGAAGAAGCGGTCATTTTCACTCAGGCTTTCAAACAGAGGACAGGGCAGGAACTGAACGAAATCCTTGTCCTGCTGGAGCCGTATGCCCTGATGCGCGGCACCGATGCGCTCCGCCAGCATGCGGCTCGCGCCGCCAAAGGCCATGAGCGGCACGCCGAAGGCGTCCGGCTCGAAGGGCAGCGGCTCGGCGCGCAGCGCGTTCGTGTCGCCGCCGGCCAGGATCACGCCCAGCGGTTCGCGCGCGCGAATAGCCTCCACCGGCGTGTCGCCGGGCAGAATCTCGCAGTATACGCGCTCGCCGCGCAGCCGCCGCGCCGTGTAATAGGCCTGATTGCCGCCAAAATCCAGTATCAGTATCAACTCACTGTTCATGGGAACCTCCCCAAATTACCGCTTGGAATCCCGCGTCTTGGGCGGACGGTGATCTACAATGTCGATCTTTCGAAGTACCTGCTGGGTAATATCTATATGAAGGCTGCGCGTGAGCTGCAGGCCGAACATCAGCACATCGGCAAATTCCTCGGCGATCATGTCGCGGCGCTCGTTGTCCTCACCGTCGAGCAAACGCTGCACATCCTGCGGGTTCATCCACTGGAAGTGCTCCAGCAGCTCGCTCATTTCAACGGTCATCGCCATGGCGACCTGCTGCGGGTTTTGAACGCCATCCTTACCCCAGCCCTTGCGCAGGCAAAGCTCGTGGACGCACTGCTTGAGCTGGGCGATCGTCGTGTTATCATCGCAATACATATGTCTCTATTCCTCCATTATAGTAGTAGTATACCATATAACTGTCTTTTATGCAAATTTCTTCGTGCGTGCGCTGCATTTGCCGCCGCTGCGCCCCATAAAGCCACAAATAAAATTAACGTTTTGGATGTATAATGGAAGTAACGCTTGGTATATGGAGGCAAAAATGGCTAAAACGTATTCCGCCAACGACATTACCGTGCTCGAGGGACTGGACGCCGTGCGCATGCGCCCCGGCATGTATATCGGTTCCACCGGCACGCGCGGTCTGCACCATCTGATCTGGGAGATCGTGGATAACGCCATCGATGAGGCGTCTAACGGCTATGCTTCGGAGATCACGGTTACCTTAAAGAGCGACGGCTCCTGCGAGGTGACGGATAACGGCCGCGGCATTCCGGTGGACATTCACCCGCAGATGGGCGTATCCGCAGTGGAGGTGGTGTATACCCAGCTGCACGCGGGCGGAAAGTTTTCAGATAAGAATTACGCCTATTCCGGCGGCCTGCACGGCGTAGGCGCGTCGGTGGTAAACGCGCTTTCGGAATGGCTGGTGGTGGACGTGTATAAGGATTACAGCCACTATCGCCAGCGCTTTGAATCCGTAGTAGATGCGAAAACCGGCAAGATCGTGTCCGGCCGTCCGGTTGCGCCGCTCGAGAAGGTGGGCAACACGCGCCGCCGCGGCACGCAGGTGTGCTTCAAGCCCGATCCGCGCGTGTTTGAGGATGTGCGCTTTAATTCGGACGTCGTGCGCCGCCGCATTCGCGAGCTGGCGTATCTGAATAAGGGCGTGCGCTTTGTGTTTACCGACGAGCGGGTGAAGGATGCGTCCGCGCGCACGAAGGAATACTGCTTCGAGGGCGGCCTGGCAGATTTTCTGACCTACCTGAACGCGGATAAAACCGTGATCACGGAGCCCATCGTGTTCGAAAAGGTGCAGGATTCCACGCTGGTGCGCGTCGCGATTCAGTATACCGATTCATACAGCGAAAACATCTGCTCCTACGTCAACAACGTGCCCACCGCCGAGGGCGGCACGCACGAGACGGGCTTTAAGGCCGCCGTGACCCGCGCGTTCAATGATTATGCGCGGCGCGTGGGGCTTTTAAAGGAAAAGGACAATAATCTGGCGGGCGATGATTTCCGCGAGGGTATGACCGCCGTGGTGTACGCCGGCGTGAAGAACCCGCAGTTCGAGGGTCAGACCAAGGGGCGCCTGGGCAATACCGATGTTCGGCCAGTGTTCGAGAATGTGTGCTATGAACAGCTCTCGATCTATCTGGACGATCTGAAGCATCAGGAATTCGCCCAGCGCATCGTGGAGAAGGCCGCCAAGGCCGCCCGGGTGCGCGAGGCGATGCGCAAGGCCAAGGAAATGGCGCGCGCGAAGAATCAGCTGGACGCCGCGCCACTGGTGGGCAAGCTCTCCAGCTGCACCGGGCGCAACGCCGCGCTGAACGAGCTGTTCATCGTGGAGGGCGATTCCGCTGGCGGCAGCGCCAAGCAGGGGCGTGACCGCCGCTTTCAGGCGATTCTGCCGCTGCGCGGCAAGCCGCTGAACGTGGAGAAGAAGCGGCTGGATCAGGTGTTACAGAACGAGGAATTCAGGTCGGTCATTACGGCGCTGGGCACCGGCATCGGCGAGGATTTCGACCTGAGCCACCTGAAATACAACAAGGTCATTATACTGTCGGATGCAGACCAGGACGGCGCGCATATCCGCGCGATCCTGCTGACCTTCTTCTTCAGATATATGAAGGAGCTGATCACCGACGGCCACGTCTACATCGGCATGCCGCCGCTCTATCGCGTGGCTAAGGGCGGGGATGTGACCTACTGCTACGATGACAAGGCGCTTGAACAGACCCTTAAAAAGGTCGGCAAAAATTATACGCTGCAGCGCTATAAGGGCCTTGGCGAAATGAACCCCGAGCAGCTGTGGGAGACTACCATGAATCCCGACGGTCGCAAGCTGGTGCAGGTCACGATAGAGGACTTTGCGGAGGTAGATCGCCGCGTAACCATACTGATGGGCGACAAGGTGGAGCCCAGGCGCAATTACATCAGCGAATTCGCCGATTTCAATAAGGTGGATAATTTCAAGCCCGTTAATGGCGAGGAAGCGTAAAGGAGAGGGCTCATGGCGAGCAGAAAGAAGGATCAGGATAAAAAAATAAAGGAGACGCGGCCGGAGGAGATCATCCAGAAGACCATGGAGGACGTGATGCACGATTCCATGATCCCGTATTCCGAGCACGTTATCCTTGAACGCGCGCTGCCGCGGGTGGAGGATGGCCTCAAGCCCGTTCAGCGCCGCATACTCTATACCATGCAGGAGCTTGGCAACACGCCCGACAAGCCGCACAGAAAGTGCGCGCGCATCGTGGGCGACTGCCTGGGCAAATATCACCCGCACGGCGATTCCTCCGTATACGATGCGCTGACGCGCATGGCGCAGCCATTCGTGATGCGCGGCATGCTGGTGGATGGTCACGGCAATTTTGGCTCCATCGACGGCGACAGTCCCGCCGCCATGCGTTACACCGAGGCGCGCATGACGGAGCTGGCCACGGTGATGCTCCGAGATATTGACAAGGATACCGTGGATTTCCATCTGAATTTTGACGATACGCAGCGCGAGCCGGATCTGCTGCCCGGGCGCTTTCCCAACCTGCTGGTGAACGGCGCGAGCGGCATTGCCGTGGGTCTGGCGACGAACATCCCGCCGCACAATTTGGGAGAGGTGATCGACGGCACGATCGCGCTGATCGATAAGCCGGACATGACGACGTCCGAGCTGATGGCGCATATCCCCGCGCCGGATTTTCCGACCGGCGGCATTCTGGCAGGCGACGGCGAGCTGCTGCAGGCGTATGAGACCGGCCGCGGCAAGCTGCAGCTGCGCGCACGCGTGCACATTGAGGACAGCAGCGCCGGGCGCAAGCTGATCGTGATGGACGAAATGCCCTATCAGGTGAACAAGGCGGCGCTTCTGGAAAAGATACTGCGGCTCAGCGAGGAAAAAAAGAGCCTGCTCTCCGGCATATACGATATTCGCGATGAATCCGACCGCATGGGCATGCGCGCCGTGGTGGAGGTCAAGCGCGACGCAGACGTCGAGAAGCTGCTGAACGTATTGTACAAGTATTCGGACATGCAGTGCACCTTCGGCGTGAATATGGTGGCCATTGCGGGCGGCAAGCCGGTGCAGATGGGCTTAAAGCGCATGCTGGAATACTATATCGAGCACCAGAAGAACGTCGTGACCCGGCGCACGCGGTACGATCTGGCGCAGGCCGAGGCGCGGGCGCACATTCTGGAGGGCCTGATCATCGCCGTGGATCATTTGGACGAGGTGATCCGCCTGATCCGCAGCAGCAAGACGCCCAAGGAGGCCAGGGCCAAGCTGGTGGAGCGCTTTGCGCTGACGGAGATTCAGGCGCAGGCGATACTGGATATGCGCCTGCAGCGGCTCACCAATCTGGAGGTGCTTTCGCTCAGGCAGGAATACGCCGAGCTCGAGAAGAAGATCGCGCAGTATAAGGCGATACTCGGCAGTGAAAAGAAGCTGATGGCCGTGATCAAGAAGGAGCTTTCCGAGGTGCGCGAGAAATTTGCGGACGCGCGGCGCACTGAGATCGTGCCCAGCTTTGAGCAGATTCAGATCGAGGCCGAGCAGGCCGCGCCGGACGAGGCGCGCGTGCTGCTCACGCGCGGCGGCTTCATCAAGCGCATGTCGCCCAAGGCCTGCGACAAGGCGCTGGCAGGCGGCGAGTTCGCGGATCCGCCGGTCGAGACCATCGCGTGCATGACCGATCAGAAAATCCTGTTCTTTACGGACTGCGGCAACTGCTACCCCGTTTCCGTGGCGCAGATTCCGGAGGCGCGCGCGAAGGATCGCGGGCTGGCAAGCGGCGGCCTGCTGGCGGGTCTTGAAAAGGATGAGAAGCTGGTAGGCGTGCGCTGCGCGGGCGACTGGAGCGGGCAGGTGCTCTTCGCTACGGCGGCTGGACTCATCAAGCGCTGCGAAATGGCGGATCTGAACGTGCGCAAGGGGCGCTATGCCTGCATTACGCTCAAGGGCGACGACCGCATGATCTGCGCGCTGGATCCGGCGGCGGGCAGCGGCGTGCTGCTGATTACGCAGCAGGGTATGGCCATCCACTTTGGCGTGGATGACGTTTCGGTCATCGGCAGAACGGCGGCGGGCGTGAGATCCATGACGCTGGCGCCGGGCGACCGTGTGAAGTTTGCCTTTGTGCATAACGCCGAGGGCGAGGTCGTGCTGTGCACGGATATGGGCTATCTCAAGCGCTGCCTGCTGATCGATTTCGACCGTCAGGCGCGCGGCGGCAAGGGCGTGAAGTGCTTTGCGATGCCCAAAAGCGGCCTAAACGGCAGCTGTATTGCGGGCGCGTTGCTGGTGACGGATCCGTATGATTTCCGCATCGTGCAGAAGAGCGGCGCGGCTACTGGATTCAATACCGAGGATGTGGGCATCGAGCCCCGCAGCGGCAAGGGTCAGCCCTATGTGGTGGTGGTCATGGGCGATACGGTCGCCGGACTTACGAGATAAACGGGAGAGAAGAAGGAAATGGATCAGGGATACAGACAGGCGCCCCAAAGGCGGCGCAGATTGACGCCCGAGCAGCGTCAGAGAATTATGAAGCAGCGCAGGCGGCAGAGAATGAAGAAGCGCATGATGATCATCGTGCCCGCGATCGTCGTGCTGATCGTCGTGCTGGTTTTGATCCTTGGTGGCCGCGGAAGCAGGGATGCGGTCGCGCCGGAGGCGGTGGACGCCATGTCCGCAGTCGTGGATGATATTCAGCCGTCGCCATCTGCCGAAGCGCCGGCGGATGCGCAGGACGGCGGCATGGTGGCGATGCCCGACGATGCGCTGGATGCCGGTCAGGACGGTCAGGCGTCATCCGATGACGCGCAGCTGTCGCTCTTTGATGATGCACTTGCGGCTCCGGATTCCTCGGAAAGCCCGCAGGCGTCGGCTGCGCCGGCGGAAACGACCGCGGTAGCTTCCGTGCCCTTCGATTACGATGAAGCGTATGCCAGGGCAATGACGGGCGAAATAACCGGGCCGGACATCGTAGTTGACCATTCGAATGTGGATCCATCCAAGCTCGACCGCTGGCCGGAGGATAAGGAAGGGTATATCCCGATCCTGTGGAAGGCCAAGACCGACGAAAATATCATCGCGATCACTGTGGATGACTGCTTTCAGGCAGAAAACTTCCGCACGATCGTGCAATGCGCGCTGGACAACGGGGGGAAGCTGACTATTTTCCCGATCGGCGAAAACTTGGAAAAGGCTGGAGTGGCGGAGACGCTGCGGTATGCGTATCAGAACGGCATGGAGATCGGCAACCACACTTATACGCACTCCGGATTATTCCATTTCGATCAGGAGCGTATGAGCAACGAAATATGGGCGCAGACGCAGAAGGTCAATGAGGTGCTGGGCGTCAATTATGACCAGCATTTCTTCCGGCCGCGCGGCGGAGACGAGCGAGAATGCCAGCGCCTGCACGGTTATTTGAATCAGCTGGGCTATGACGGCATCGCCATGTGGAGCCTGGCCGGTTCAGCCAGCAGCATGGATGGGCTGTATAAGGATCTTGCGCCCGGCAGGATATATCTGTTCCATACGACGAATTATGATCTTGAGCTATTGCTGCAATTTATCCCGGGCGCGGTCGCGCGCGGGTACCGGCTGGTGACGATGAGCGAGATGTTTGGCCTGGGTGAAAACGCTGTCAGTGAATATAAACCGCAGACCGCTGCGCCGGAGCCGACGAGCTTCAGGATCGTTCCGAAAAAGCTCAAGGAAAACGACTATAATCGTGCGACGGTCGTTTTGCAGAATCGCCTGATCGAGCTCGGCTGGATGGAAGGCAATGCAGACGGCGTGTACGGCAAGCAGACGGTTCTTGCCATAGGCTTTTTGCAGATGGCGCTCGAACAGAAGCCGGACGGCGTTGCGAGCGCGGAATTGCAGAGCATTATTTTCTCGGATGACGCGCCGCGCGGCAGTCTGGAGCAGGTGCAGGCGTTTTGCCGCAAGCTCGGCAAGACGGAGCTGAAGTCATTGCCGGGATCAAAGGATTAAGGAATAATAGTATAAGGGAAATATGTCAACTTCTGCCGCAGCGGAACCATTTTTTCCACTGCGGCAGTTTTTTGTTCGCGGCCAGCACACCGTTTGCAGATAAAACCGCGATTTTCAACTGGAAAATTTTTCCAAATTGCCGCATTTGAGGGTCGGAAACAGTCGATTCGGTGATTGATTTGCCACAGCAAAGATGATACACTATATGAACCACAAATGATACTGCACCGGTTGCCGCACGCCGAACAGGCTGCATCGCGGCAGCCGGTTTGACACGGCGGCTCAAATTGGAGCTTTGCGGGTCGGCGGCTCGAACGCCAGAGAAGAGAAGCCGACGATTCTCCATTCGACGAGCGAAAGCGAGGCTTTGTATATGAACAGGTATGATCATCGCAGCTCGCAGCAGCGGCGCAGACCTTCGCCTGACCGGCGGCGGATGCGCGCGCGGCGCGTGCAGAAGCAGAGGCGGCGCTTGGTGTGGATACTTTCTGGCGCTACGGCGCTCGCGGTCGTGCTCGCACTCGTGATCGCGCTTATCGGCGCGCAGAACGCGCGGCACGACAACACGCCCGCGCTGTCCCTGCTCGACCATGCGGCAACGGCGACGGCTCAGGCGATCCAGACGCCGCAGCCCGAGGCGACGGAAGTGCCCGAGGCGACGGTGCAGCCGGAGACGACGCAGCCTGCTGGAGATTTCGTTTACGACGAGGCCTACGTTCAGGCGGTGCGCGGCGACAGCTCCGGCGCGCTGATCACGCCGGATTACTCCAAGGTCGATCCGAATAAGCTCGATCGCTGGCCGCAGACTGCGGAAAACACCATGCCCGTGCTTTACAGGGCGAATACCGATGAGAACATCATCGCCATTACCGTGGACGACTGCTATCAGGCGCAGAACCTGCAGCGCATCGTGCAGTGTGCGCT
>CAKUOX010000047.1 GCA_934670175.1 uncultured Clostridia bacterium | reverse complement strand
TATATGCATTGTTGGCTGTAGGCTATGCCTTGATTTACAGTATATTCGATTTTACAAACTTTGCATTCGGCTCCATGATGATGTGTTGCTCATATATGTCGTTCTTTGCAGTTTCTTACTTTAAGCTGCCATTGCCATTTGCTTTGCTGATTATTCTGGTATTTGGTGTGCTGCTGTCGATTGTTACGGAGTTGGTGGCCTATCGCCCGTTGCGACAGAAGAATGCTTCTCGACTGTTTTTAATGATCGCAGCAATGGGTGTAGATATTTTTCTGACTTATTTCTGCGTGGCAGTGTTTTCGTCTAATACGCGCCCGCTAAGTATTGCTGCACTGAACAGATCATTTCGGATCGGAAGCGTGTCTATCGGCATGTTAGACATCAGCTCAGCTGTAGTTGCACTGGTGCTGCTGTTGGTGCTATGGCTTATTCTGGAACGTACAAAGTACGGAATTGCTATACGGGCATCGTCTTTTGACACTGGCACAGCTGGATTGATGGGCATTAATGTGAATGTGATTTCGGTGATTGTTTTTGCAATGTCTGGTATTATGGCAGCTATGGCTGGCATGTTTTTCGGTCTAAAATACGCAGTATATCCCACATTAGGTTCAATTGCTACGAAGGCATTTATTGCCAGCGTCATCGGTGGTCTTGGAAGTTTACCAGGTGCGGTTGTAGGTGCACTGTTGCTTGGTGTATTGGAAACGATGATTTCAGGATTTATTTCCTCGGCGTGGCGTGATTTGTTTTCATTTACACTGTTAATCGTAATTCTGATATTCTGTCCTAATGGGCTGATGGGCAAGAGCAAGAAAGATAAGATTTAAGAAGGGAGGGAGCTTTGGATGTATTATGCGATGAGTATTGCAACCCTGGCAGGCATCAATATTATCGTTGTATCTGGATTAACGATTTTGACGGGCTTTACTGGCATGTTTTCCATGGGACATGCAGGCTTTATGGCGATAGGCGGTTATACTGCAGCTGTATTGAACCTGTATCTTCATATTCCGTTCTTACTGGCAATCATACTGGGGGGTGTAATGGCAGCGCTGATGAGTCTCGTTGTAGGCATACCCACCATCCGCAATCGTCTGACAGGCGATTGTTTCGCCATTGCGATGCTTGGCTTTGGCGAGGCGGTTCGATTGTTGATCAGCAATACATACCCTGTTTTAAATGGTGCTATGGGCTTGACCGGCATTCCACGTAAAACCACAATCGTCGTCGTGCTGGTATTTGTGGTGGCGTGCCTATACTTGATTCGCAATTATCTGAAATCTCACTATGGCAAGAATTGTATTGCTGTGCAGCAACAGGAGGTTGCTGCGGAAATGATGGGTGTCGACATTGCTCAAACCAAGCTTTGGTCGCTTATGCTCAGTGCATTCTTTGCAGGAATTGGCGGTGGTCTGTATGGGTTTTATATGACGGGACTTTACCCATCCAATTTTACACAGACAAAGTCTACGGATTTGATTGCTGCAGTAGTATTTGGAGGCACCAATTCCCTGACAGGACCCGTGATTGCGGCGGCACTGCTGATATTGCTGCCCGAACTGTTGCGCGTGTTCTCACGCTGGCGGCTGGTCATTTATGGTGTGATGTTCGTTGTGTTGATGCTGTTTAAACCAGAAGGACTATTGGGTTATAAAGAGTTTTCATTCCGTGGGATACAGCATTTGTTTGTGCGCCGCAATGGAAGGAAGAGAGGTGAGCATCATGAATGACGCAAATAGTGCTCTGTTTGAAATCAGAGATATCAGCGTGCGTTTTGGAGGACTGATGGCGGCCAGTGAAGTATCCTTTGCAGTGCAAAAGGGCGAAATATTTGGCTTGATTGGACCGAATGGCGCTGGAAAAACCACGATATTTAATGTGATTACCGGCAGTATTGTACCCAATCAGGGCGATATTCTTCTGGAAGGTCAATCACTGCTCGGCAAGCGGCCGGATCAGATTGCCCGTAGTGGTGTGAGTCGAACATTCCAGAATATCCGGTTGTTTTCCCAAATGACCGTGGCAGAAAATGTAGCAATAGGTTTGCATTGTCAGCCGGCATATAGTCGATTGGAAGCGATGCTGGGACTCCCGAAAGTGCATCGCGCGGAACGTGAGGTACAGAAAAAGGTAGATACTATGCTAGAGGTATTTGGCCTGTCTCAGCATCGTGATCAACGCGCAGGAAATTTGGCATATGGCTTGCAGCGTAAGTTGGAAATTGCCAGAGCATTAGCTACGTCGCCTAAGCTACTTCTGTTGGACGAGCCGGCGGCAGGCATGAATAACGATGAGTGCTTTGAACTGGAGGAGCTTCTACGTAGTATACGCAGGAGTTTTGATGCGACTATCGTTATTATTGAGCATCATATCGACCTTATGATGAGCCTTTGCGACCGCATTTGCGTATTAAATCTTGGTAAGGTGTTACGCATAGATACCCCTGCGGAAATCCAACAGGACGAAGCCGTTATACAGTCCTATCTTGGGAGTAGGAGGGAGCATGAAAATGAGCAGTAATCTTCTAGATATCGAAAATCTGAATGTGTATTATGGCGGAATTCATGCTATACAGGGAATTTCCATGCATATAAAGCCAGGAGAAATCGTTTCCGTAATCGGCTCAAACGGAGCTGGGAAATCTACACTGATGCGCTGCATCGCGGCAGATAAAGAATATCAGGGTGGTTCCATTCGATTTAATGATGATAGTTTGCCGAAAAAGTCATATATGGCTGTTTCCAAAGGTATTTCACTGGTGCCTGAGGGCAGAAGGATATTTCCTAATTTGACGGTTCGGGAGAATCTTCTAGTTGGGGCGTATCTTCAAAAATCTAAAATGGCAATTCACTCCGGAATGGATGATGTAATGGAACTGTTCCCACGTTTAAGGGAGCGAATCGGACAACTGGCGGGTACGCTTTCGGGCGGTGAGCAACAGATGTTGGCAGTCGGGCGCGCGTTGATGGCCAGACCAACGCTGCTCTGCCTGGATGAACCTTCGCTGGGACTTGCCCCGATCGTAATCGACGAAATGTTTAAGAAGATCGTTCAGGTCAACCGTGACCTGGGGCAAACGATTCTGCTAGTAGAGCAGAATGCATATCTTGCACTGGAAGTTTCACATCGTGCCTATGTGATGAAAACGGGGAAGATCATTCGAGAGGGGAGAAGTGCTGACCTTTTGCTGGATCCAACTATTCAGGAAGACTATCTTGGCATAAAGTAAATACCAGAAAGGATCGTTGTTGATGAATAATATTTCCAGGGAACAGATCGTATGGGATAAACTGCCGTCGCTTCAAATTGATCCGCCGACAGAAAAACCGGAAATTCCTATGATTTGCTATGCGCAACGTATTGAACGTCTGCGTGAGAGCATGCACCGCGAGCATATTGACCGTATGCTTATTTATGCAGATCGGGAGCATTATTTCAATTTTAGATATTTCATGGGGTTTGATCCGCGATTTGAAGAAGCGTTGCTTTCTATTGATCAGCGGAAATGTGCAGTGTTACTAGGCAACGAGTGCTTTTCGCTACATAAGCTCGCTCCTGTGCCAATAACAGCGCTTCATTGTCCGGAGCTTTCTTTGCCCAATCAGCCGATGTGGCGGCAGCCTCTCTCACTGATAGAGTTGCTAGCACAAATTGGGTTGCATGCAGGTGAAAACGTTGGATTGGTAGGGTGGAAGATGTTTACCGATGCGGCAGGCAATGTTCGTCGGGACAAAATCTGCGTTCCTGCGTTCATTACGGATGCAGTAAAAACACTGGTGGCTGACGGCGAGGTGTTTAATGCTTCGGATATTTTGGTGCATCCGGGCTATGGCATGCGTACGATTCATGATGTGGATACCATTGCAGCCTTCGAATATGGTGCGGCACATGCTTCGCAGGCCATTAAACGTCAACTGGCACACCTCAAGCCGGGTATGACTGAAATGCAGCTTTGCAATGATTTTATTACGAATGGCCAGGTACTCACATGCCATCCATTTGTGCTTGCGGGAGAAAATGCAGGAAAGGGTCTTATCAATGCTACGAGTTACATCATTCGCAAAGGCGACGCACTGAACATGTGTACAGGGTTGGAAGGCGGTTTATCCTGTAGGCACGGCTACGTTGCTAATGATGAAAATGATGTTCCGGTAAACTGTCGAGATTATATGGATGTTCTTGTAAAGCCATATTATGCAGCAGTAGCATCTTGGTATGCCAATATGCGTATCGGTGTGCGTGGTGGAGATATTTATCAGATGATACAGCGTCAGTTTCCTGCGGAAACTTATGGATGGATGCTCAATCCGGGGCATTTGTGTTCGAATGAAGAATTTCAATCCTCACCGTTTTATTCGGATTCGAGTTGCGAAATCAAAAGTGGCATGATTCTACAAATGGATATTATTCCTAATCTTGCAGGGTACGCTGGTGTCAATTGCGAGGACGGTGTTTGTATTGCCGATGCACGCCTACGTGAAGAATTGCAGGGCAAGTATCCGCAGATATATGCGCGCATGATGCTTCGCCGTCGCTATATGTTCGAAGAAATAGGACTTGCATTGCCGGAAGAAGTGCTACCAATGTCGGATCTAGCAGCTGAATACCGTCCATACATGCTGAATCGAGATATGGGCATGCGCGTGCGCTGATTGACTGCCATGCGTAATGTGACAAGATTATCTATTGACAGCGTTCCAACAAATCGACTGGCACGCTTGGCCTTACTGGCCGTAGCTATCCTTTGGGGTAGTTCTCTATTGGTAGTGAAAAGTACGGCAGAGGATGTGTCCCCCAGTTTGTTGATTGCACTGCGGTTTTCCATTGCTGCACTGCTGCTTAGCGTATTACTCTGCAAACGCTTTGTGCGGCTCGGATGGAAAGATTGGATTGGTGGGGCTGTGACAGGATTGTTCCTGTTTGGTGCGCATTGGATTCAGACGCTGGGTGTCACCCTGGCCATGCCGGGGAAAAGTGCGTTTCTATCTTCAATTTATTGCGTGCTTGTGCCATTCGCAGTATGGCTGTTTTCGAACATTCGACCCCATGTTCGCAATATTTGTGCTGCGCTCATGTGTACAGCAGGTATCATGCTCGCGTCAATCACGGAAACATTTTCGGTCGAGACGGGTGATTTGTTAGCGCTACTGAGTGGTGTGTTTTTTGCATTTCACATTGCAGCGGTTGGGAAATTCAGTAGAAATAACGATCCAGCTGTAATGACAGCATTGCAGTTCATTTTTTGCGCTGTGTACGCATGGGTTGCCGTACTGTTTATGGATGGTATTCATCCAGTGTTTAGTATGATGGCAATACCGGGTATATTGTATCTGGCACTGATATGTACACTCCTAGCATTGCTGTTGCAGAATATCGGCCAAAAATATACAGATTCTGCCAGCGCTTCTATTCTGATGAGTACTGAATCGCTATTTGGTACTGCATTCTCAGTTGCTTTTTTCGGAGAGAAGATTACCTTACAAATGCTGGCGGGCTTCGCACTGATATTCATATCGGTGTTGCTTTCAGAATTGGGGGGAAAGCACAGGAATCAAAGTTGAAAAACAGGTTTTGGCGTCTGTTGACTTTGTTAACATCCTGAAATAGAGCGAGACGTGCTTCTCTCGCTCCATCTGGACGTGCGTTTATCTGGCGTACGCGCCGTCCCACACGACGCTGCGGTAATTGGCGCGGTCAGTGGCACCCTCTGTGGAAATGCACAGCAGGCGCGACTGCGCATTCAGGCCGAGCTGCGCCTTCATTTGAGAAAGCTCGGGATTGCGCAGCACTTCGGCGGCAAAGCCGAAGCCCGACGCGCCGCTCTCGCCGGAAACAATGCGCGGGTCGCCGTCCAGCGGACAGGCGAGAATGCGCATGCCGTTGGCGGCCACATAGTCGGGCATGGATACATAATTCTGCGCGCTGCGCGCGAGCATTTCCCAGCCGATGCTGCACGGCTCGCCGCAGGCAAGCCCCGCCATGATGGTGCGCAGATCGCCGCCGACACTGTGCAGCCTGCCGTCGCCTGCCGCCGCCGTGCGGAAAATGCAGTCCGCATTCAGCGGCTCGACCACGGTGATCACGGGCGGCGCGCCGCGATAGAGATCCATAAAGAAATCCGCCATTGCGCCTGCCATTGCCCCCACGCCCGCCTGAAGGAAGATGTGCGTGGGGCGGAGGCCGCCAAGCTGCGCCGCGATCTCGCAGCCCATGGTGGTGTAGCCCTGCATGATGCGCGCGGGGATCTCGGTGTAGCCGTCCCATGCGGTGTCCTGCACCAGCACCCAGCCGTTTTTCTGCGCCTGCGCGCGGGCAAAGCGCACAGTGTCGTCGTAATTCATATCGGTAATGGCGGCGTCCGCGCCGAGCGCGCGGATGTTTTCCAGTCGCTCACAGGCACTGCCCCTGGGCATATAGACCACGCAGCTACAGCCCAGGCGGTTGGCGGTCCAGGCCACGCCGCGCCCGTGGTTGCCGTCCGTGGCTGTCACGAAGGTGATCCCACGAATGGCGGCGCGCAGCTCGGGTTGGGTCAGGGCGGCGAAATCCGCCTTCGGGAGATCAAAGCGTTCGGCCAGTATGCGTGAAATGCAAAAGCTGCCGCCCAATACCTTGAAGGCGTTCAGATCGAAGCGCTGGCTTTCATCCTTGACATGGATGGAAGCCACGTCCAGCGCGCGCGCAAGGGCACGGAGTGAAAACAGCGGCGTTTCGCAATAGCCCGGCATGCTGCGGTGAAATGCCAGCGCTTCCTGCGCCGCTCGCACACCGAACGGATGCGTGGCGTCCGGCTGGCGCGCGGGCTTACGGTGAATCATCTGGATGCGGTTCATGTTCTTTACCTCCGCCCTGATTTGATGCTTTAAATACTATTTCGACATCGCGGGCGGCCGTACCTGCAATACATATAGAATTACCGCCGAGATCATGCAATCTCGGCGGTCGAATCGTTGCCTAGGGGTCGAAGAAGAGAATTCTTCGATCCTTCAGCCCTTTGACAGAAGGAAATTCATTCCGGACGATCGTTCATCATATCGGGCAGATTTACCTCGTAGAGGTGCTCGAGCTTGAAGCCGTTGGCCTTGAATTTGTCGTAATCAAAGGCTTCCAGCTCCTTCACAGCCAGCTCGTGGAACTCATAGAAATTCGGCCACCACTCGTAGCCGTCGCCCAGGTTGTGGTTCAGGTATGCTTCAGCGATCTCGATGCCCATCTGCGGCGCGACATAGAAGCCGCCCATGGCCAGCACGTTGCAGTTGTTGCCAGTTATGCAGCGCAGGCCGGCGGGAACGGATTCGACCACGGCGGAGTGCACATGCGGGCACTTGCTGGCGGCAATGTGGATGCCCATGCCGGTGCCGCAGAAGATCAGCGCGCGCTCATATTCGCCCTCGGAGATCTTTGCGCCCACGCGCAGACCCACGCGATGGAACATGTTTTCGGGGCCGTTGTCCTGCTCGTTTTTCACGCCCAGATCCTCGATTTCCCAACCCTTTTTGCGCAGGTGCGCGCAGATGGCTTCCTTGAGCGGATAGCCGGCAAAATCGGCGCCAACGACGAGCTTCTTGTCCTTCACGGTCTTCATGTTCGGATTTTCTACGATCTTCATTGCGTCAAACCTCCTTGATTTGCAATCGAAATGGAACTTACGGTGAATTGCGGTAGCGTGCACGCAAAACCGCACAAAAACATGCGCTCGCGCGGCTTTTCACGCCCAGCATCAGTTTCAGTGTAGCACAGAAAGCTCGATTTGTACATAGAAACTGATAAAAATTTTAAATATTATACAATAAGTACCATTGATGATTGAAAATATTGTAGCATAAGCGCATAAATTGATGCGCAGATGGGCGGGAAAGGGCGTTTTACGATCGGATTTGTGTGTGCGCACACGCAAATCTGGCCGCGGTGCCGCAGGGGTGGGATTGCCAAGTGGGCAAGGTCGGTGCTACAATGAGCGTATACAATAAAAATACGGAGGGGACGATACATGGATCCGAAAATATATCTGGGCATCGATAACTGTTTCGCGTCCAAGCGCTGGGTGCGTCCGGCGGAATGGCTGAAGCTGATCCGCAGTCTGGGGCTGCGGTACATCGAGGCCAGCGCGGACACGGAATGCGATCCGCTGTACATGGGGCCTGCGTTTACGCGGGACTGGATCATGGCGGTGCAGCGCGGCTGCGAGGAAATGGACATGGTGGTAAAAAACCTGTATTCTGGCCATGGCACCTACGCCACCTGCGGCATTTCGCACTACGATGGGCGCGTGGTGCGCCGCTTCCGCGATGGATGGATGAAGGCGCAGATGGATACCGCAAGAGCGCTGGGCGCGGGTTTCGGCTTTTTTGCCCATGGCTTTGAGGAGCTGCTCCTGCAGGATGACGCGCGCTACGAGGAAGCGCTGGATCGTCTCTGCGACGTGCTGGCGAATCTGGCGCGCTACGCGAAAAAGATCGGCATGGCTTACGTTGGGCTGGAACAGATGTATTCGCCGCATCAGCCGCCGTGGACGATCATCGGCACGAAGCGGCTGCTGCGCGAGGTATACGCGCGCGCCGAAGCGCCATTTTACATCACGGCGGATCTCGGCCATATGAACGGTCAGCAGTATTTTGCGCGGCCGACCGAGGAATATATCCGCAGGAATATCGCGCTGGCGCGCGAAGGGCATCCGGCGCGCCGCGTTTGGATGGGCACGGACGCCGCGCGCGCGCTCTATCTGGCCGCTGCCGCGGGCGAGACAGACGAAAACGCCGCGGTAGATGCGATCCTCAAGGACGTCGAGGCGCATCCCAACCTGTTTTCCGAGCCGTGCGACTGGAGCATCGACGCATGGATGCGCACCCTGGGCTGCTATTCGCCGATCGTGCATTTGCAGCAGAGCGACGGCAAGTCGTCGCCGCACTGGCCGTTCAGCATGGAATTCAACGAAAAGGGCGTCGTGAACGCGCCGGACGTGCTGCGCGCGCTGGCAGCGTCGTTCGAGCAGGCGGACGATCCGGCCATGCCGCCCAAGTGCGGTGAGGTGGTGCTGACCTTCGAGCCGTTTATCAGCACTGCGGGCTGCACCGCCGATCTGCTGGACGACATGAAGGAATCCGTGGCCTATTGGCGCAGGTGGGTCCCCGAGGACGGCATGCGCCTGAGTGAGATCAGCAATCTGTTGAAACAGGAATAAGCGATAGGGGGAGAATACGATGAACGAACTGCAGAAAAAGTATCAGAGCAAAATTCAGGAGCTGGCCGATACCGCGAACCGCCTGGCGGCGCTGGGCTTTGTGACCAGTCAGGGCGGCAATCTGTCGCTGCGCGCCGACGAAGATGTAATCCTGATCACGCCCACGAAGGTCGCCAAGGCCGACGTGCGCTTTGAGGACATCTGCGCCATCGACATGACCGGCCGCGTGCTGCACGCGAAGGAAGGCCGCAAGCCCACCGGCGAATGGCCGTTCCACCTGCGCATCATGCAGAAGCGTCCGGACGTGAAGGGCATTATCCACGCGCATCCGCCGATCCTGACGGGCTTTGCCATCGCCGGCGGCGATGTGATGCAGCGCGCCTATCTGCCCGAGCCGGTGACCGAGGTCGGCCCGATGATGATGGTGCCCTACGCCGTGCCGCTCAGCGACCAGCTGGCGGAGAACTTTGATGCCGTGATCCATAAGTCCAATGGCTTCCTGATGGAAAACCACGGCTGCGTGATGGTCAGTCCCGAGGGCCTGAAGCGCTGTCTGGAAATGATGGAAATGATGGAGGCGCAGGGCAAGTCCATGATCGTGGCAAAGATCATGGGCAATCTCAAGACGCTCGACCGCGACAGCGTGAACGAGCTGGACGCGGGCGTGATCAAGGTGCGTGATCTGCCGATGCCGGGTCTGCCGGGTGAGGTCAAGCTGCTGTCGGACATTTTCGTCTGCTGACGTGCGAGATTTGCGGGCAGGCGCGTGCCTGCCCGCAAATTTAATATCAAATTGCGGAAACGATGGTATCATCGTGCTATAATTACTTAATACTTGGATAAAGAAGCGGAGGAGCAGGAGCATGGCGAGAGTGACGGTGCAGACGATCGCGCGGGAGGCCAATGTGTCCGTCGGCACCGTGGATCGGGCGCTGAACAATCGGGGGCGCATTAACGAGGAGACGCGCCGCCGGATTCTGGAGATCGCCGACCAGTTGGGCTACCATCCCAACAAAATCGCCAGCGCGCTGGGCCGCCAGCGCAAGCTGCGCATTGCCGCCATTACGCCGTGCAACCCCTATTTTTTCTACCGCCATATCCGCGATGGCATGGAGGACGCCGTGCGCGAAACGCTGGATTACGGTGTGACCGTGGATCAGATCGTCTGCGATTCGCTGTATGTGGACGACCAGCTGAAGGTGCTCAGAACGCTGGATTACAGCCGCTACGACGGCATCGTGCTCAATGCGGGCGGCGATGGGCTGAACGAATGTATCAATGAGATCGTGGACTCCGGCGTGCCGGTGGTCACCTTCAATTCCGACGCGAAGCACAGCAAGCGCCTGTTTTTCGTGGGTGAAAACGCCAGCCAGTCCGGCCACATGGCAGGGGATATGATGGGACGTCTGCTCGGCGGTCACGGCAGAGTCGCCGTGATGACCAGCTTCTTCCATCCCGGCGCGGCAACTGAACGCCGCGACGGCTTTCTGGATGCGCTCAGCCGCTACCCGGGCATTTCCGTGGTGGGCGATTATGAATATAAGGACGATGAGGACAAGGCCTATAATGTGGTTCGGGATGTGATGACGCACTTTCCGGGCCTGGACGGCGTGTTCTCCAACAGCGCCACCGGCTCTGCTGCCAGCGGGCGCTATGTGGCGGAAATGCGCCCCGCAAAGAGGCCCGTGCTGATCGGCTACGACGTGACCGAGCCGGTGGAAAAATATCTCAAGGACGGTATCTTCGATATGGCGATCGACCAGGAGCCCCGCCGCCAGAGCTATAATGCCATCGTGCTGATGTACAAGCATTTAACGGAGCACTGGGTTCCCGAGGAACGCGAGCTTGGCGTGCGCGTTCATATGGTCATGCGCTATAATGCAGAAGAACACTCGATGGCACATGTGTTAAAAGAGAACATAATCGTATAACCAAATTTGTACAGGTTGACAAAATTGCAACACATCTATTGACACACATGTGTGGATGCGTTATGATAATAACGTAATTTGAAGGATGCGGATGCGCCGTATGGCGGCAGATCCGGAGCGTGGATTGAAATTGTGTGGCTCCAAGGTGTACAATTATTTATTTTGACTGGATGCGTGTGCGTGCACGCAATAAACGCCTTATGACGACCAACCGAATGAAGCTGGGTCTGGGAGGATAAAGCGTCTTTTTTCGCGATGGTGCGTGGGCGCACACGCGCATCCGGCAACGAAAGCGAATCAATTTTGTTTCCGAGCGACGGAAACAATAGAATAAGAAGGAGGAACCCCTGAATGAAAAAGATCCTGACCCTCGTTATCGCGCTGATGCTGGTGTTCGCCATGATCCCGGCCATGGCCGCCACCTACAAGGTTGGCCTCTCTATGGACGACCTGAACACCGAATTCTGGATGGGCAACTACAAGGCCATGTATGAAAAGGCCGCCGAAATGGACGTTGAGATCGTTGAAGTTATCGCCGGCGGCGACGCCAACAAGCAGAACGAGCAGATCGCCGACCTGATCGCCAAGGGCTGCCAGGTCATCATCATTGCTGCGGTGGACAGCGCGTCCATCATTTCCGCCATCGAAGAGTGCGCGGATGCGGGCGTTAAGACCATCATGGACAACCGCTCCTGCCCGGACGGCAATCCCGATGCGACCGTCGTGGCCGACAACGAGCAGATCGCCTACGACGAAATGACCTGGCTGATCGACTACGCGCAGCGTCAGGGCATCACCTTCAACAACGCCGTCATGCTCATCGGCGACCTGGGCGACGAGAACGCCGTGCAGCGCTACAATGGCTTCACCAAGGCCATCGAGGAGACCCCCGGCGTCGTGAACGTATGCGTTGAGATCCCCACCGAGTGGGATCAGCAGGTTGCGCTGACCGGTCTGCAGAACGCGCTGCAGTCCAACCCCGACATCGACCTGATCATCACGCCCTCCGACTTCCTGTGGACGCCCATCCAGTCTGCGCTCGAGCAGGCCGGCAAGTGGGCCAAGATCGGCGAGGAAAACCATGTGGCCGTGATCTCCTTTGACGGCGACGTCAACGGCATGCAGATGATGAAGGACGGCTACAACTGGGCCAACGGCGCTCAGGGCGCGGTCGAAGAGGGCCATATGTGCATCGAGATCGCCGTGAAGTATCTCAACGGCGAAGAAGTTGAACAGTCCGAAATGATCGATCCCGGCGTGGTCTGCAACCTCGAAAACTTCGAAGAGACCCGCGATCTGGTTTGGGGCTGGGCTGGCGTGAAGTAAGTCCTTCCAAAGCAGATTGGATCTAGCTGGTTTGGCCGGAGCATTCCTGTTCCGGCCAAATCTGAATCAATGGCAAAGAATTGTTGCGGGTCGCGCCTCGCAGCTCGGCAACGGTTAGGAGTTGAGGATTTTGAACAAGCAATCGAGTTACGAAAAGGATCTGAGATCGATCAAATTGAAGAGATTCCTTTCGGATAACGCGATCCTCGTGATTTGGGTTATCTTCTTCGCAGCATCGCTGATCTTTGTGGAGGGCTTTGCCTCCGCCTACAATATCAAGAATTATTTTGCAAACTGCGCGCCGCTGCTGGTGGTTGCGGCTGGGCTGACCATTGTGACGCTCAACGGCGGCATCGATTTTTCAACCACCTCCGTCATTTCTCTGGTGAGCACCATTTCTGCCTACATTCTCGTGAAGACCGCACTGGCGGACACGGTTTGGGCGATCATCGTCGCAATACTCGTCGGCTTCGGCATCGGTGCGGTGGTCGGCGTGATCAACGGCCTGGCCATTTCCGGCCTGAAGATGCCGTCCTTTGTTGCGACGCTGGCTACGAAGCTGATCTTCTCCGGCGTTGCCGTGTGGTTCGGCAGCGTCTATTATGATAAAGTGTCCCTTTCCGGCCTGCCTGCGGGCTTTACCGCATTGGGCGGCAAGGGCGGCCCCTTCTGGATCCCGCTGGTGATCGCGGCGCTGATCTTCGTGCTGATCCAGTGGCTGCTGTCCAAGACGGTGTTCGGCCGCCGCGTGTATGCCATCGGCGTTAACCCCAACACGGCGCGCGTCAGCGGCATGCCCGTGCGCAAGACCATCTTCTATGAGTTCCTCATCAGCGGTCTGCTCGCGAGCCTGGCCGGACTGATGTACACGGCCAAGAACCGCGCAGGCATCACCACGCTGGGCGACGATATGTTCGTCAACATTGTGGGCTCCGTCGTGATCGGCGGCACCTCGCCTGCGGGCGGCTTCGGCAGCATGAAAAAGACGCTCTACGGCGTGCTGTTCCTGACGCTGCTGTCTACCATTTTGAACATGCTGGGCGTGCCCTACACGCTGTACGACGTCATTAAGGGCGTGTTCGTGCTGATCGCGGCCGGCCTTGAGCTGGTCACCCGTGAAATGAACATCCGCGCCGCCGCCAAAGCGGCGAAGGTGTGAGAAGGGAGGCGCCGGTTATGAGTGAATTCATTCTGGAGCTTAAGGATATTCGCAAGGGCTTTTTCGGCGTCGAGGTGCTGCACGGCGTAAACCTGCAGTTCAAGCCGGGCGAGGTCTACGGTCTGGTGGGCGAGAACGGCGCGGGTAAATCCACGCTGATGAACATCATTGGCGGCGTATTTCCGGCGGACGGCGGCGAAATGCGCATTGGCGGCGCGCCCTACAAGCCGGCTACGCCGCGCGACGCAAAGGCTGCGCGCATCGCCTTTATCCATCAGGAGCTGAACCTGTTTTCCAACCTGACGGTCGCTGAAAACCTGTTTATTGACGATCTGCCCAAGACGAAGCTGGGCGCGGTGGACTATGCGCGCATGCGCCGCGAGGGCGGCGAGCGCCTGAAGGAGCTGGGGCTGGACATCAGCCCGCGCGCGCTGATTAACGATCTGCCCATGGGCATCCGCCAGACGGTGGAGATCGCCAAGGCGCTGATTATGGATGCGCAGATCATCCTCTTTGACGAGCCGACCACCTCGCTTTCGCAAAAGGAAAAGGAATATCTGTTTGACACCATCCGCGATTTGAAGAAAAAGAATGTGGCGATCGTGTACATTTCGCATATTCTGGAGGATGTGTTCGAGCTGTGCGATCATGTGGCGGTGCTGCGCGACGGCGCGATCATCGGCACGCGCGACAAGGCGGAGCTGGTGAAGGGCGACATTGTGAGCATGATGGTCGGCCGCAAGCTGGAAAACGCCTATCCCGTGGTGGAAAAGCAGATCGGCGACGTGATGTTCGAGGCCAGAAATATTTCCGCGCTGCCTGCGGTGAAGGATTGCTCGCTTGAGCTGCGCCATGGCGAGGTGCTGGGCATCTTCGGCCTGATGGGCGCTGGCAGAACTGAGCTGGTGCGCGCGATGTACGGACTGGATCCGCTGACCGGCGGCGAGATGACGCTGGAGGGCAAGCCGCTGCGCAGGCCGGAGCCGAAAAAGTGCATCGAGCGCGGCATGGCGTTCATTACGGAGGATCGTCGCGGCGAGGGTCTGCTAATGCCCAAGCCTGTGGAGGATAACCTGATTCTGGTCAAGATCGACGATATTGCCACTGGTGCGAAGGTCGTGCCCGACAAGGCGGTCGATCAGCTCACGCGCGCGTCCATCGACGATCTGCATATCAAGGTAAGCGACAAGCGGCTGCAGCTGGCCACGAACCTGTCCGGCGGCAACCAGCAGAAGGTCGTTATCGGCAAATGGCTGATGAAGAGTCCGAAGATGCTGATCATGGACGAGCCGACCCGCGGCGTGGACGTCGGCGCAAAATATGAGATATACAGCCTGATTCTGGATCTGGCCAAGCGCGGCTCCGGCGTGCTGTGCATCTCCTCCGAAATGGAAGAGCTGATGGGCATCTGCGATCGGATCATCATCATGGCCAACGGCCGCTTCACCGGCGAGCTGACAAAGGAAGAATTCGATCAGGCGCGCATCATGAATTATGCGCTGCAAGGAGGCGACAGCAATGCCTAATTCCAACAATGCTCAGGCGGTGAAAAACCGCAGATCGCCGGCTCAGTTCATCGTGAAATACGGCGTGTATTCGATCTTTGTCGTCATTATCGTGATCTTTGCGCTGAGCAACTCGCGCTTTTTGTCCCGCTCGAACATCATGCTGCTGCTGGAGCAGAGCGCGCCGTACATGATCGGCGTTATCGGCATGACGTTCGTAATGATGGACGGCGGAATCGACATTTCCGCAGGCTCCAATATGTACCTGTCCACTGCGGTTTCCGCCATTATGATGACGAAAATGACCGCGAACGGTACGCTGGTGCACGGCTTTGGCCAGTATCTGCTGGTGATGCTGGTGCCGGTCGTGATTGGTACGCTGATCGGCGTCTTTAATGGATTGATGATCTCCCGTTTCAGAATCGTGCCCTTTATCGTGACGCTGATCACCACCAGCATTGCGCGCGGCCTGGGCATGTATTTTACGGACATGAAGCTGATTATCGTCAATACCATGGGCTTCAAGTTCAACGATAAGTCCTTCCTGGGCATTTCGCTGCTGGTGTACATCGCGCTGGCGATCATCATCATCTTCCATTGCGTCCTGCGCTATACCACCTTCGGCTGCCAGCTGAAGGCGCAGGGCAACAACCACGAAGCCGCGCAGAAGCTGGGCATCAACATTCGCCGCAATACGCTGGCGGCTTACATCATCTGCGGCGCGCTCTGCGGCCTGGCCGGCATCATGATGGCGGGCGAGAGCGGCGGCGTTCCCACATCGTTCGCCGAGGGCTACGAATTCATTCTGATCCCCGCGGCGGTGCTGGGCGGCATTTCGCTCTTCGGCGGCAAGGGCACCATTCTGCCCGGCTGCATCATCGGCATGCTGCTGATCAACACCATCGTCAACGGCCTGACCATGATGGCTGCCAATCCGTATGTGTATACCATCGTGCGCGGCGTGATCATCTTCATCGCGGTCATGGTGGACAGCCTGAACTACAAGGGCGAAATTCGCTGACGGGAGGATGCTATGGACAATCATATCAGCTTTTCTCAGGCGGTCGCGATGCTCGAATCGCAGCATATGGAATATCGCGTGCTGCCGCTGGGCGGCGAATGGCGGGCGATCATCACCCGCTACGGCGGCCGCCTGTTAGGCCCGTTCAAGGGTGACGCGGGCGAGAGCGTGCTCTGGGCAAGCACCGCATGGAAGAATGAGGCCGATTTCAAGGCGCTTGTGGATGCGCGCAGCTGGAATCTGGGCGGCGAGCGCTTCTGGGTCAACCCCGAGCTGCGCTTTTTCTGCGAGGCGCCCGAGCTGTTTGACGCGACCTACACCGTGCAGGGTGCGCTCGATCCCGGCGATTATACGCTTTCGCAGGCGGACGGCGCCGTCGAGCTCAATCAGAGCGTCACGCTCAGCGATCTGAACAACGGCGCGAGGAAGTCGTTTGAGATCCATCGCCGCTATATGCCCGCGCTCAATCCGTTGAGCAGCCTGAAGGGACTGCGCGATCTGAAGGTGGATTACTGCGGATATACGCAGGACATCGAGCTGCGCGATACGCAGCCCGAAACGAGGATGTATCTGGAGCCCTGGGTCGTATCTCAGGTCAATCCGCGCGGCAAGTTCATCACGCCCTTCTTTGGCGATTTCGACTTCGTGGATTACTACGAACCGGTGGAGGAAATGCAGCATGTGCGCGACGGCTATGTGGAGCTGGACGTGACCGGCGACCGCAAGTACAAGGTGGCCTATCGTGCGGCGCAGACCTTTGGGCGCATGGCCTATCTCAAGCCGTGGGGCGACGGCTGGCATTTGATGGTGCGCAATTATTACAACGATCCGTCCATTCCTTACTGCTCCGAGCCGTGGGGAAACCTGGGAGATCGCGGCTGTTCTACCTATTATTATAACGACAACGGCCCCACCGGCGGCTTTGCCGAGTTTGAGAACGGCGGCGCGACGATCGGCCTGGATTCCGGCCGCAGCCATTCCAACAGCACCACCTCGCTCTGGTTCTTCTATGGCTCGCAGGCGGATATCGGTAAGATCATGAAGAGCCTGCTGGGCATCAACTACAAATTCTAAGGCGATCTCATACCCTCGCCCCGAAGCGTGCTTCGGGGCAAAATCTTTGTAAAATAGAAATTGGCAGAGCCAAAGCTGTGTAGGCGGCGCGTCCTGAGGGAGCACGCCGGCAATTCTGTGAAGAATAAGACGGAGCCGATCTGCCGTTCATTTTGCCCAAAGGCTCGTTCTCATTATCCAGCATGCCCTGTCGAGATTGACGCGGTCGGAAATCCTGTGATAGAATGGGGATGAATTAGGAGGGTACATCGAGCGGCATGGCCAAATCGGGCTGGAGCGGAATAGAATTATTGGAATGCAAACGATGTTTGGAGAATTAGGTAACTAAAAACCGGAGGGAATAATGATGAAAATTCTGAAATTAATTGCCCAATGCCTAATATTTAGCATATGCGTATCGATTCTGGTTGCAGAGCTCTGCCTTATTAAGGCAAGGAAGGAACGTGTAGGCACCCTTTCTTATTCGCAAGAGTATACGCTTATTCCTTTGAACGATGTGAATAAGGAATTTGATACTGCCATAGTTGTTGAGACAGATATGGGAACAGAGATTCTTTACTCTATTCCAAGGTGTTTTCCTTCGAGAGGCGACTTCCATGCAGCATGGGCGAATGAGAATAATGATTTCTTTGTATGCCTGAGAGCAATCGGGGTATATCTGTATATGTATAATGATGATAAAAGCTGGACAGAGTTTCGCATTGAGCGTATAAACGACGAAGAAAATGAAAGGTACATCATTTACGAGACCGAAAACAAGTATGGTGAATTATATCCAAAGTATAGTTTTTATAACTCTGAAAATGTCCCTGAAGATGTGAAAGGATTTATTAGGGAGCATTAGGGAGGAACAGGATATTTTGCGGGGGATGTTGAATTTAGAAAGAACAGGATATTTCTTTTCGAGAAATGGAGAGATTCGAAAAGACAAGAGGGAAGAGTAATGAAAAGCAAACAACACGAGTACATTTTGAAAGCATTTTTAAACTCGAACATCCCTGCGGTAATTCGTAGAAGTTCTCCAGAGCTTATGGTTATTGATTCTGTTATAGGGGGATATTGCTCTCAATTGATAAAGCAGGCAAAACCCATCGAAATTCCATCGAGCGAGATTATTTCTAAAACCGAGAAAGCCGCTTTTTCAGAATTGATTAATCAATCAACAGGGATGGAAAAGGATGAATTAGTAGTGTACTATCGACTTGCAATACTTGTGGAATCTATATTGATTCAGTATCGGCAATAACAAATACCGGCAGGCATCGCCGTTGTGATACCACGGTACGATAAGGTACAATAAGTTGCGCAAATTCCGGAAAAGGAGGATTGAAAACAGTCCCCAAAAAACAAGGGACAAGGTCA
>CAKUOX010000046.1 GCA_934670175.1 uncultured Clostridia bacterium | reverse complement strand
CCTGATTGGTTCCGTCCATCCACAGACGCTCGATGTTGTAATACTGCCGCTCTTCCGGATGGAAGATGTGCACGATGACGTGGGCATAGTCCAGCACGATCCAGCGAGAAGCCTGCTGTCCCTCCTTGCGGCGCGGCGTAAAGCCCTGCTCCGCCAGCTTGTCCTCCAGATCCTCCGCCAGCGTCCGCACGGACTGCGTATTTCTGCCGTTGGCGATCACAAAATAATCGGTAATGGACGTAAGATGCGCGACTTCAAGAATCTGAATGTCGTTTGCGCCCTTCTCATCCAGAAAACGCGCTGCTTTGAGCGCCAGCTCCTTGGAATCAACCATGGATCAAACCTCCTTTGTTGGTCATGCTTTATTGGGTCGTGTGCCGGAAGACTGCATCAGCGCCAGCGTGCGCGGGTGCGGCTCAAGCCCCTGCGCGCGCAGATATTCGGCAGTCAGCTCAGCGCATCGACGCGCGGCCAGATGCAGATCGGTCTGCGCCAACCGGCGCGCCTCGCTCAGCCCGGGAAAATCTGCGCGCCCGGGCTCGATAAAATCAGAAACGTAGATCAGCTCGTCCAGCGCGCGCATGTGATCGCCACCCAGCGTGTGGCAGCGTATCGCGGAAAGAATCTCCGGATCCTGCACGCCGAATTCGCGCTGCGCCAGCAGCATGCCCGCAGGCGCGTGGAGCACGCTTTCGGCGGCCAGCTCCGCCGCATCCGTTTCGATGGATGAAGCTGTGATCAGCGCGCGCATTTCTTCCGCGCGCATGCTCTTGGCGCAATCGTGCAGCAGCGCCGCCAGATCCGCCTTGCCCGTTTCCACGCCGCAGCGCGGCGCGAGACGCCGAGCCGTCGCCGCCACGCCCAGCGTATGCGCGTATCTGGCGGGCTTCAGCGTTTCCGAAAGCGCGCGCAATATCTGATCGCGCGATCGGTCGCACAGGTACAGCCCGCGCCGCCGGATATGGTTCGCCACGCGCGTCGGTACGAGGGATGAAATATCCTCGCCCGCGCGCCTGCGTGCTCGGATCTCCGTGGAGGAAATGTCCGGCCCTGAAACGCCGGTCAGGAAAAATCTTGCGCCGTAATCGCGCGCCAGGCGGCGCATGGTCTCCTGATCTGCGTCTGCATCCGCGCGCCCGCACACGGCAAAGGTGCACAGACTGGACACCAGCTTCAAATTGCGCCAGCTGTCCAGCACGGCGAGCGTGTCCGCGCCGATGATGTAATACCAGTCCACGTCCGGGCGGTCGCGATGAAACACCGAGAGCGTATCTGCGGTGTAGGTCACGCCGTCGCGCAGTACCTCCGCGTCGGAAACGAACAGGCCGTCCTGCCCAAGCGCGGCCAGACGGCACATTTCGAGCCGCTCGTACATGGAGGTTGCGTGCTTGTGCGGCGGATCTCCTGCGGGCAGCAGCATCACGCGATCCAGCGCGAGCGCGCGCATCGTCTCTGTCGAAATGCGAAGGTGCCCGCTGTGGATCGGATCGAACGTGCCGCCCATAATGCCGATTCGCAATGCCATCATCTCCCATCCATCTGCGCCCAAATTTGTCTGCGGACGTATATTTTTATTCATTTCGCCGAGACTGGTTAAAAAACCTTCTATGAGGTGCGAAATGGGCAAAAAAATAGATTGCTTTGTGCTTCGCGTGCTGGGCACTGGCGCGCTGTATTTCTACTTTCAGGGTGCGGTGAAGCGGCGCGTCCTTGCCGTGGCACTGGCGCTGGTAAGCAGCATCGTGCTCGGCAAGCTGCTGAAAAAGCTCGTGCAGCGGCTATCGCAGGCGGGCTTTGTGCAAAAGCGCAGGCTCAGGCGCGACGCGCGCGGCAAGATGATGCGCCTTGCGTGCATGGATGCTGAGGCGGCGAAAGCGGCGATGGATACGCTGATCCATGCGGCCTATCGCGGCGATTACGATGTGGCGCTGATTCAGGCCCACCCTGCCGCCACGCTCACTGCAGACCGCCTGTTCGAATGCTGGCGCGCGCATCGCGGTGCGGAAAGGCTGGCGATCTGCGCCAGCTGCCGGTGCGACGCTTCGGCAAAGAACATGGCCGCGACGCTCGATCACCCACAGGTGGCGCTGCTTGACAGTGAGGCGCTCGCGCATCTGATCGCGCTGCAGCCGAATGTGCTTTCCGGCGCCGCAGCGCCGCAGCGCCGCACGCGCATGCGTCTCTCTGCGCTCGGGCAAATGCTCGTAAACCGCAAAAACGCGCCGAAGAATCTGCTTTTCTCCGGCGCGTCCATGGTCATGTATCTGCTCGGCGGCAATGTGCTGTATCTGGCGTCGGCGATGTTTTTGCTCCTGCTCGCGCTGGTATCGCTTCGGCGTTCGCCGCGCCCCGCCAGCCTGTTCTAGAGCGGTCAGCGCAGCCTGTTATACAGCGCCATGACCTCTGCCTGCGTCCTCAGGCCGTCGGTCGCACTCGCCTCGGACAGCGAAGCCGCCGCAGAAGCGATGCCCAGTACGATGGCGTCCTCCAGCTTGTCGCCATGCTCAGCGCCGCAGAGCACGCCTGCGCAGAACGCATCGCCCGCACCGACGCTGCCCTTGATGTAGCCCTCGGGCAGGTGCAGGCTTTCCCGGGCAATATAGTTGTTATTCTCGTCCAGACCGAAGCCGCCCTCGGGACAGTGGATCACCGCCCAGGTAGACACGCCCAGCTCCTTCATGCGGCGCAGCGCCAGCGGGATATTATCGTAGAGCAGCTTGCCCGCTTCATCGCGCAGCGCGATGCCGGTGCTCTGCCCTGCCTCCAGCTCGTTGATGATGCAATAGTCGGTGTACTTCAGCGCGGGCTGCACCAGGCGCGTGAAGCGGTCGCTGGCCTCGCTCACCACGTCGATGGACGTCTTGATGCCGCGCTGCTGCACCGCATGAAGCAGCCGCGCCATGCGCGTGCCGTATTCATCGTCGCTCTGATCCAGCGCGTTGAGCAGCAGGATGTAGCCGATATGGAAGATATTGCACTTCAGCGCTTCGGTATCGACGTCTTCTACATCAAATTTGGAATTTGCGCCCAGATAGGTAAAGAACGTGCGCTCCTTGGAGATCATGTCGTTCAGCACCAGCGTGAATGCAGAAATACCCTCGCGGATCACGTTTTTCGTATCGATATTGGGATGCTTGCCCAGATTTTCGAGGATCAGATCCCCCTCCGCATCCTCACCGATCTTGCCGAGCGCATACAGCGGCATGCTCGGATCCAGCTTGGCAATGTCGATGATCGTGTTGCAGACCGCGCCGCCGGTCGCGCGCGAAATGCCGTCCTGAATGTGCACCAGCTGCCCCTGCTGCGGCCAGCCATTGCAGGGATAGAGAATATCCACGATCATATTTCCCGCGATACAGATACCTTTATTCATAAGCCATCACCTCAACGCATAATTTAATTCACTTTACTTATTCTAACACAGTCCCAAACAAATTTCAAGGGTGGGCGCGGCGACGGCGCGCAAAATCCCCGATCGGGATTGACAGATGGGCGCGCGCGTGCTAATCTATCAGCATCAACTTGAGATCGGAGGTCTTACTTATGAAGAAAATATCTGCAATCATCTGCGCGCTGACGCTTGCCCTCACGCTCTGTGCGAGCGCCCTTGCCGAACATGTGGCCGTCGCCATCAGCGACGATACCGGCGCGCTCGTTTTCTGCGAGCCCGCGCTCGAGGTGAGCGATGTGAACGGCGACGGCAGCCTGACGATCTACGATGCGCTCTACGCCGCGCATGAGCTTGGCTTCAGCGGCGGCGCGGCGGCGGGCCTTGACGCTGCCGATTCCGGCTATGGGCTGAGCCTGACGAAGCTGTGGGGCGTGGACAACGGCGGCAGCTACGGCTACTATCTGAACGACAAAACGGCGATGAGCCTTGATGACGCCGTGGCCGAGGGCGATTATCTGCGCGCCTATGCCTATACGGATCTGGTCAACTGGTCGGATACCTACGCCTGCTTTGACCGCGCGTCGATCGAGGTTGCTGCGGGCGAGGCCATTCACCTGACGCTGACCTCCGTTGACTGGAGCGCGAACAGCGCACCCATCGCCGGCGCGGAGATCCTGGTGAACGGCGAAGCGAGCGGCGTGCTGACCGATGCGGAGGGTACCGCCGAGATCGTCCTCGAGCAAGCCGGCAGCTATGTAATCAGCGCACGCAGTTCGGCGCTTACGATGGTCGCGCCGGTATGCTTTGCAAGCGTGAAGTAAAGCGATGCAGGGCTGTGTTTTCAGAAAGCTCCGCGCGGACGAGGTGCCGCAGATGTTTTCCATGATCCTTGCGCGCATGCGCTGGATGGATGAAAACGGCGTCCGTCAGTGGAATGCTACGGAATACGACCGTGCCTATCCGCTGGAATACTACATGGACGAGCAGTACAGGGGCGCATTTTTGCGCTGGCCATCGTTCCGGCGGATGAGATCGCATGCGCGGCCATTCTAAAGGAGGAGGACGAGCGCTGGACGGACGACGCGCCTGCGCTGTACATCCACAACTTCGTTTCAGGGATCGGTGCAGGCGGCGCCGGCGCGCGCTTTATCGAATCTGCCGGCGAGTATGCGCGCAGGCTGGGCAAGGAATACCTGCGGCTCGATTCGGCTGAGAACAATGCAGCCCCTCTCCGCTTATTACGAAAGACAGGGCTTTTTGCCCGCCGGAGAATGCACAGACGGCCCCTGTCGCGGCGTTCTGCGGCAGAAAAGAATTCTATGACATACTGAGGGCAGACTCCTGAAATGCGGAGCCTGCCCTTTCGTATGCCGAAAAAACAGGAGAGCTCGAGAGGGGCAAAGCCCTCTCGAACTTTAATCGTGCCCAGCGGCGTGTACGGTGGGTACGGGGCGATTTTTGCGGCGGAAAATCCCATTTTCCAGAGCAAAAATCGTTTCCCTGCAGTTTTTGCGCCCGGAAATCTGAAGGATTTCAGCAAAAACTGGTGATGGTGGCAGTGGCGGGGGAGCTTGCTTCCCCGTCCACAAGCTTGTCAAAACCTTTTTTGACAAGCCATGAGGGCAGACTCCTGAAATGCGGAGTCTGCCCTTTAAAGCTCTATCTTCTCTTATTTCTGTTCGTTTTCCTCGTCGTTCTTGCGCAGCGCGACGACCACATCTCGGATAACGCCGTTTTCAAAGCGCGCCGCCTGTATCAGCAGGATCGAATCGCGATACTGATCGCCTGATTTGCGGCGATAGCCCGTGCGCACGAAATGCTTTTCCTCCGTAATCATGCGCTTGAGTCGATAGCAGCTGAGCAGATCGTGCAGGCGCGCGCGATCATCCGGATGCACGCGCTGGTCGATGAAGGCGGAGAAGGTGTCTTCAAAGGAGGCGTGCAGCTGCGTGACCAGGTCGCCGCCGAGGGATTTGACCGTGTAGGATGTGTTCTTGTCCAGATCCACATAGTACAGACCGTAGAATATGCCGCCAAGTGCCGTCAGTGTCTGCTGCAGAACCTGCCGCCGTTCGCTGCGCTCCATTTCCGCGCGCTTTTCGGCATCGATATTGATGATGTAGGCATCGGCCATGATGTCGTTCGTCTCCGGCGATCTGAAAACGCGCGTGATCTGCCTGTACCAGGAATACGCCTTGTCGCCGGGAATGCGCATGCGATATTCAAATTCCATTTCATCTCGACCGCACTGGTACGCCTCCGCCACTGCCTCCGGCCGCACGCGGGAGACGAGACTGGCGTAATCCTCCGGATGGATCAGCGTGCGGAGCAGGCCGGAAATGTCCGCTTCGCTATTGCGCCATACGTTTTCGGAAACGCCCATTCGCGCCGGATCCACGCCGCGCACAAATACCAGCTGCCAGCTTGCGCGGCTGATATTGCATTTCCAGATCATATTGGATTTCTGGCGCATGCCATTGCCGAAGTGCTGCTCCTCCAGCGCGCGCTCGCGGTTGAAACGCTCCTGGGTGCAGTCGCGCACGGCGATGGCGATCAGATCAGCATTCTCCTGCATGCGCTTGAGCGAGAAGGAAAGCGCGTGCTCCTCCGCGCCGCGATCGGCGTTGACCGTGATCTCACCCGCCTCGCCCGGCAGCAGGCCGTGCAGAACGTCCATCAGGCGCTCGCAGTCTGCCTGGTTCAGGCTAAAGTCTGCCAGCAGCGCTTCCAGGCTGTCGCCCGTGCGCGGCTGCCTGAGCGCGCCCATGCCGTCCCTGATAAAGGGCACCTTTTCAGTGTCACGCTGGTAGATCAGCAGCGCGGTTCTGGATTGCTCGGATGCCTGCTCCACCATGCTTTCAAGCGCGACGATCGATTTGTGCGCGGCATCCTGCTTTACACGCAGGCGCATCAGCATCAGCAGCGCGCCGCAGGCAATGATGAACAGCAGCACCGAAATAATTGTAATCACCCGCATCGGCACCGACATGTCCAGCTCCTGCGCGCTGGGAAGCACGCTTTCGGGAATGATCAGCGTAATGCACCAGGGGCTCAATCCGGACTGATGCTGTGCGATGTAGCTCAGCGCGCCGTCTTCACCCAGGCGCGCGGTCGCGACTGCGTCTTTAACCCGAAACAGCTCGTCTATGCCATCGGCCGTATCCAGCGTCATCAGGTATTCATAATAATTCTGTGAAATGTCCGAACGGTTAAACAAATGGTCGCCCGATACGGAATTGTAGACCACGAGGCCGCAGCCACCGTCGACGATGCTACATATCCGCGCAGCGAGCGCGTCTATATCCAGCCATATCGCCAGCTCGCCGCCGGAGAACGCGGTGCGCAGCTGAACGCCGCCATCCTCCTGCAGAACATAGGTCGTGCTGCTGCTTATCGTATAGCGCTTTGCGGTCTTTGGCTCATTTTGCGTGTAAAGCGCGCCATCCTGCACGCAGCGCATTTCACCATCCTGCACGATCGCCGCGTCGAGAACGCCGGTCGTCGCTTTCAGCGACGTCAGAAGCGCGGCCTCATCCGCATCGCCGCGGCTGAGCACGCTCGCCGCAATGCGCATCCGGTCAAAGCCGGAGGTCATCGCCTGTCTGAACTGCTGACTCGCCTGCTCGACCACGAGCTGCGCGCACGCCAGGTTCTGCTCGCGCTGGAGCTGACGCCCTTTCGAAATATAAATGACCTGACACAGCAGCAGACAAAACACCAGCGCCAGCGCCAGGATGGCCGGCCAGCGGTTTATGCGCCCGATTTTTACCGCTCTACGTTTCATAAGATCGCTCCGACTGCACAGATTCTCTGCCGTACAGCGCTTCCGCGCCGCACGCATGATATAGCTATTATAGTATACTTTGTACTTGAATCAATTATAACGACGCATATTTATAATCAGATAAAATAACGGTTTTGCATAAATGAAGATATTGTGGAATTGTCAGGGCAATGCTTTTACAGCCGCCGCACGAATCCGTACAGCGGCTGTAAAGTATAAAAAGATCACTTCTGATTCTCGTGCGCTTCCTCGAGCATGTGCCGCGCGTGCGCAAGGCTGCTCGGGCTGTCGGCAGCGCCGCCCACCAATCGCGAGAGCTCTCGAACGCGCCCTTCCTCGTCCAGCCGCAGCACATGAGTGCGGGTGCGCTCGTTCTCCACCTGCTTTTCTACCAGGAACTGCGCGTCGGCCAGCGCGGCAATCTGCGGCAGATGCGTCACGCAGAGCACCTGCTTTTTGCGCGCGATCATGCGCATCTTTTCGCCGACCACCTGCGCCATCCGGCCGGATACGCCGGTGTCGATCTCATCGAACACCATGCTGTCCACGCCGCCGCGATCCAGCGCCAGCGCCTTGAGCGCCAGCATGATGCGCGAAAGCTCGCCGCCCGAGGCAATGGCCGCCAGCGGGCACAGCGGCTCGCCGGGGTTGGGCGAGATCAAAAATTCCACCGCGTCTATGCCGTTTGCCGCAGGCTTTTCAAGCGTTTTGAAGCTCACGTTGAAGCGCGTCTTCCCCATGCCCAGATCCTTCAGCTGCTCAAGTATGCCCCTTTCGAGCTCAGCAGCGAGCTGCTTTCTGGATCGCGTCAGCGCCTCGCAGGATGTCCTGAGCGCTGTATCGCGCTTCTTTAATTCCTTTTTCAGCTCCAGCGCGCGCTGATCTCCGCTCTGAAGCGCTTCCAGCCGTTCCCGCGCGGATCGACCGAAGGCGATGACCTCATCCAGCGACGGGCCGTACTTGCGTTCGAGCCGAGAAATCATATCCAGCCTTCCCGAGATCTTGTCCATCAACGCCGGGTCGAAATTGATCTCCTCGCTCAGCGCCTGCAGCTCGCTTCCGATCTCGTTGACTGAATAATACGTTTCGCGCAGCGCTTCGGCGAGCTTGGCGAACCGCGGGTCGATACCGGCAATGGCATCCATTTCCTCACCGGCGCGCAGCAGGCATTCCTGCGCGCTCATGCCGCCGCTTTCGCCGGCATAGGTAAGCCGGTATGCGCCCTCGATGCTCGCCTGCACCTTTTCGGCGTTTTCCAGCATGCGCAGGCGATTTTCCAGCTTTTCCTCCTCGCCGGGCTTCAACCGCGCCTTTTCAATTTCGCCCACCTGAAAGCTCAGCATGTCCGCCAGCCGTTCGCGCTCGGCCTGATCCTTCAAAAGCGCCCTCAGCGAGGACGCCGCCTGACTGCGCTGCGCGTGCAGAGCCGCCGTTTCACGGATCAGCTGCGCGTGCGCCACGTCGCCAAAGCTGTCCAGAAAATCGATATGCCGCGCGGGATCCATCAGCGCCTGATGCTCGTGCTGACCATGCACATCCACCAGCAGCGCAGTAAACTGTCTCAGCACGGACAGGGGCAATACGCTGCCGGAGATGCGGCAGATATTGCGTCCGCTGCGGCTCAGCTCGCGTGCGACGCACGCCAGGCCGTCTTCAATGTCCAGGCCCAGCGTTTCCGCCATCTCGAGCGCAGCCGCGTTTTTTGAAATATCAAACAGCGCCTGTACACTGCCCTTTTCCGCGCCGCTGCGAATAATCTCGCGCTCTGCGCGGCCGCCCAGCGCGAGATTTACGCAATCCACCACGATGGACTTGCCCGCGCCCGTTTCGCCCGTAAGCACATTGAATCCCTGCACAAATTCAATGCGCAGCGATTCAATCAGGGCAATGTTCTTAATTGTAAGTTCCAACAGCATGGCTTTATCTCTTCACCAGATTATTAAAGCGTGTATGGATGGCCTCGACCGCTTCCTCGGAGCGGCAGATGATCAGCAGCGTGTTGTCGCCGGCGATGGTGCCCAGCACCTCGCTCCACTTCATGGAATCAATGGCCTCGCCCGCGGCGGAAGCGCTGGCGGAGAGCGTCTTGAGCACCATCAGGTTGCCGACGCACTCGATATTCACCACCGATTCCGTAAGAATGCGGATAAAGCGATCATTCATGCCCTTTTCGGCGCGCTCCACAGTGGCATACTTATAGCCGCCGTGCTCAGAGAGCACCTTCAGAAGGCGCAGCTCCTTAATATCGCGTGAAACGGTAGCCTGCGTCACCTTGACGCCGTGGTTCAAAAGCTCTTCGGCAAGCTCTTCCTGGGTTTCAATATCCTTATTTTCAATGATCTCAAGAATCAGATTGTGGCGCGCGCTCTTCATGTCCGGCTCTTCCTTCCCGTGGCTATTCTATATCATCAGTGCTTCAATGCGTCCATTCGGATAGCTTGCCCCGCAGCAAGCTGAAATAGTTGCGGTCGTGAAGGCGAACAAAGCGTGCCTGCATCTCAGAGCGCAGAATCGTGATCTGCGGCGCATCTCCGGACAGCGCCACGTCCTTTCGGCCATCGAGCACGGCATGCGCGCCGCCGCGGTCGTCCAGAACGCGCACCGTAACGGCGTCGTTCGAGGAAACTACCACGGGCCGCGCCGTCATCGTATGCGCGCAGATCGGCGTGATCACAAAGCAATCCAGCCCGGGCATTACGATCGGACCGCCCGCCGAGAGCGAATACGCCGTAGAACCGGTCGCGCTGGCCACGATCAGACCGTCGCCGGAAATGCGATCCACCAGCGTGCCGTTCACCTCGATTTCCAGTGAAAGCACGCGAACCGCGGGCGTAGCGCGCGTAACGACGATCTCGTTCAGCGCAAAAAAATCACGCTGATCCAGCCCACTGATGGTCATCGTCGTTCGGGTATCAAGCGTATACTTCCCCTCAAGCAGAGACTCAATGTCCTGCTTCAGGCTCGAAGGATCTATTTCCGTCAGAAAGCCGAGCCGGCCGAAGTTGATCCCCAGCACGGGAATGTCGTTCGGCAGCGCCCAATCCAGCGCCGAAAGAATGGCGCCGTCGCCGCCGAGCACCATAATCAGGTCGCACGCGCCGAGCGCATCCTCCGCCGCGAGAGACGGCCGTCCCAGCGCGCCGGCCAACACATTGCTGGCCGCAACGGAAATCCCATATTCACCTAAAAGATCGATCAATTCGCCGGCAACCTTCAGGCTTTCCCGTTTGGAACTGCGCCAAACCATGCCCACCCTGCGGAACTGCAAGCGACTCACCTCACGTCCATATATACAATATACCAGACAAAACCGAAGTTACAAGCCCTCTTTGGTCGATTTAAAAAATTTGTCATAAGCCAGCGAAATTATGTCATTAATGGCTCGCTCAGGGACATCCGCATAGCCATCGGCGCGCGGCAGAAGGTGCAGCAGAAACTCGATATTGCCCTCCGGACCGCGCACAGGCGAATAATCCAGCCCAGCGGCCGCCCAAGGCGTCGAGGCGGCAAAATCGAGCATATCCGCAAGCACGCGCCGGTGCACCTCCGGATCCCGAACCACGCCCTTTGCGCCCACGTCCTCCTTCGCGGCCTCGAACTGCGGCTTGACCAGCGCCACAAATTCGCGCCTGCCGCCAAGCAGCGGCAGCACAACCGGCAGTACGGCCTTCAACGAAATGAAGGATACGTCCGTCGCGCCGAAATCGGGCTGAACATCGAAGTGCTCCGGTGTGAGGTGCCGCGCATTCGTGCGCTCCAGCACCGTGACGCGCGGATCGCTGCGCAGCCGGTAATCCAGCAGATTGTAGCCCACATCCACGCAGCAGACATGCGCCGCACCCGCGCGCAGCATCACATCTGTAAAGCCGCCGGTAGACGAACCCACATCCACGCATCCGCGCCCCGCCAGATCGATGCTAAAGACCTCGAGCGCGCGCTTGAGCTTATGCGCGCCGCGGCTGACGTAGGGATCCAGCGCGCCCTTTACGCGCAGTTGTGCACCCTCGCGCACGCCCTCGCTGGCGCTCATAATCCGATTATCGCCGCAGAAGGCGCGCCCTTCCATAATCAGCGCGCGCGCCAGCGCAATGGACTCCAGATTCAGATCTTCATACAGCGCGACGTCCGCGCGGCGCTTTTTCACGGCGCTTCCTCCTTACATGGCGGCCAGCCGCGCCTCAATGCGGGCGCAGATCGCCGCCGCCGTCAATCCGTTCATTTCGCGCTGCCGCGAAACGCGCGCGTGGGATACAAACGCATCCGCTGCGCCGAGTATCTCGATCGGCTTTTCAATGCCGCACATCGCCAGCGCGTGGGCAATGCCCTCGCCCAGTCCTCCGAGCACGCTGTTTTCCTCAAGCGTGACCACCAGGCGCACCCTGCGGCTCTGCGCCAGCAGCATTTTCTCGTCCATGGGCTTGATGAAGCGCGCGTCTACCACGCCGGTGCTGATGCCGCGGCCATTGAGCGACATTGCGCACTGCACTGCCAGCTGCACCATCGGCCCCTCGGCGAAGAGCGTCACGTCGTTGCCCTCGATCAGCGTTTCCCATTCGCCGATGGCAAAGTGCGCGCCGTTATCCGGCGAATCCTGCGTCTCAAGCGCATCCTTGGGATAGCGGATGGCCATGGGGCCGCCGCATTCAAGGCTCAGATCGATCATTCGCAGCAGATCACGACAGCTGCGCGGCGCGGCGATAACGATATTCGGCATCGCGCGCAGGTAGCTCAGGTCGAACAGCCCCTGATGCGTCTTGCCGTCCGCACCCACAAAGCCGGCGTGGTCCAGCAAAAACGTCACCGGCAGCTGACAGCGGCATACGTCGTTTAAAATCTGGTCATAGCTGCGCTGCAGGAAGGTGGAATAGATCGCCACAAACGGGCGCATGCCTGCGCTCGCCAGTCCAGCCGCCATGGTCACGGCGTGCTCCTCCGCGATGCCGACGTCAAAGAAGCGCTTGGGATAGCGCTGCTGGAATTCCGCCATACCGGTTCCCGCCACCATCGCCGCCGTGATCACGCATATGCGTTCGTCCTGCTCCGCCAGGTCGCACAGACGCGCCGCCGCGAGCCTGCCGTTGAACGCGGAGCGTCCGGCGGTGCGCGTCTTGCCGGAATCGATGTAGAATGGCGCGACGCCGTGGAAGGCGTCCGGCCTGTCCTCGGCAGGACTGTAACCGCGCCCCTTTTGCGTCACCACATGGATCAGCACGGGGCGCTTGTCGAGCTTCGCACGCGCCAGCACGCGAATCAGGTGCTTGAGATCGTGACCGTCGATCGGGCCGACGTAGGTAAAGCCCAGCGCCTCAAAGAATTTCCCGTCTACAAACAGCGATTTGAGCGCGTCCCTCAGCTTTTCGATGAACCTGAATATCGGTGTGCCGATGCCGGGAATGCGTTCCAGCGCGCGCCGAACGCCGCGCTTGAAGCTCCGATAGCCGCGGCTCTGGCGCAGGCCATTCAGATACAGGCTGATCGCGCCGACATTTCGGGAAATGGACATTTCGTTGTCGTTTAAGATCACGATCATGCGCGTCTTGCTCTGTCCGGCGTCATCCAGCGCTTCATAGCACATTCCGCCGTTGAGCGCGCCGTCGCCCACTACGCTGACCACATTGTAGCTTTCGTGGCGAATATCCCGAGCCCGCGCAATGCCCAGTGCCGCCGAGATCGCCGTAGAGGCGTGCCCTGCGGCAAAGGTATCGCAGGCGCTTTCCTCGGTATTGGGAAAACCGCTCAGCCCGCCCTCCATGCGAAGGGTATGAAAAGCCTCGTAGCGTCCGGTGAGCAGCTTGTGCACATAGCTCTGATGCCCCACATCGAACAGAAACCTGTCCTCGGGGCAATTAAAGACATAGTGCATCGCAATGGTCAGCTCCACGATGCCCAGGTTGGAAGCCAGATGTCCGCCGCATTCAGAAACAGTGGCGATCAGCTCCTGACGTATTTCCTGCGCCAGCGCAGTCAGCTGCGCCAGCGACATCTGCTTCAGCTGTTCCGGGCCCTTCAATTCCTTCAGCATTCGTTCTTCCTCAGATCGACAGAATTTGAACGGCTGCGCAGCGCTCAGTTGCTGCGCGTAGCCATGCCGCGTATCAAATCGCGGAAGAAATCCGCGCGGCCATCGAAGCGCGCAAGCGCGTCAAGCGCCTTCTGCGTCTCCTCCGCCGCAGCGCGGCGCGCGCCGTCCACGCCGTGCATGGAAACCATCGTGAGCTTGCCGTGCTCGGCGTCCTTGCCGAGCGTCTTACCCATTTGAGCGGCGTCGCCGGTCACATCCAGCAGGTCGTCCACCGTCTGGAACGCACGGCCAAAGGCCTCGCCATATGCGCCCAGCGCATCGATTTCAGCCTCAGTCGCACCGCAGAGCCGGCCGGCGGCGCGCAGCGGATAGATGAACATGCAGGCCGTCTTGCCGCGCTGGATATAGCTGAGCGCCGACTCGGAGGCAACCCTGTTCGCCTCGCAGTACAGGTCCATCACCTGACCGGCGATCATGCCGCTAACGCCGCAGCCTGTCGCGACCTCATAGATGGCCTCAAGGGCCCGCTGCGCGTCGCAGGGCGCGGCGAGCGCCGTGCGCAGCATGGTCTCAACCGCATAGTTCAGCAGACCGTCGCCCGCCAGAATCGCCTGCCCCACGCCGAACACCACATGGTTCGTCGGGCGGCCGCGGCGCATGGTATCGTCGTCCATGCCGGGCAGATCGTCGTGAATCAGCGAATAGCTGTGAATCATTTCAACCGCACACGCAAAATCCAGCCAGCACGCGCAGTCGCCGCCCAGCATATCGATGGCCGCCAGCATCATTGCAGGACGCAGGCGCTTTCCACCCGCCAGCAGGCTGTAGCGCATGGAGCGCGCCAGAAGCTCGGGCATTTCACCCTCGGTATAGCTGTCCTGTGGAAGGTCGGGCAATATCGTTTCCAGCCGCGCGTTGACCGCCGCAGCGTATTCCTTCAGCGTTTTCATTTGATCTCCTCCGCGTTCATTTCCGTTTCCCGATCACCGGTAAGTACGAGTATGCGCTTGTCGCCCTCGTCCAACAGCTTTTCGAGCGCGACCTTGAGCACTACGGCGCGCTCATATGCCTGAAAGGATCCCTCCAGCGTCATCTCGCCGGTTTCCAGCGATCTGACCAGCTCCTCAAGCTCCTGTATGCCGGCCTCATAGCTCAGCTTTTCTTCCTTCATTGCGCTTTATCTCCGATCTGATCTGGTTTGTTTTCAAGTACCTTCGCCTGCGCACTGCCGTCCGCAAAGCGCAGCTGCACGACCATATCCGGCATAAGCGCCGATGCGGACGAACAGATATGTCCATTTACGGAAACGCAGGCATAGCCGCGCCCAAGCACCGCCGATGGATCGAGCGCCTGCAGCTTTGCTGCCGCCCTGTCCAGCCGCGCGCGTTCCCTTCTCAGGCGCTCTGTGATCTGCGCCTCGCTGCGCGCGCACAGCTCCTCCACGCGCCTTCGCCGCGCCTCGATCAGCGCGCGCTGCGGATCGCGGAACACCGGCGAAGCGGTCAGCCGCGCCAGCTGTGCGCGGCGCAGGCGGTTGGACTGGATCAGCGCCGAATTAAAGCGCCCCGCGAGCCCGTTAAGCGTTTTGCGCAGCTCCGCGATAACCGGCACAGCGATCTCAGCCGCCATCGACGGCGTGGCCGCGCGCACGTCGGCAACGAAGTCCGCAATGGTAAAATCCGTTTCATGCCCCACGCAGGATATGGTGGGTATGCTGGAGGCGGCGATCGCGCGGGCAACGCATTCTTCATTGAACGCCCACAGATCCTCCATGGAGCCGCCGCCGCGTCCGGCCAGTATCACGTCCGGCCTGCCGTCGCGGTTGAGCGCCTGAATCGCCGCCACGATCTCGCCCGCCGCATCCGCGCCCTGCACGGCGCACGGCGCGAGGATAATGCCGACGTTCGGAGCGCGCCTGCGCGCCACGCGGATAATATCGCGCACCGCCGCGCCCGTTGCGGACGTGGCTATGCCGATATAACGGGGCGTAAACGGTATTTCGCGCTTGATCGCCGGATCAAACAGGCCCTCTGCCGACAGCTTGCGCTTGAGCGCCTCAAATTTCTGGTACAGGTCGCCCGCCCCGCGCTCCTGCATGCGGTTGACGTAGAGCTGATAGCTGCCGTCCCGCGGAAACAGCGAAGCGCTGGCGCTCACGCGCACCTGCATGCCGTCCTTCGGCTGAAAATCCAGCGACATGGCGTTTTGCCGGAACATGACGCACTGCACGCGCGCGCCAGCATCCTTCAGCGAAAAATAGCGATGTCCGCTGATATGGTGCTTGTAACCGGAGATCTCGCCGGTCACCTCCACGCTGCGCAGCAGCACATCGCCTGCCAGCAGCCTGCGTACATATTCGTTCAGCTCGCTGACGCTCAGCGCGCGTTCCGTTTCCATCATTTGCCGTCCTCACTTTAAACAGCCGGCGTCCCACAACAAGGGCCGCCGGCCGCAGCATTTAGAGTTTTTGGCAGAGTGAGACTTATTCCGCCGCCGAGCGCGAAATGTTGCCCAGCACACCGTTTATAAACGATCCCGCCTTTTCCGTAGAATACTGGTTGGCCAGCTCCACAGCCTCGTTGATCACGACCCTGGCGGATACCTCGCGCAGCATCAGCTCGTATGCGCCGAGCCGGAGTATGGCCAAATCCACGCGCGAGAGGCGCTCCAGCGTCCAACCGCGCAGGTGTGCGGCAATATCCGCATCCAGACGGCCCATGTTCTCCGAAACGCCCTTGAACATGCGCTCCATGTAATCCGCCTCTTCCTCGTTCGGTTCAACGCCGAGCAGGTCAATGCGTGTTTCCTCGCCGCCGTCTCCGCCCATCTCGCTCTCGTAAATCAGCTGCATTGCGCGCGCGCGGGCAATCGTTCTATTCATAAATCAAGCCTCGTTATCTTCCTGCGTATTTTCCGTATTCTCCGTTTCGGGCGCCGTCTCGACGGACGTATCTTCTGCCGGAGCCGGATCAAAACGCATCTCCGGCGCGGCATAAGCCGGTTTCGGCTCAGATACCGTATGTACTTCCGGCGAAGGCACGGCAGGCGCGCCCTTGGCCATGCCGTCCACCGCATGCACGCTCACGCTCACCTCGCGCACAGCCACGCCGCAGTTGAGCTCGATGTAGCTGCGGATCGCGCGCTGGATATTGACCGTAACGGTGGGAATATGCGCGCCGCTGGCGATGGTTACGTTTGCGACGATGGAAATGGCGTCGTCCAGATTGATAATATTCGTTTTCAGCTCGGTAATGCCGTCTACCATGCGCACGGCCTGACGGATCATCTGCTCCACCGCGCCCACCGCGATGCGGGTCTTTCCCGAATCGCTGGAATCTACGGTAATGAAGCCGCGATCCCTGCGGCTGCGCCGTCCGGAAAAAATGAACATGACCGCCAGCACGCTCAGCAGCAGGTATACCGCCAGCAGCGCGATGCCGATCCCATCCACGCTGCGCTTGCCCATCCCAGCGTATGCGCTGTCAAACAGACCGTAGATGAAATCCGGCCACACGCACAGGCAGGCGGCCAGCGCCACGCCCATGATCGAGAGCAGCCAATGCAAAAACAGAACCAGTTTTTTCCCAAAATTCAGCTTCATGGTTAGTTCACCCCTTTGTTTAAAGCGATACCGACCGCGCAGATTCATGCGCTTATTCGCCGTCAGCCTCGCCCTCCGGCTCCGCCTCGGCCCCGGCTTCAGGCTCGGTCTCAGCCACAGGCTTGACCGGCTCGGCAGCAGCAGTCGCGTCGGTCTTTTCCAGCATTTTCCGGCGCTGCTCCTCCAGTTCGGCAGCCGCGCGCTGTTCGCGTTCGAAGCTCACGCCGCTGACATGCACGTCTACCGCGTGCACATCCAGCCCGCTCATGGTTTCGATGGCCTTTTTTACATTTTCCTGAATGCTATGCGCCACGTCCGGCACGGGCGAGCCGTATTCCACCACGATGGTAACGTCCACCGTGACCTTGTTGCCGTCCAGATCGATGCGCACGCCTTTGGTGAAATTGCGGCTGTTTTTGCGGGAAAACATATCCGCAAAACCGCCTGCAGGCGAGCTCATGCTGGCCACGCCATCGACCTCGGTCACTGCCAGACCGGCGATCGTGGCTACTACGTCCGTTGCGAACGAAACGGTACCGTTCGGATTTTCATCCAGCTTTACATCCTGCTGGTTATTCTCTGTCATCGTGCAGACCTCCCGTTTTAAGTCTGATTTTGCAGGCGCGCGATGCGCCGTATCCGGAGCGGAAATTCCACCCTGCTCATATTATAGCAGATGATCCATCAAAGCGCAATCGCATTTTACCTTAATTTATCGGTATGATTTTAACATTGCCGCCCAGCGTGCCGGTCTCGCGGCATACCAGATCCAGTATCGCCGCGCTTTCCTGCTGTGTAATCAGCTCCGCCTTCAAAATCACGTTCACGCAATCCCGATGCACCGTGACCACCGCGTCTGCATAGCCTAGCATTTTCAGCGCGCCCTCCAACGTCAGCTCCGCTTCCTCCGCCGCGCAGAGCTCCAGCAGCTGCCGCTGCGCCGCGCTGCGGATCTCAGCTTCCGCATTTGCGGCGGCCGAGATTTCGTTCAGCTGCGCTTTTTCCATGGCGCGAAGCTGCTGGCGCAGCGTTCTAAAGCTCAGCATCGCGTCCGTTTCAGTCTCTTCGGCGCTCTGCATCTGCGCGCTGCTTGCCTGGATCGCAGTTTCTGGATGCCGCAGCATGAAAAACAGCCCTGCCGCCAGCATCAATACCAGTGCCGCCGCGATACTTCGCTTCAACATCTGCTTCATCTCCTATTTTTTCGCCTCGATTATTTCGATGCGTCGAAGCTCAAAGCCCGTAGCCGCCTGAACCGCGCGCTGCAATTTCAGCATCACGTCGATGCGCCCCGCACCGGCCGCCGTTACCACAGCGCCGTCCTCGCCGAGCACCACGTCCACCCTGCCCGCGCCGTCTATCTCCGAAAGCAGCGATCTCAGCCGCGTTTCCTCGGCAGTGCGCGCGGGTGAATCCTGCACGCCGCTCAGCGCTACGACCGCGGCGATGCACATCAGCACCACGATCAGCGTCATTTCCAGCCAGCGCGCAGATTTAAGCGCCTGCATGATCCTTTTCATGTTTTGCCTCCCAAATGCGAGATTGCGCCGACAAACGCGCTCAGCATGGATATGAACACCACGAGGGCCTCGAGCCCGATCAGCATGCGCACGCATGGCAGCAGCCTGCTTTGATCCAGTAGCTGTTCGCACAGCGTCGCCAGCAGGCAAAGCGCCGAAATGATATAGGCAGCCTTTTCCATCTGCGTCACCTCCCGAGGATCTTGCCCATGCCCATCGCGCCGCCGAGCAGCGCCATTGATATGGCGAGCGCAGCCGTCGCCAGCGTAAGCGCCATTTGACACACGGCGCTCATCTGACGCGCGGCATGCGCGCCGCGCCTTTCGCCCAGCACCTCCATAAATGCCGCCGCAAAGGAAAACAGCAGCATGCTGGCCGCGCAGGTGAGCATCGGCTGCACGCCCGCCGCCAACAGGCAGAGCATGCCGCTTAAGCCCACAGCGTCCTTGGCGACCATCACACCGGATATATAGCCCTCCCAGGCATCTGAAATGCCGCTGCCAATGATGGGCGCGGCGCTGTCTACCGCATATTTCACGGTACGCACGCCCATGGCGTCGAGATTCACCGCGAGGCTGCTTTGCAG
>CAKUOX010000045.1 GCA_934670175.1 uncultured Clostridia bacterium | reverse complement strand
GCTCCGTATCCTGGCGCGGAATGAGCACGCGGCGATCCACATAAAAGCGCAATCCCATAAAATCGGCGCGCTGCAAAATATACTGGATCGGTTCGCCCGAAACGCGGCGCTCCAGGCAGGCGTTCATTCGCGCCAGCTGCGCGGGCTCAAGGCTGCTGTGCGCCTCAAAGCGCAGCGCGGGCGCGCTCATGCCCAGTACGTCCTCGGCGATCCAGGCGGAATCTATCTTTGGGTCGGGGCAGCCGGACTCGGTCAGCCTTTGCCGCGCGCCCGCGAGCCATTCTCCAATGGTCAAGCGTGATCCTCTCCTTCAGGGGGGATTATTTCAGGCTCAGTTTCTCTGTTTTCCCTAGCTTCGTCGTTCTCCTTGGCCTCGCCCAGCGCGGCGTGAAAGGCGCACAGCGCCACCTCCGTCATCTGCGGGTGCGGCTCGAGCGTGGTCAGATATTGCAGAAGATCCAGCGGCGTGCGCGCAATGCGTACGGGCAGCGTCATATCCGCGCCCTCCAGCGCGGAAAACGGCTCGTTGAGCAGCGCGGCCACGCCCAGCACGATGCCGATGCGGATCGCCAGGTTCAGCAGCAGCCCGTCCACATGCACCAGCGCGAAGAATATCATCGAAATGATGGCTACGCTCAGCAGAAACGCGCTTTCGCTCCGGCGGGTGATGATGGGGTACTGCGCGGCGGCCTCGGCCGTCATTTCATCGCGGCATTCGTAGCAGTTGATGCACTTATTCAGCGCGCCCTTATACATCAGCAGCCGCCGAACGACCCGCAGCCGCCCACCAAAGCCCACCGCGACCAGCAGGCAGAGCACGCGCACCGCGCAGACGATGGCGTTGGTCTGCGCGCGGGTGAGGCCGGATGACGCGCTGAGCACGATTTCGGCGCCCTTCGGCGCGGCGTACAGGTAGCAGAATGCGATGATCGGCAGGCACAGTGCGCTTAGCAGCGTTGCGATGCTCTGCGGGGAGATGTGCAAAAAGGCGGCGAGCCTCTGCTCGGGCACGATCCCGCGCACAGGACGCTGGGGCGACAGCTCCGCCGATTCGCTCAGCCCGTCGAAGAAGCGGTACAGGTCGCGCAGCAGTCGCGCGACGCCCCGCAGAAAGGGAATACGCAGCAGCGCCCGCAGCAGCCTGCGCGGCTCGCGGCGCAGGCGCACGGCAATATCCTTTTTTTCATTGCGCACGGCGAAAACCGTGTACTTGCCCACTTCCAGGCGCACGCCCTCGGCAACGGGCGTGCCGCTGAAGCGTCTGAGCTTGGCCATGGCGTCTTGCCCCCTTCCAGCGGCTTATGATAATAAATAGGTAAAAGAAAAGCAGGCCGGCGCGCATCCGCAGGTCTGCGAGGTCGAAAAACTGTGGCGCGCAATAAACAGCTAAAGCACCGCAAAGAGAAAACCTTGCGGTGCTTTAAACTGACTACATGCCGTAGCGCTTCTTGAAGCGATCCACACGTCCGCCGGTGTCAACCAGCTTCTGCTTGCCGGTGTAGAAAGGATGGCACTTTGAACAAATATCAACGCGCAGTTCTTTCTTCACGGAGCCCGTTTCAAAGGTTTCGCCGCAGACGCAGCGAACGATTGCCTTGCCGTAATTCGGATGGATATTTTCTTTCATGGATTTTCACCTCACTCTAACCGGACTGTCAGCTCTCCGGCGGAACTGGCATCCGATTAATCACACAAACGATATTATAGCACGTTTCTCCGCACAATTCAATGCCTTTCGGATGTATTTTACAAAGGTTTTGCCAAATTCCGGCTGGATGAGGGGCGTTCACGAATTGTTTACATTTAAATTTATCCAGGACTATTGACAAAAGGGGCGGGGAATGCTAAATTATAGTCAGACGTTAGCACTCGACAACAAAGAGTGCTAACAGTCAAAACCGGATGCCGGAAGGAAGTGAAGAAGCGATGCAGATGGATGATCGTAAGTTCCTGATATTGCAGGCCATCATCGATGATTATATCACCACGGCGATGCCTGTCGGTTCCAGAACGATTTCCCGCAAATCGGGCGTTGGCTTCTCACCGGCGACCATTCGAAATGAAATGTCGGATCTGGAGGAGCTGGGTTATCTGGATCAGCCGCACACCTCGGCGGGGCGCGTGCCCTCGGACAAGGCGTATCGGCTGTATGTGGACCGCCTGCTGAAGGTGGGTAAGCTGTCGCTGGATGAGCGCGAGCGCATGCACGATTACATGCAGGCGCGCAGCGCGCAGGTGGACGGCGTGATCCGCAGCGCGGCGCAGATCCTGACGGACGCCACGCAGTATACCTCCGTGATCGTCGCGCCAAAGCTCGGCACGCTGCGCATACGGCACATTCAGCTGGTGCCCGTGTCCGACGGTATGGCGCTGATGATCATCGTGACAAATCTCGGCATCGTGAAGGATGCGGTGATCCGCATTCCGGACGGGCTGAACGCGGACGATTTGTATTCCATATCCCGCATGCTCACCGAGCGCCTGGCCAACAAGCCGCTCGAGGATGTGCGGCAGACGTTCTCGGAGCTGCTGCGCGATACGGAAAACAACCGCAGGCTGATGGGCGAAACGCTGATGGTGATCGAAAAGAAGCTCGAAGCGGAGGATTCGTCCGAGGTCATTATCGGCGGAGGCTCCAAGCTGCTGAATTATCCGGAATACAGCGATGTGGAAAAGGCCAGGAATTTCCTGGCGGTGCTGGAATCCAAGGATAAGATCCGGCGGCTGATTCGCGGCAGCGGCGGCATGGAGGTGACCATTCGTATCGGCACGGAAAACGGCGAGCCCGAGATGAGCGATTGCTCCATTGTGACCGCGCAGTATCGCGTGGGAGATGGGGCGACCGGCACGCTGGGCATCATCGGCCCCACGCGCATGAATTACAATCGGGTCATTCCGGTGCTGGAATTCATGGGGCACGCAGTGAGCGAGCTGCTCTCCAGCCGAAGGAGCATGAATTATCCGGCGCAGACCGGCGAAAGGAAGAGCTATGAAGAAGAAAGATAATACGGAAAAGCAGAATCCGGCGCAGCAGCCTGAAGCGGAAAACGTCGAAGCTACCGCTGCAGAAACGGCGGCGGAAGCGCCCGAGGAGAGCACTGAAGCGCAGGAGTTCAACATAGAACAATGGCAGCAGGCGCTTGAGACGGCGGTCAAACAGCGCGACGAATATCTGGATTCCCTTCGGCGCAGCCAGGCGGATTTCCAGAATTTCAAGCGCCGCAACCAGACCGCGCGCGCCGATGGCTATGAGGACGGCGTTCGCGAGAGCATCGCGGCCATCCTGCCCTCCATCGACAACCTTGAGCGCGCGCTGGACGCGGCCGAAAAGGCCGGCGTGTCTGACGGCCTGATCGACGGCGTTCGCATGACGCTGAACATGCTGATGGAATCGCTAAAGCGCTTCGGCTTCGAAGAGGTGCCCGCCATGGGCGAGGCCTTCGATCCCGAAATGCACAACGCAGTAATGCGGGAAAGCGGCGATGAGCCGGGCAAAATTCTGGAGGTATTCCAGAAGGGCTACAAGGTGAAGGATAAGATCATCCGCTACGCGATGGTCAAGGTCTGCGCCGAATAGGCGCGGAGCCTTCACAGGAGCTTCCCTTCCAATAGAGAAGTTAATATATAAACAAAGAAACAACCCACACCAATCAATCGGATTTGAGGAGGATAAAATAATGAGTAAGATTATCGGCATTGACCTTGGTACCACCAATTCCTGCGTCGCTGTTATGGAAGGCGGCGAACCCGTAGTTATCGCGAACGCTGAAGGCGGACGCACCACGCCGTCCGTGGTGGCCTTTGCCAAGAACGGCGAGCGTCTCGTCGGCCAGGTCGCAAAGCGTCAGGCCGTTACCAATCCGGATCGCACCATCATTTCTATCAAGCGCAAGATGGGCAGCGATTACAAAGTAAAGATCGACGATCATTCCTACACTGCGCCTGAAATCAGCGCGATGATCCTGCAGAAGCTGAAGGCGGACGCCGAGGCTTATCTGGGCGAGACTGTAACCGAAGCGGTCATCACCGTACCGGCATACTTCTCCGACTCCCAGCGTCAGGCGACCAAGGACGCCGGCCGCATCGCGGGTCTGGACGTCAAGCGTATCATTAACGAGCCGACTGCGGCCGCGCTGGCCTATGGCCTGGATAAGGGCGACGCGCATAAGATCCTGGTATACGACCTGGGCGGCGGCACGTTCGATGTGTCTCTGATGGAAGTCGGCGACGGCATCTTCGAAGTGCTCGCCACCGGCGGCGATACGCACCTGGGCGGCGACGATTTCGACCAGCGCCTGATCGACTACATCGCCGAGGAATTCAAGAAGGAAAACGGCATTGACCTGCGTCAGGATCGCATGGCGCTGCAGCGCCTGAAGGAAGCCGCTGAAAAGGCCAAGATTGAGCTGTCCGGCCTGATGAGCGTGAACGTGAACCTGCCGTTCATTACGGCGGACGCGACGGGCCCGAAGCATCTGGACGTCACCATCACCCGCGCCAAGTTCAACGAGCTGACTGCGGATCTGGTCGAAAAGACCGTTGGCCCGATGAATCAGGCACTGCGCGATGCGGGCGTTTCCGCCAGCGAGATCGACAAGGTCATCCTGGTGGGCGGCTCTACCCGTATCCCGGCGGTTCAGGAGGCCGTGCAGCGCATCACCGGCAAGGAGCCCTACAAGGGCATCAACCCGGATGAGTGTGTGGCTGTGGGCGCCGCGATTCAGGGCGGCGTGCTCGGCGGCGACGTGAAGGACATCGTGCTGCTGGATGTTACGCCCCTGTCCCTGGGCATTGAGACCATGGGCGGCGTGTTCACCCGTCTGATCGAGCGCAACACGACCATTCCGGTCAAGCAGACGCAGATCTTCTCCACCGCGGCGGACGGCCAGACTTCTGTTGATGTGCATGTGCTGCAGGGCGAGCGTGAGATGGCGGCCTACAACAAGACGCTGGGACGCTTCCGTCTGGACGGCATTGCGCCCGCGCCGCGCGGCGTGCCGCAGATTGAGGTCACCTTCGACATCGACGCGAACGGCATCGTGCATGTATCGGCTAAGGATCTGGGCACCGGCAAGGAGCAGTCCATCGCCATCACCGCTTCCTCGAACATGAGCGAGGACGAGATCAAGAAGGCCGTAGAGGATGCTGAAAAGTACGCAGCCGAGGATAAGGCCAACAAGGAAAAGGTCGAGACGCTGAATCAGGCCGACAGCCTGATCTATCAGACGGAAAAGACCATTAAGGATATGGGCGACAAGCTGGATCCGGCCGACAAGGCGCTGCTTGAGAGCGAGCTTGAGAGCTTCAAGAAGGTGCGTGAGGGTGGCGACGCCGATCAGATCAAGCCTGCGATGGAGGAGTTCTCCAAGAAGACCTACGAGGTCTTCGGCAAGGTATACCAGCAGGCGCAGCAGGCGGCCCAGCAGGCCGGCGGTGCGGCTGGCGGCGATGGCGCGCATGTGAATGACGACGGCACCGTGGACGCGCAGTTCACTGAATAAGCCCGGCAGACGAGATAGAAGGGGGGCAGGGGTTTGAGCCCTTGCCCCTGTTAGAATAAGGGGGAGACTATGGCAAAGAGAGATTATTATGAGGTTCTGGGCGTAGATAAAAATGCGGATGACGCCACAATAAAAAAGGCGTACCGCGCGCTCGCCAAGAAGAACCATCCCGATGTCAACCCCGGCGACAAGGAAGCAGAGGAACGGTTCAAGGAGATCAACGAGGCCTATCAGGTGCTCTCCAATCCGCAGAAGCGCGCGCAGTACGACCAGTTTGGCCATGACGGCCCGCAGGGCTTCGGCGGCAACAGCGGCGCTTACAGCGATTTCAGCGGTTTCGGCGGCTTTGGCGGCGGCTTTGAGGATATTTTTTCCAGCTTTTTCGGCGGCGGTAGCGGCGGCGCGCGCAGAAACGGTCCGGTTCCGGGCGACGATCTGCGCTATGACCTGACCATCACGCTGGATGAAGCGGCTTTTGGCTGCGAAAAGGAGATCAACCTTGTGCGCGACGAGGAATGCCCCGAATGCCACGGCACGGGCGCGAAACCCGGCAGCAAGGTGGATAACTGCCCCAACTGCGGCGGCACCGGTCAGGAGCGCGTGACGCAGAATACGCCCTTTGGGCGCATCCAGAATGTGCGCACCTGTACCAAGTGTCGGGGTACGGGCAAGATTATCAACGAGCCCTGCACCAAGTGCCGCGGGCGCGGCAAGCTGCGCGTCAGCAAGCGCAAGACGGTCAAGATTCCGGCAGGCATTGCCGACGGCCAGGTGCTCACCATTCGCGGCCAGGGCGGCCTGGGCGAGCGCGGCGGCGAGCCGGGCGATCTGCTGATCGTTATCAGCGTCAAGAAGCATCGTCTGTTCCGTCGTGACGGCGATAACCTTTACATCGAAATGCCGATCACCTTTACGCAGGCGGCGCTGGGCGCGGAGCTGGATGTGCCCACGCTGCGCAAGCCCGTGAAGTATCGCTTCCCGGAGGGAACGCAGCCGGGACAGGTGTTCTGCATTCGCGGCGAGGGCGTGAACCACCTGCGCGGTAACGGCAAGGGCGACCTGTACGTCACAGCAGTGGTGGAGATCCCCAAGAAGCTGACTGAAAAGCAGAAGGAGCTGCTGCGCCAGTTCGATACCACAACGTCGGGCAGCCAGTACGAAAAGAAAAAGAGCTTCTTTGACCGCGTGAAGGACGCTTTCACCTGATCGTTATCGTGCGTCGGCAGCAGATGCTGCCGGCGCTTTTGCTTGTGTGCAGACGCAATGGTTCTTTGATGATGAAAGCCGGGGGAAAAGACCCGAAGAGCGATGTGCGCTCTTAAAAGAAGGCTCTGCTGCGCGGCGCCATACAGGCTGCAAGCTGACAAAAAGTTGGAAATAGGGGTTGACAAATAAGCTGAATGGCAGTATAATATCTACTGTTCATGAGAGCTACGGCTCGTGAATGGTAATCGAATATCTGGGTGTAGCGCAGTTTGGTAGCGTGCTTGAATGGGGTTCAAGAGGCCGGAAGTTCGAATCTTCTCACCCAGACCAAACGGAAGTCTTGGAACCGAAATGTTTCCAAGACTTTTGTTATAGTTATATATGAAAAATTCTCAGCTGCGCTGCGGCCATCGCTTAATGGGCGATAGCTGCCATTGAAAAACACCGACGATTCTTTTTAAGCGCAGCACGCGCGGCTCGGGTATAGTATTGTTCTGGAAAGGCGGTATGTACAATGGATTGGATGGGCGTTACCATATTGACCACCACCGCGGGGGCGGATATGGTTTCTGAATTGCTGATGCGCGCCGGAAGCGACGGCACGATGATCGAGGATAAGAACGACGTGGCGCTGGAGCAGCGCCCTGAGGGCCAGTGGGACATTATCGACGAGGCGATCGCCCGCCGCATCGGCGACGATGTGAAGGTCACGGGCTATTTCGAGGCCGACGCGAAGCTGGCCGACCGCATTCATCTGATCCGCGCTGAGCTGGCGCGGCTGCGCAGCATGGAGCTCGGCTTTGATGCGGGTAAGCTGGAGCTGCTTACGCAGAGCTTTGCTGAGGAGAACTGGGCGGAGAACTGGAAGAAGGCCTTCAAGCCCATTCGTCTGGGCAAGCATATTGTCATTAAGCCCGGCTGGTGCGATTATGCGGCGCAGCCGGAGGATCAGATCATCGAGATCGATCCCGGCATGGCGTTTGGTACCGGTACGCATGAAACGACCGGCATGTGCGTAGAGCTGGTTGAAAAATATGTGCATCCGGGCATGCGCGTGATCGACGTGGGTACCGGCACCGGCATATTGGCCATTGCCGCGATGCATATGGGTGCGCAGGACGCACTGGCCATCGACATCGACCGCGTGGCCGTGCGCGTGGCGGCAGAGAACGTGCGCATCAATGGCTACGAGGGCAGGATCCGCTGCGTTGCGGGCAATCTGCTGGATGAGGTGGACGAGGCGGCGGACGTGGTGATCGCCAACATCATCGCAGATGTGATTATTATGATCGCCGCGCCGGTGAAAAAGCACATCCTGCCGGGTGGAAAATTTATCTGCTCGGGCATTTCCTCCGAGAAAAAGCAGGCGGTGCTGGATGCGCTGGAGGCGGCCGATTATCGCGTGCTGGATGTGCTTGAAAGGGGCGGCTGGTGCGCCATGGCCGCGGAGGAAAAGTGAATTCGTTTTACACGAGCGTCGCGGGCAGCGTGGGGGAAACGTGCCCGCTGACGGCGGAGGATGCGCGCCATGCGTGCAGCGTGCTGCGGCTGAGAACGGGCGACGCGCTGTACTGCGTGGATCCGGAGGGGCGGCGCTTTGCGGCGGAGATCGCTGAAATATCCGCCGAGGGCTGCGCGGTTCGGCTCATGCAGCTGCTGCCGGACAACGAAGCGCCCGTTTCCATAACGCTCTATCAGGGTCTGCCCAAGGCCGACAAGCTGGAGCTGATCGCGCAGAAGCTCACGGAGCTGGGTGCGGCCAAGATATGCCCGGTCAGAATGTCGCGCTGCGTGGTAAAGCTGGACGCGCGCGACGCCGAGAAGAAACGCGAGCGGCTGGTGAAAATTGCGCGCGAGGCCGCCAAGCAGTGCAAGCGCACGCATGCGCCGGAGATCGCGGCGGCGATGGACTGGCGGCAGGCGCTTGCTGCCATGGCGCGGCATGAATTGCTGATCGTGCCGTGGGAGGAAGCCAGCGGGCTCGGCCTGCGCAGGCTGCACGATGAAATGCCCGAGGTGCGGGATGTCGGCGTGGTGATCGGTCCCGAGGGCGGCATGAGCGCGGACGAGGTGTGCGCGCTGACGGATATGGGCGCGCGAGCAATCACGCTCGGACCCAGAATACTCAGAACGGAAACGGCGGCCATTGCGTCCTGCGCGGCGGTAATGGCGCTTTGGGGAGATTTAGGATGAAGACGATCGCCGTACATACGATGGGCTGCAAGGTCAATCAATACGATACGCAGGCGATGCTCGAAGCCTTTGAGCGGGCAGGGTATCAGGCAGTTTCCATTCGCGAACGCGCGGATGTATATCTGATCAACACCTGCACCGTGACCGGTACGGGCGATCAGAAGTCCGAAAAGATGATCCGGCGCTGCGCGCGCCTGAATCCGCAGGGCGCGATCGTGGTGGCGGGCTGCCTGGCGCAGCGCATTCCGGAGCAGCTGCTGGCAATGGACAACGTGCGCCTGGCCATCGGCGTTCAGCGGCGCGCCGAAGTGGTGCAGCTGCTGGAGCGCGCCGTGGCGAATGATGAAAGGGTCAACGCCGTGGCGCCGCTGAAGGGCGCGAGTTTTGAAACGCTGTTTGTATCCCGCCATGAGGGTAAGACGCGCGCGACCATGAAGATCCAGGAGGGCTGCGATCGCTACTGCGCCTACTGCATTATCCCTACGGTGCGCGGGCCGGTGCGCAGCATGACGCTGGAGGCCGTGGCGCGCGAGGCGGCTCGGCTGGGCGAAGCCGGCTATCGGGAGATCGTGGTCACGGGCATCCATCTGGCAAGCTATGGCAGAGGTACGCAGGACACGCTGCTGGACGCGATCCGCGCGGTACACGACGCCGAGGGCATATCGCGCGTGCGCCTGGGCTCGCTGGAGCCGCTTACGGTGACGGAGGAATTTGCCCGCAGCCTTGCCGAAATGCCGGGCATCATGCGCCAATTCCATCTGTCGCTGCAATCGGGCAGCGCAGCGGTGCTTCAGCGGATGCGCAGGCGCTATACGCCGGAGCAGTATTTGCAGGCGTGCGCGCTGCTGCGGCGCTATATGCCGGACTGTGCGATCACCACGGACATTATTTCAGGCTTCCCAGGTGAGACGGACGCGGAGTTTGCCGAAACGCTGGCGTTCGTTCGTCAGGCGGCGTTTGCGCGTATCCACGCATTTCCGTATTCGCGGCGCAGCGGTACGCTGGCGGACAGGATGCCGGATCAGGTGCCGGAGGCGATCAAGCACGCGCGCACCAATGAATTGATCGCATTAGGCAACCAACTGGAGCAGAATTTCGTCCAAGGATTGATCGGCAGCGTGCAGAGCGTGCTGTTCGAGCAGGCCGTGGATGAAAACGGGGCCGAGGGCTATACGGGACAGTACGTCCGCGTCCGCGCGGCGGCACGCCCGGGAGAGATCTGCAATGTGCGCATCACAGGCGCGCAGGGCACGCTGGCCATCGGCGAAATTGTGGAATGAGCGGGAGGTGAAATGAGAAAATGGATTGTCTGTTTTGCAAGATCATCGCGGGAGAGATCCCATCAAATAAGGTCTACGAGGATGAATACACCTATGCGTTCCGCGACATCAACCCTCAGGCGCCGGTGCATGTGCTGCTGGTGCCGAAGAAGCACATGAAGAACATTCTGGAATGCGACGCGGAGACCGCCGCGCACCTGACGGACGCGGTTCGCGCGCTGGCGAAGATCGAGCATGTGGATGAAAACGGCTTCAGGCTGCTGACCAATTGCGGCCAGCACGGCTGTCAGTCGGTGCACCATCTGCATTTGCACCTGCTGGGCGGCAAGCAGCTCAGCGAAAAGATGGACTAGAGCGTCCGGGGGGGGAGCTATGCACGTCCGGAAGGGCAGACGCTTTGCCGCCCCGCTGCATATCGGGTTCCGTTCAAAGAATGAGGGGGAACGGCGGGAGCGCGGAAAAGAATTGTGAAATTCTTGAAATATAGCCTCCAACCGCTTGACGCTACATAGTTTATGCGCTATAATAACGGTTGTGGCGCACCCCATGCTACATTGGCGTATGCCAGTCCAAACGCGAGGGGAGGGAAAACACATGTCCGAGGTACGGATTCGCGAAAATGAATCATTGGAAAGCGCACTGCGTCGTTTTAAGCGTAAGACCGCTCGTGATGGCATTCTTGCTGAAGCAAGAAAGCGCGAACATTACGAAAAGCCCAGCGTAAAGCGTAAGAAGAAGGCAGAAGCTGCTCGCAAGCGCAAATATTGATGCCAATGAAAGCCCCTTTGGTTCCAAAGGGGCTGGTTTTCTATTTTATTTCAGATTCATGGGTTTTCGCTTTTTAAGCAGAAAATAATCGTATTTCTGAAGAGCAATTCTTTTCAGATATGGATGTTTTAAACATCGTGAACATAGAATAATACGGGTAAAAACAGAAAATGAAATATTATATGCTGCTCTGGCCGCACGCGAACGCGCGCTACCAGAATGAATCCATAAAGCTGGCCGAGAGCGAGCTCAGGCTGATGCTGGATGTATTTGAACCCTGCGCACAAATCTCCCGCGCGGCGTCGCTGGATCTGCCAGCGCTTTTGATCGATCTTCCCGATGAGATGAGCGGCGCGCTGAAGGCGTGTATCGCCCGCCATTCCTTGATGTACGGGCTTTTTGAAGGCCGCGAGGATGGACTGCTGCGCCCTGTGGGCGGTCGTGCGCCGGCGTTTGTCGGCAGCGATTTGCCGGGTATTCTGAAATACAAGGGAAAAACAAACGAATTGTTTTTACAGCTGCTGATAAATGCGGCGCTGATGTCCAGCGATTTTGCGCGCGTTGGCGAGCAGCGGCTCGAATTGCTCGATCCGATGTGCGGCCGCGGCACCACGCTGTTCGTGGCGGCAAATTACGGCTGGAATGCGTCCGGAACGGACATTGATCGCGGCGATCTGGCCGAGGCTGAGAAATTCCTGAAACGCTATTTTGAATTTCACCGCATGAAGCATGCCATGAACCAGGAATCCAGAACTACGCCGGAGGGCGGCGTATCGCTCATGACGTTCAGCTTTGGGCGCACGCCCGAGGCGTACAAAGCGGGCGATGTGAGCCTGCTTCGCCTGGCGAACGCCGATGCGGCGCGCACGCGCGCTGTGCTCGGGCGCGAGAAGGCGCATGTGATTGCCTGTGATCTGCCCTATGGCGTGCAGCACGCCGCAGTGGGCGCGCGGCCGGAGCAGCTGCTTAAAAAGGTGCTGCCGGCATGGCGCGAAACGCTGAAAAGGGGCGGCACGGCGGCAATCTCATTTAATGCGCAGACGCTGAAAGCGCGCACCGTGCGCGAACTCATGGCCGAAGCGGGCTTTGAGGTGATGCGCGGCGGCGCATACGATGGCTTCGAGCATTGGGTGGAACAGGCGGTCACGCGGGATATTGTCGTTGGCCGCAGAGCAGACTAGGAGGAGATATATGGATTATCGCATGCTTCATGCCAAAACGGTTGTCGAGCTCAGGCAGATCGCCCGCGCCGAGGGCGTTAGGATTCCTGCGGGAACCAACAAGGCGTTGATCGTGGAGATGATTTTGGAGGCGCAGACGGGGCGTGCAAGGGCCGCGCAGCAGGCGAAGGTGGAAGCAGTGCCGACTGTGCCCGTGCAAAAGAGCGCAGAAGCAGCGCCGGAGGCGGAGAAGCCTACGCCGCCCGCAGCCGCAGAAGCGCCCGTTGAAGCCGCACCCAGGCGCCGCGGACGTCCCAGAAAGAACCTGCAGCCCGCGCCGGACAAGGTCGTTGAAGCTGCGGCAGGGTCGGCAGCGCCGCAGGATGCGGTAACGTCCAAAGTCATCAAGCCCACCGCACCCAGGCGTGGAAGGCCCGCCAAGGCAGAGACCTCGGTGGCAGAGCCGGTGAAGCCCGCCGCGGAGGCAGTTAAGCCTGCGGTAGAAGCCAAGCCTGTCGTGGGGGCGGCTAAGCCTGCGGTAGAAGCCAAGCCCGTCGCGGAGGCGGTTAAGCCTGCGGTAGAAGTCAAGACTGTCGTGGAGGCGGCGAAGGGCGCTGCTGAACCGGTCAGACCCTTGGCAGGAGCGCAGGTCAAGCCTGCAGCTGATCCTACGGTCAAGCCCGCAGAGGCGGCCAAGGCGTCGCTCAAGCCGGCTGCATCCGCCGGAGATATGCGGCCAGAACATCCTGCCGCAGCCGAAGCGCTGCGCAGAAATGCGCCTGCCGCGCCTCGGCCTGTGCAGGGCAGGCCGCAGCCAGCGCGAAACGATGCGCCTACGTCCGCAGATCAGAATGCGCAGGCGGCGCAGCCCCAAACGAACGCGCCCGTCGCGCAGCAGCCATCTGCGCCGCAGGCGCACGTCTATCACCGTCCGCTGAGCACACAGCAGCGCATGGGCGCGCGGACACAGCCGGCGCCCGGCTACCGTGTGCCGCAGCGTGCGCCCGGACAGCCGCTCCAGCGCCCGATGGGACGCTTCAACGTGGAGACCTCGCAGGGGCGTCCTGTGCGCCCGCAGGAGGGGATCCAGGGCGGTTTCCGCAGGCGTCTGCCGGAGCAGCGAATGCCGGTCGAGCCGAGAATGGCGGAACAGCCGCCGCGTCCGGTGCAGCCGCAGGCCACAGCGCCGCGCGCTTCTGAGAATCAGCCGGAAGTGCCGGCTCAAGCCTGGCGCAGGCCGGTCAACACGCCCGAGGCGCAGCAGCAGATTGACGAGCGTCCGGCGATGAACCCCGCCGTTCCGGAGCTCCTGCAGAGCAGCGATTGCGGCGACGGTGCGGGCATACTGGAGATCCATCCGGACGGCTACGGTTTTTTGCGCGCGGAGAATTATCTGCCGGGCAACCGCGACGTCTACGTTTCTGCGGCGCAGATACGCCGCTTCAACCTGCGCACGGGCGACTATGTGGTCGGCAAGACGCGCGCGCAGCTGGCGGGGGATCGCTCTGTCGGCCTGATTTATATCAACGAGGTCAACGGCCAGACGCCGGATACGGCGCGTTCGCGGCGCTTTTTCGATTCGCTCACGCCGGTGTATCCGGATGAGCGCCTGCGCATGGAGCGCCCCGGCCAGAACGACCTTTCGCTGCGTCTGATCGACATGGTCGCGCCCATCGGCAAGGGACAGCGCGGCATGATCGTTTCCCAGCCGAAGGCGGGCAAAACCACGCTGCTGAAGAAGATCGCAAACGCCATTACGACCAACGATCCGGAAGTGCACCTGATCGTGCTGCTGATTGACGAGCGTCCGGAGGAAGTGACGGACATGAAGCGCTCCATTCAGGGCGAGGTGGTGTATTCCACGTTCGATGAAGCGCCGGAGAACCACACGCGCGTTTCGGAAATGGTGCTCGAACGCGCGCAGCGACTGGTGGAGCTGGGCAAGGATGTGGTGATCCTGCTGGATTCCATCACGCGCCTGGCGCGCGCCTACAATCTGGTCATCCCGCCGACGGGCAGGTCGCTCTCGGGCGGTCTGGATCCGGGAGCGCTGCTGCGTCCCAAGCGCTTCTTCGGCGCGGCGCGCAACATTGAGCATGGCGGCAGCCTTACCATCATCGCCACGGCGCTGGTGGATACCGGCAGCCGCATGGACGATATTATTTTCGAGGAATTCAAGGGCACGGGCAATATGGAGCTGCATCTGGATCGCAGCCTTTCCGACCGGCGCATATTCCCCGCCATAGATCTCTACAAATCCGGCACGCGGCGCGAGGAGCTTCTGCTCACGCGCGAGGAGCTCGAGGGCGCGTATCAGGTGCGGCGCATGCTGTCCAAGGGCAGCCCGCAGGAGACCGCCGAGCAGCTGATTTCGCTGGTTGAAAAGACAAAGACCAATGAAGAGTTTTTTCAGAAGCTCAAGGGCTGGATGAACGTGTGTGAAAAGGACGGATTCAAGTAAAGCACAAACGGACGGCGGCGATCTGTCAGCTGCCGCCCGTTTTAGATTATACATCAGATAGGACGGCATGAAAATATGAAACGTGAGAAACGACCCATGACGCGCAGGCAGCTCGTCGGCATTGCTGTAGTCTGCATCGCCGTCGTGGCTTCGGCGCTGATCATGTGGCTGGTGGGCGCGCCGCTGGTGCGCTTTGCATCCGAACCGGAAAAATTCCGCGCCTGGGTGGATGGGCACGGCTTTGGCGGGCGGATTGCCTATATCGGCATGGTGATCTTTCAGGTGGTCATTGCGCTTATTCCCGGTGAACCGTTTGAAATTGCCGCAGGCTATGCCTTTGGCGCTGTGGAGGGCACGCTGCTGTGCATTCTGGCCTCCACGCTCGGCAGCGTCGCGGTATTTCTGCTGGTGCGGCGCTTCGGCGTCCGGCTGGTCGAGGTGTTTTTTTCGAAGGACAAACTGAAGTCGGTTCGCTTTCTTAAATCCACGCCCAAGCGGGATATGCTGTTTCTGATCATATTCATGATCCCCGGCACGCCAAAGGATCTGCTGAGCTATGTCGCGGGTCTTACGGACATTCGCTTCCCTGTCTGGCTGATGATCTGCTCGCTGGGGCGCATTCCATCCATCATTACCTCTACCGTCGGTGGGAATGCCCTCGGCACGCAGAATTACTGGTTTGCCATAGCTGTTTTTGCGGCGACGATGGCGGTCAGCGGCGTCGGCCTGTTGATCTATAACCGCATCTGTAAACGTCACGCGGCGCGAGAAAAGGAATGAGAATTGTCGGCGTGTTCCTTTAGAACCCGCCGACTCGCAAAGCTCCGGCCTGGTGAAACCATTAACTTCAAAACGAACCGGTGCATACGCCTGCACCGGTTCGTTTTATATATCAGACTCTGGTCTTTTTACGCGTGGCCTGGGCAGAGGGGTTGCCGCCTCCAGCAGGGGAATCAATTCCTGCAGCAGCGCGCCGTCGTCAATATCCAGTATGTAGTGCTCCTTGGCGCCCTCATAGGGAAGACCACAGTCGGCATTGCCCATCAATGCTTCGATTGCGGGCAGCTTCTTTACGAATACGGTGTTATCGCAGATGGAAAGGATCGGCTTGTCGTTGAGATAGACCATGTATTCACCGAACATCTTTTTTGAGCGGATCGCGCCGAACGCATCCAGACGTTCGCAGACGTAGTGCATATATTCAGTAGTCGTAGCCATGCTTTGTACCTCCGTTTGATCTTAGAATTATTATAAGCTGCTGTACCGATGCGAAAAATGCGAGCGGGCAGAGCAGGAATGCCAGTATATCCCAGTTTTGCAGCCGGTAGAGGGGCAGCGCACAGAACAGCAGAAGCCCGGCCAGCCGGTTCGCGGCGCTGTGGTGCTGCTCCGGAGAACAATGTCAATGCCGCGCGGCGATGATCGCAGAGATTTGCAATGCGGCGATCACGGCAATGCAGATCCATAAGCCCGCAGGTAAGTGCAGCCGCGGCAGGAGCTGTACGGCGCAAACGGCGGTGAAGGCGAGGTCGGCGATGCTGTCCAGCCAGCTTCCCAGTCTGCTCTCGGCGTGCAATCCGCGCGCCAGAGCGCCGTCCAACACGTCGCTGATGCCGCAGAGCGCGTACAAAAGCCAGAATAGACCGAAGTCTGCGTTTGCGAAAAGCATCGCGGCGGCGCACAGCAGGCGCAGCGCCGTAACGGCATTCGGGATATGGCGCCTCATAGCCGCTTGAAGACTATGGTCTGCTGCTTCAGCGATATTTTCTCGACTTTCCAACCATAGTCGGTCAATTCCTTTTTGCAGTTCAAAAAGGAATGATCCAGCGGAAGCCCCACGATCCCTTCAATTTCAGCAAAGCTCAGTTCGAGCGCGCCGCCGCTTTGTGCGGCGATCCAGCGCCAGAGCGCCGCGTACTTGCTCATGTGCGGCACCTCTCGTTGGCACAGGCATTTAAAAATGTTTCGACGGCACGGTTGAATTCGGCAGGGCTTTCGTGTGCGATAAAGTGCGTGCCGTTCAGGATCGCGAGCTCGGCGCGGGGAAGGCTGCGGGCGATCAGCTCGGTATGGCTGCGCCGTATCATGTCCTTCGTACCGGCAATGACCAGCACGGGCATGTTCAGCGCGCGCAGTGCCTCGGGTGCGATATGCGGCTCATTGACCATCAGACCCAGCATTTCGGCGTTGGCGCGCGCTTTAGGGCTGCGCTCGGCGAACAGCCGCGCGATGCGGTAGCCGATTTCGATGGGCAGCTGTACGCTGCGGCGCACGCCGCCAGGGTTCAGATTTGCGCCGTTCAGAATCAGCGTTTCCACCATTTCCGGATGCTTCAGCGCAAATTCCAGGGCGATATTGCCACCGTCGGAAAAACCCAGCAGGTGTGCGCGGGATATGCGCTGCGCACGCATGAAATCGTATAGATCCTGCGCAAAGCGCCGAATGCTGAATTCACCATCGCCGCGCGGCGACTGGCCGTGGCCGCGCGTGTCCAGCGCGATAACGCGGTAATGCTCGGAAAAATAGTCCAGCTGCGCCGCAAAATAGAGGTGATCTTCACCGTTGCCATGCAGCAGGATCAGCGGAAAGCCCGTGCCGCGTGCCTCATAAAACAGCGAAATGTCCAATTAGCTTGTACCTCCGATCATGGATGCGCCGGATCGATTCGATCACCGCGCACGAAAGCATGAAATGCGCCGCAGTAGCCGCAGCATTTCGAGCAGTATGTCGATCCTTACCTCTTTTCGCGGCCAACCAGCTTCAGCGCCGCCGTGACCGCGCCGAACAGCACGCCCGCGATGGCCCAGATAATCCAGCTGTCCCTGGGCTGCGCGTTTCCGGAAGCGCCATAGGTATAGAACAGGAATATGGCGGTAACGACCAGCCAATAGATGACGCTGACGGTGCCGGTGAGCTTTTTGCGCGCCTTCCTTGCGCGAATGTAATCGCCCTCCTCCAGCAACTTGTCGATGGCGCCCTGGATCACGCCGCCATACACGAAGGCCACGCAGCCGCAGCCCGCGATCACCAGCAGCGCGCAGACCGCAGCCACATACAGCAGGTCGCCCGCGTTGAAGCTGCTCGCGGCAAACAGCGGCAGCACCGACAGGATGCACAGCACCACGCCGATGATGTTCAGGCGGGTATAGCGCTCGCTGAATTCGCGCTTGCGCTCCTGCACCATGCCGCTCACGCCGTATTCGGTTTCAAACGGCTCGCTTTCCAGAAAGCTGTACTCCTTGACCCTTGCGCCGCAGAGCAGGAACAGGCTCACGCCCGCAGCCACCAGCAGCACCAGCGCGCATAGGCCAATGCCCGCGGCGGCGTTTTCGGAAATGTGGAAGCGCGCGCTTTCGCTCATGCCGCCCAGCAGGATCAGCAGCACCGGCGACAGGATGCACAGGATGGTCGCCAGTGCCATCTTCGGCGCATTGGCGCGGCTCAGCGCCAGATAATTCGAGGCCTGCTCGAGCGTGACGCGCCTTAATGCCGGTTCCGGCGCGCTGTCCACAGGTTCGCATTCCTCCAGCTCATCCTTGAGCAGATAGTCCGTGCTCACGTCAAACAGGCGGCTGAGCTTGAGCAGCTTGTCCATATCCGGGATCGACTGTGCGCCCTCCCATTTGGAGATCGACTGGCGCGTAACGCCCAGCTGTGCGGCCAGTTCTTCCTGAGACCAGCCCGCCCTTTTGCGAAGCTGAATGATCTTGTCGGCTAAAATCATGTTCCTTCCTCCGTTCGGCACGGCAAAGCCGTGCATGTTATTAAAGTATGAGAATCCGCAAAACCGGCGCCTCGCGGATCGGCGTGTTGCAATAGCGGCCGCGCCGCTGCCCAAGACGGCAGCTCCGGTGCATAAAGGAATGCGCCGATAATTCTCATTGCGTGCCTCAAGCACGCCCTGATCATACGCTTTTTTGCGGTTGCATGCCATTAAGGCGGGCAGGAAATTTGTCAACCGGCGGTTGCGATTCGGCTTTTTGGGCGCAAACGGACGCAAAATGGGCTCGTTTGGTGGGAATACTGCCCCAAATGCGCATATCAAAACGCACATCCTATATCATATGTGCGCATGCTGATGATGTCAAGCAAGTGAAAAGAAAAAATGAGGTCACAGTAAGAAAGCATCGGCGTTTCCCCCGATGCGCATGCCGAGCAAGCGATGGGGAAGTGCGTCATGTGCGTTTTCGAATTACTGCACTACATTCGAAGATCACTGTTTTACTGATTCTGTTGCCAGATAAAACGCCGCCTGCTGCCGCTGGCGGCGCTTTATCGGTATTTTGTTTTTATCTCATCGTCCACAGGCCGAGCAGGCGCAGCAGGCTGCTCGACAGGCCGCTGATCTCGGACGCTGTGGCAG
>CAKUOX010000044.1 GCA_934670175.1 uncultured Clostridia bacterium | reverse complement strand
GAACTGCACGGTAAAGGCGTTCAGCTCCGGATAGTCGATGCCCTCGCAGCTGCCGTCGTTTGCGTTCAAATAGCTGATCCTGCCCTCGCGGACAGAGTCGCTCACCACGGCATAGCCATGGTTCTGGCTGGTGATGTAGCAGCGCGCGCCGCCGACCTCCTTCACCGGCTGATTCGCGCCGCGGTGGCCATATTTCATCTTTTCGGTGCGCCCGCCCGCCGCCAGTGCCGTCATCTGGTGTCCCAGGCAGATGCCAAAGAGCGGAACCTTGCCCAGCAGCGCGGCGATCTGGGCGATGCAGATCGTATTCTCCTCAGGGTTGCCCGGGCCGTTGGAGAGCATCAGTCCGTCCGGGTGCATTTCGAGCACGGTCTCGGCGGGCGTGTTCGCAGGCAGCACGGTCACTTCGCAGCCGCGCTTCTGCAATTCGCGGACGATATTGCGCTTCGCGCCGTAGTCCAGCAGCGCCACGCGATACAGCGCCTTATCCGCAGCCGGATATATCGCCGGCTGCACACAGCTGACCCGCGCCACCACGCCGCGTACGGCGTATTGACGCAGCGCGTCGAGATCGGCGGGCACTTCGCGGCAGATCATCGCGTTGATCACGCCCCGCTCGCGGATCCTGCGCGTGATGGCGCGCGTGTCCACGCCGCAGAGGCCGGGCACGCCGCGCGATTTCAGAAATGCGTTAAGTGCGCCCTGACACCTGAAATTGGAGGGCGTATCGCACCATTCGCGCACCACATAGCCGCGCGCGCAGCATGCACCCTCAAAATCAGCTTCGATCACGCCGTAATTGCCGATCAATGGGAAGGTCTGCATGACGATCTGTCCGGCATAGCTCGGATCAGTGAGCGTTTCCAGATAGCCCTCCATGCCTGTGGTGAATACCAGCTCGCCGACGGCCTCGCAGTCCGCGCCCAAACCCTCGCCCTCGTAGACAGTGCCGTCTGCCAGTACCAGATAGGCCCTTGGCATAGTTTTGCCCCCTTCTGCTTTTTTCAGGATCATTTCAGCGTCGCATACATCACGGCTTTAATGGTGTGCATGCGGTTTTCGGCCTCTTCAAATACGATGGAGGCGGGCGATTCGAATACCTCGTCCGTTACCTCCATTTCGGTAATGCCATATTTGGCGTGAATCTCGCGGCCAATGGTCGTGTTCAGATCGTGGAAGGCGGGCAGGCAGTGCATGAATACGCAGCCGGGGCCCGCGGCGCGCATCAGGTCGGAATCGACCCGATAGGGCGTGAGGTCGTGAATGCGCTCCGCCCACGCGGCGTCCGGCTCGCCCATGGAGACCCAAACGTCGGTATAGATCGCATTCGCGCCCTTTACGGCTTCGCCTGGATCGGTAGAAAAGGCGACGGAGCCGCCCGTCTCCCCGGCGATGGCGCGGCAGGTCTTGACCAGCTCGGGATTCGGGAAATACTTTTCCGGCGCGCAGGCCACGAAGTGCATACCCAGCTTTGCGCAGCCCACCATCAGCGAATTGCCCATGTTGTAGCGCGCGTCGCCCATGTACACCAGCTTCAGTCCCTTCAGGCGCGCGAAGCGCTCGCGCAGCGTCAGAAAGTCGGCAAGGATCTGTGTGGGGTGGAATTCGTTGGTCAGGCCGTTCCACACCGGCACACCCGCATATTTTGCCAGCGTCTCCACGATTTCCTGACCATAGCCGCGGTATTCAATGCCGTCGTAGATACGGCCGAGCACGCGCGCCGTATCGGCGATGGATTCCTTTTTACCGATCTGTGATCCGCTGGGATCCAGGTAGGTCACATGCATGCCAAGATCGTGTGCGGCAACCTCGAAACTGCAGCGCGTGCGCGTGGACGTTTTTTCAAATATCAGCGCGATATTTTTGCCCTTCAGCTCGTCGTGGGGCATGTTGAGCTGCTTTTTGAATTTCAGCTCCGCCGCCAGATCCAGCAGCTGAACGATCTCCTCGGGCGTATAATCCAGGAGCTTGAGAAAACTTCTGCCTTTCATGTAAAGATCAACTCCGCTTCCTATGTCGTGATTTGCAATTATTATAGACCTGCGGGCATAAATGTTCAATACCCAGGATGTAAAAATATGCGTAAAATGCTGAATAAACAGCTGAATATGCTGCATATCATGAATAATTAACACAAAAAATGATTGACATCCACTGCTGCCGGTGATAATATATGCGCAATTCAAGCGATTGAATAAAAAATGAGCGGGAGGGAACCAGGAATGAAAAAGACACTGATTTGCATCGCACTGATGATGGCGCTGCTGGCGCCGGCGGCTCTGGGCGAAACGTTGAAAATGGGTTCCAGCATCGATTTCGCGCCCTATGAGTATTATGACGATGCGACCGGCGAGATCGTGGGCATCGATGTTGAAATCGCGCAGGCGGTTGCCGACAAGCTGGGCTATGAGCTCGAGATTCAGGATATGCAGTTCGATTCGATCATCGCGGCGGTTGTGAGCGGCAAGGTAGATTTCGGCATGTCCGGCTTTACCGTGACCGAGGAGCGCAAGCAGAGCGTCGATTTCTCTACGCCGTATACCACGGCAGTACAGTCGATCATCGTGCCCGAGAACAGCGCTATCCAGGCGGTGGATGACCTGCTTAATCCGGAAAACGCCTATACCATCGGTGTGCAGCTCGGCACCACTGGCGACCTGTATATCACCGACGACATTGAAGCCAATGCCCTTCAGCACACGGTACAGCGCTTTAACAAGGCGCCCGACGCCATTGTGGCGCTGCTGGCAGGCAAGGTCGACTGCGTGATCATCGACGACCAGGTAGCTGTGGCGTTTGTAAAGAATAACGAGGGGCTGAAGCTTCTGGATACGGCCTACGCCTACGAGGAATACGCCATCTGCTTTGCCAAGGACAGCGCGATTTATCAGTCGTTTAATGAGGCGCTTGAGGCGCTGATCGCCGACGGCACGGTGCAGGGAATTATCGATAAGTACATTCCGGCAGAATAAAAGAAGTAATAGTATTATAGAAATATGATTGTAGTGGGCGGTCGTCCGGCAGGGCGGCCGCCCATTTTTAAAGTGCAAAAATCAGCAGCAAAGCCGAATAGAATCGATGTTAAGAAACGGAATCGATTTGCAGATTTGCATTCTATGTACAATAAGGCACGAATATTATATTGACATCTGATTCAAATATTGGTATGATATAGATAGAAATTAACACGGTCTACTTTAATTATAACATCTTTCGGCCGTGTGGAGGCAGCATGGGCGAGATCATCCTCAGGCTATCCGGAATCGAAAAGAGCTTTCCGGGCGTGCGCGCGCTCAAGGGCGTCGATCTGAACGTCTACGGCGGCGAGGTGATGGCGCTTCTGGGCGAAAACGGCGCGGGTAAATCCACGCTGATGAAGGTGCTCACGGGCGTGCACAGGCGCGACGCGGGCACGATTTCGTTCAAGGGACGCGATGTCGTATACCACAATGCCCGACAGGCGCAGGAAGACGGCATCGCCATCATTCACCAGGAATTGAACCTGATCCCCAAAATGCGCATCTATGAAAACGTATTTCTGGGCAGAGAAATGAAGCGCCGTTCCGGCGCGCTGGACACGCGCGCCATGATCGAAAGAACCCGCGAGCTGCTGGCCATGGTGCGCGTGCCGCTGGATCCAAGGGAGCGGATCGAAAACCTCTCCATCGCGCAGCAGCAGATGGTGGAGATTGCCAAGGCGCTGCTGCTGGACGCGCAGGTCATCATTATGGACGAGCCGACCGACGCGCTGCCGGACGACGAAGTGGATAGCCTTTTCGCCGTGATCCGCCAGCTGCGCGCCCAGGGCAAGGGGCTCGTCTACATCACGCACAGGCTCAAGGAAGTGTTTGAAATCTGCGACCGCGCGACCATACTGCGCGACGGCGCTTTCATTCGCGAGCTGCCGGTGAGCGAGCTGGAGATCGATAGCCTCATCGGCATGATGGTCGGCCGCACGCTCAACGACCGCTTTCCTTATGAGCGCTGCGCGCGCGGTGCGGAGATGCTGCGTGTCGAAGGTCTTTCCAACGAATACATCCGCGATATTTCCTTTACAGTGCATGCGGGCGAGGTGCTGGGCGTGGCCGGTCTGGTCGGCGCGGGGCGCACGGAGCTTGCAAAGACGCTATACGGCCTGTTTCCGTGGGAGTGCGGCAAGGTCATGCTCAATGGAAAGCCGTACAGCGCCGAAAGCCCCAGCGACGCCATCCGTCAGGGCCTTTTCTACATGACTGAGGACCGAAAGCGCAATGGGCTGGTAATGCTCATGGACGTGGGCAAGAACATCACCCTCTCTTCGCTCGACAAGATCCGCCGCGGCGTTTCGCTGGATGAAAAGGCTGAAAAACGGATCGTTGCAGATTATATCGAAAAAATCAACATAAAAACGCCTTCCATGTACCAGCAGGCGCGCAATCTTTCCGGCGGCAACCAGCAGAAGGTCGTTCTGTCCAAGGCACTGATGACCGAGCCGAACGTGCTCATTCTGGACGAGCCTACGCGCGGCATCGACGTGGGTGCCAAAAAAGAGATCTATCAGCTGATCAATCAGCTCAAGGCGCGCGGCAAAGCCATTTTAATGATCTCCAGCGAAATGCCGGAGATTCTGGGCGTGAGCGACAGGATCATGGTGCTCGCAGACGGGCGCAAAAAGGGCGAGCTTTCACACGATGAAGCCACGCAGGAAAAGATCATGCAGCTGATCCTTTCCGATGCGGGCGGGGAAGAAGGTGCCGTATAAATGAAACAGAATGGAAAAAGGGCGTGGATTATTCTGACAGTCGTACTGGCGGTGCTCGGCATAGCGCTCGTCGCCGTGACGGTAAACGCCTGTCGGGCGTACAACAATGTGCTTTTCATCGGCGGCGGGGAACGCAGGGCGATTCTGGAGGCCGCTCAGGCTGCGAGTGAAACGGGCACGCGGCTGACGATTTTCCGCAGCGCCTACTGGCTGCTGCTGGCGGGCTGCGCTTTGCTGGGCGGATGCCTGGCGTGCCTTGCGCGGCTGAACAGGGTCAGTGAAAAATGCGCGCGAACGACCAGAGTGCTGCTGACGAGCTACCGGCCGCTGGTCATTCTCGTGCTGGTGACGGCGGTATTTTCATGCCTGCATGTGCGCTTCTTCAGCGTAGGCAACTTTACCAATATCCTCAAGCAGATCTCGCATTACGCCATTCTGGCTTCCGGCGTGTATTTCGCCATACTGCTCGGCGGCATCGATATTTCCGTCGGCTCGGTGCTGGCGTTCTCAGGCGCAATGGGCGCGTGGATCATTACGAACATGCCGGAAAACCCGTGGTCGGCGGCGCTGGCCATACTCGCCGCGCTGGCGATCGGGCTGGGGGCGGGGGCGGCCAACGGTTTCTTTGTGGCGCGCTGCGGCCTGCAGCCGATGATCGTTACGCTGGCGACGATGTCCATTTTCCGCGGCGCGACGCTGGTGCTCACCAACGGCGCGGCCATCTCGCTCAACCGCAAGCTCGCCGGCTATGACGTCTTCGTAGGTCTTGGGCAAAACGCCGTCTTCAATGGCTATCTGCCCATACCGATCATCATCATGGCGGTGATCTACGCAATCGTGTATTACCTGCTGAACAAAACGGCGTTCGGCCGCCACATGTACGCCATCGGCGGCAACGAGGAAGCGTCGCTGCTTTCAGGCATCAATGTGGGGCGCGTGAAGATACTGGCCTATACGGCCAGTGGTCTGATGGCGGCCGTAGCGGGCGTCCTCGTGACGGCGCGCGTGGCGAGCGCCACGCCCACGGCTGGGCAGAGCTATGAAATGGACGCCATCGCAGCCGTGGTCATCGGTGGTACGAGCCTGCGCGGCGGCGAAGGCAAGGTGCTGTATACGATCATCGGCGCGCTCATTATCGGCATGCTCAATAACATTCTCAATCTTACCAACGTTTCCTCCTACTATCAGACCATCGTAAAGGGCTTCGTCATCCTCGGCGCTGTGCTGCTGGATGCACGATCCATCAAGAAGACCTGACAAGGGCTGGGCGATCGCGGGTCAGATGAAGGCTCGTCGCAAATACATTTTTATGGAGGCGTATCCTATGAAAAAGATCCTGGCGATTCTCCTGACGGCGCTTCTCGCGCTCTCTATCGTTCCGGCGATGGCGGAAGATTACACCATCGGCGCGCTGCTGAGCGATACCTCCAACACCTTTTTCGTCACCATGGCCGACGCGATCAAGGCCAAGGGCGACGAGCTGGGCGTGAAGACCATTATCCTTGACGGCGCTAACGATTCCGCCAAGGACGTTACCAACATGGAAGATCTGATCTCCGCGAAGGTCGACATCGTGCTGTATAATCCGGTCGATTCCGACGCAGCCGCCGCCGTGGTCGAAATGGCTGCCAAGGCCGGCATTCCGGTGATCTCCATCGACCGCTCCGTCAACGGCGCGGAGGTGATCTCTCACATCGCTTCCGACAACGTTTACGGTGGCCGCATTGCCACCGAGCTGATCCTTGAAAAAATGGGCGGCGAAGGCGCTATTGCGGAAATCCAGGGCATGGCGGGCGCGTCTGCTGCCAATGAGCGCCATCAGGGCTTCGACGAGGCTATTGCCGCCGCGGGCGACAAGGTGACCGTCGTTTCCAGCCAGATCGGCGACTGGGATACCACCAAGGCGATGGGCATCATGGAGAACATTCTCATGGCCAACCCTGAAGTCAAGGGCGTGTTCTGCGCCAATGACAATATGGCCATCGGCGCCGTGCAGGCCTGCCAGCAGAATGGCCGCGCGGACGTGATCATCGTTGGCTTCGATGCGGAGCAGGTCGCGCTGGACGCCATCGAAGAGGGCACGATGCTCGCCACCGTACAGCAGCAGCCCGCGCTGATGGGCGAGCTGGGCGTTGAGAATGCGATCGCGTACCTCAAGGGCGAGACCATTGAGGCGAGCATCGGTGCGCCCGTGGCGCTCGTGACCAAATAAAGAAGGTTTGTGCAGAAAGCAGCAAGGCCGGAGTCTTGCGGGTCGGCGTGTTCCAACGGAACACGCCGATAATTCTTTGGAGGGCAGACCGGCAAGCCCGAAGGTCTTGCCGCCTCCACACCACAGCTTGTGCAGAGGGCGCCTCCATAATTGTCATGAATCCTGACCGGCGGCTTTCGAAGGAGCGTGCCGATCGCCCCCGTGCGGGCCTCGGAAATGGGCTTGAAGGAATTGTCGGTATTTCGTAACATGTTTCCATTGTTTTTTAGCGCATGATATGGTATGCTTATTAAGATAGTATGAGTTGTGCGCCTGGCGCAGGGGGAGTGTATGCGGGAAAAACTGAGACGGCTGCTGCCGGATTATACCATTCGTCCGCTGGCATGCGCGTTTGCGTTTAACTTATTTACCTACTATGTCACGCGCCTGATCACGGTGGGCGCGCCGCGCTACGATCTGTCGCTGAAGCTGGATGGGCAGATATCGCTGTGCACACCGTTTATTTTTTTCTATATTCTGGCCTATCTGCAGTGGATCGTGGGCTTTATTATCATCGCACGGGACAGCCGCGAGCGCTGCGCTGCGGTGCTCGCCGGCGAAATAATCGCCAAGGCGATCTGCTTTATCTGCTTTGTTGCGCTGCCGACGTCGATGGTCAGGCCTGAGATCCCGGACGGCGGCGTATGGAACTGGCTGACGGCGCTGATCTACAGGCTGGATACGCCGGATAACCTGTTTCCGTCCATTCACTGCCTGGAGAGCTGGATGTGCTTTCGCGGCGCGATTGGATTAAAGCGCATGCCGAAGTGGTATGCGCCGAGTATGCTGGTGCTGTCGCTGCTTGTGGCGGCGTCTACGGTGCTGGTCAAGCAGCATGTGTTTCTGGACATACCGGCGGGCATACTGGCAGCGGAGATCGGGCTGTGGCTGGCGCGTAGGCTTGGACTGGGCAAGCGGCTCGTCGGGCGCGTACGGGCGTGAAAAAGCACGGGTATGCAGGATGGAAGTGAGGCGCGTTTGAAAAACAATACCGGAAACGAGACGAATTGGAAAAAACAGCTTGCGTGGTCGCTGGTATTCGTGGTGATCGCCGCAGCGAGCGTCTGGGCGGTCGCCTCGCAGAGCAGGGGCTTCTCACTGGCGGCGTTTGGGGAGTTCATAAGGGGCGCGTCGCTGCCCTGGCTGGCAGCTGCCATACTGTGCATGCTGATCTATATCTACGCCGAAGGTGTGGCGCTGAACTGCATCTGCGCTTCGTTTTCATGCCGCATGCGTCGGCGCGACGGCTTTGTGTATGCGTCGGCGGACATCTATTTTTCCGCCATCACGCCGTCTGCTACGGGCGGACAGCCCGCCAGCGCATATTTCATGATACAGGACGGTATCCCCGGACCGACAGCGACGGTCGCGCTGCTGGTGAACCTGTGCATGTATACGCTGTCCATTATATTTATCGGCGCTTTTTGCTTTATCGTGCGCCCAAATATATATGCTTCGTTTTCGCTGGCGCCCCGGCTGCTGATTCTGCTGGGCTGCGTGGTGCAGGTGGGGCTGGTTGTGATCTTTGCGATGCTGCTTCGACATGAGAAATGGGTAGAGAGGCTGGGCAGCGGCGTGATTCGCCTGCTGACGGCGCTGCATCTGGTGCGCCATCCGGAGGCGCGCCGCGAAAAGCTGAAAATGCAGATACAGCATTACAAGCAGGACGCGGCGCTGGTTTTCGGCCGCTGGGGCATGCTGGCGAAGGCACTGGCGTTGAACATCCTTCAGCGCGCCGCGTTTATCACGGTGGCGATGCTGGCCTATCGGGCGATGGGCGGCCACGGCGCGGGCATGCTGGACATCTGGGCGGTGCAGGGCTTTGCCATACTGGGCTATAACACCATTCCGATCCCGGGCGCGATCGGCGTGGCGGATTATCTGATACTGGACGGCTTTCAGCAGCTGATGGACGGCGCGACGGCGGTCAATCTGGAGCTGGTAAGCCGCGGACTGTCGTTTTACAGCAGCATACTGATCTGTGGAATAACCATACTGACGCAGTACATTTACCGAAGAAGGGCGGGAAAATACAAAAGATGATTGGATTCTATAATTACACAACGCTGTTGACGTACCTCTCGCTGGTGTCCGCCGGATTGGGCATCGTGATTTCGCTGAGCGGGGGCGGGCATCCCTTCATTGGCGTATTTTTCCTGCTTTTCTGCGGCCTGTGCGACGCCTTTGACGGCAAGGTCGCCCGCATGAAGAAGGATCGCAGCGAGATGGAATGCAGCTTCGGCGTGCAGATCGATTCGCTGTCGGATCTGGTGGCCTTCGGCGTTCTGCCCGCCTGCATCGGCGTGGCCATGCTGCGCACGTCCACGCTGGTCGCGGAGAGCCGCGCGCTGCTGAGCCGCACGCTCGGCACGGCGATACTCACGGTCGTACCCACTGCGCTGCTGGTGCTCTACATACTGGCGGCGATGATTCGTCTGGCTTATTTCAACGTGACCGAGGAGGAGCGCCAGCGCACGGAGGGCGGTGCGCGCCGCTATTTTACCGGCCTGCCGGTCACCAGCGCCGCGATCATCTTCCCGACGGTGCTGCTGCTGCAGTATCTGATCCCGGAGGATGTAACGCCGGTCTATTTCATTATGATCGTTCTCACGGGGCTGGCCTTCCTTGCCAAGTTCAAGGTCAAAAAGCCGGGACTTCGCGGCGTGCTGATCCTGGTGGGCATCGGCGCGGTCGAATTCCTGGCAATGCTGCTGCTGAGAAACTGCTTCAGAATCAGATGAGCGCGAACACACGCGAGAGCGCCGCGCTGCGCTTTCTGTACCATACTGCGGCGGGCCGGCTGCTGCTGCGCGCGCTGTGCGCGCCAGCGCTTTCACGGGCGGCGGGACGCTTTCTGGATACCCGCGCTTCGAGGGTGCTGATCGGCCCCTTTGTCAGGAAAAACCATATCAACCTGAGCGAATGCGAAAGCGCGGATTTTGACAGCTTCAACGCCTGCTTTTCACGCAAATTGAAATCCGAGCTGCGCCCCGTGGACGGCGCGCCGGAGCATCTGATCGCGCCCTGCGACGGGCTGCTGAGCGCCTATCCGATCGCGCGAGACAGCGTTTTTCCGGCCAAACAGAGCGCCTATTCCGTAGACGCGCTGCTGGGCGGCGCGGCGGAGGCGGCGCGCTTCGAGGGCGGCATATGCCTGGTTTTCCGGCTGTGCGTAAATCATTATCATCGTTATATCTGGTTTGACGGCGGACGCGAGACGTGCCGCCGCAAAATTTCGGGCGCGCTGCATACGGTGCGGCCGATCGCGCTCGAACAATATCCGGTATTTGTGCAGAATGCGCGCGAATGCACGCTGTTTGAAAGCGAGCACTTCGGACTGGCGGCGCAGATCGAAATCGGCGCGATGCTGGTTGGGAAGATCGAGAATCATTCGCCGCGCCCGCGCGTCATGCGAGGCGAGGAGAAGGGTATGTTCCGCTACGGCGGCTCGACGATCGTACTGCTGCTCGAACCGGGGCGTGCAGCAATAGATGCGCGTATCCTGGAGGCCGCCGCGCGCGGCGAGGAAACGCCGGTGCGCATGGGGCAGGCAATCGGCGTGCGCGCAGATAAACAGGAGGTAGAAAAGCATGTCTGTTGATCGTGTCAGGGCGTACCTTGAGCCGTTTGGTCTGGCGGCGCGCGTGCAGGAATTCGAAGTCTCAAGCGCTACGGTGGAGCTGGCTGCCGCCGCGCTGGGCTGTCCGCCCTGCCGCATTGCCAAAACGCTTTCCTTTATCGTGCAGGACGCGCCGGTGCTGATCGTGACCGCCGGCGACGCGCGCATTGATAATCCGCGATACAAGGCTCAGTTTGGCGTGAAGGCAAAAATGATTCCCGCGGAGGAGACCGTATCGCGCGTCGGCCATGCGGTGGGCGGCGTGTGTCCGTTTGATGTAAACGACGGCGTGCGCACATATCTGGACGTTTCGCTCAGGCGCTTTGAAACCGTATTTCCCGCCTGCGGAAGCGCCAACAGCGCCATTGAGCTGTCAATACCCGAGCTGGAGCGCTGCACGCGCTCCGAGGGGTGGGTCGACGTCTGCAAAGGCTGGCGCGAATCAGAATAAAAAATGGAAATTTCAGACATTGCAAATTGGCGGCGGCCGTGTATAATATAAACGAAAACCGCTCAAACAGAGACTGTGAGGTGGCAGAGCGTTGGAGACCGATGAGAAGAAACTGATAGAGCGCGCGTCCGGCGGCGATCCGTCCGCCTTCAACCGCTTGATGGCGCAGCATGAGAACCGCATGTACGCGGTCGCGCTGCGCATGTGCGCCAATCGCGAGGATGCGCAGGACTGCCTTCAGGAGGCCATGCTGCGCGTGTATCGCGCCATTGGCAGCTTTAAGGGGCAATCTACGTTTTCAACCTGGGTTTACCGCATTACGATGAATACCTGCCTGGATGAGCTTCGGCGCAAAAAGAACCGCCAGAATACCTCTCTGGACAATCTGGTGGATATGGGCTGGTCGCCCACAGACGGCGGCGCAGGCCCTGAAAAACAGGCGCTGATGCGCGAAATGCGTGAAAAGATGCACGGGGCGATCCGTGAATTGCCGGATGACATGCGCGCGGCCGTGGTGCTGCGCGACATACAGGGCTTTTCCTACGATGAAATAGCGCAGATGCTCGGAATCAACGTCGGCACCATCAAATCCAGAATAAGCCGCGGCAGAGAAAAATTGCGCGAGAAATTGAAGGAATATTCGGAACTTTTTGACACTTCGGACGTCTAAGCCATAGCGATGAAGAAAAGGAGGCATGCGGCATGAGCTGTGAAACGGTAAATGGTCTGATAGATCGGTATATCGACGGCGAACTCAGCCCGCAGGAGGAACGTGAATTGCGGGCGCATGCGGCTGCATGCGCGGATTGCGCTCAGAAATTCAGGGAAGCCAAATACTTAAAGGAGCTGCTCGACGGCATGGACGACGGTATTGTCGCGCCGCTCGAAGCGCAGGCCGCGTGGCGTAAAGCGGTGAAGGCGGAAGCCGGACGCAAAATTGTCCGCAGGCGCGTGCGCTTTGTTTCCTATGCGGCGGCGGCGCTGGTGCTGGTCATCGGCTGCGGTCTGTTCCTGAAAAATGGCAGCGACGCTGCCAACAAGCCCGCTCCGATAGCGCTGCAGGCGGCCGGTCTGATCGAGCGTGACGGCGTAAGCGCCGAAAGCGCCGAGGTAGACGATAATTCGTATTCCGTCTGGAAGAAGATCCGCACGGCGGATACGGAGGCTGCGGTGCAGACGCTCAGCGCACTGGCCGACGAATACGGCGGCACGGTGGAGCAGCAGGAGCAGGGCGTCTATCGGGTAGTGCTTTCCAGCCAGTATCTGGATGAATTTCTGCAGGCTTCGAGCCGGATCGGCGAAGAGCTCGATTCCGAAGCGGGCGATAACGCTGCGGAACGCGCGATCATCTACATTCAATTCATCGCGGAATAAATTCCAGGAGGACTAAACGCTATGAAGAAATTGTTGGCGATCATTCTGACGGTCTTGATGACGCTTTCTGCGGGTGCGCTCGCCGAGGGCGCGATCACGGTCAGCGGCGGCGGACAGGTGAACCTGGCGGCGGATATGGCCTATGTCACGCTGGGCATTTCGATCAGCGATTCGGATGTTTCCACGGTGATGCAGCAGGCCAACACGAGCATCGACTCAATCTGCGCGGCGCTGGTGGAAAGCGGCCTGCCGAAGGACTGCATTTCCACGGATTATCTCTACATTTCGCCCCAGTATGATTATTCCGGCGATAACAGCAACGAGATCATCGGCTACAACGTCAACAGCGGCCTGAAGCTGACGATCGACGATGTGGACGCCGTGGGCAGCTATATCGACGTGGCCTTTGCCGCGGGCGCGAACAGCTTTGATTCCATCACCTTCGCCGTGAAGGATAACAGCGAGGCGCGCGATGAGGCGCTGCGCCTGGCCGTAGCGGACGCCGAGAAGAAGGCGAACGTGCTGGCCGAGGCGGCGGGCATGAAGCTGGGCGACATCGTGAGCATTGAGGAGAACAACAGCGATTCCTATTACAACACCGAGGGCTTTGCTGCCAAGGACATTGCAGACGCCGGCGCGGGCACTTCCGTGTACCCGTCGAAGGTGAACGTTTCGGTGCAGGTGCAGGTCTGCTATGCTCTGGAGGACAAGAACTGATGGATGATCGCAGCATTCGGCGCATCAGCGAGCTGACGCAGCTTTCGCGCGAGCGCGCGCTGACCGAAGCGGAAATGGATGAACGGCATCGGCTGCGCGCCGCCTATCTGACTGCGTTTCGCGGGCAGATGCGCGCTCAGCTGGACAATACCGTGGTGCAGTATCCGGATGGAACGCGCGTTCCATTTCGCGATGCGGCGAAAAAGAGGGACAAATAAGTATCTTGCGTGCGGAAGGGCTTGCCTTTTCGCACGCTTTGCGTTATAATAATGCGCATCAGTTGTTACTGAAATATGGGGGAATAAAAAGGAGCTCGGCAATGGAAGAAGAAAGAGATCTCGTCGTATTTGAGGACGATCAGGGCAATGAACTGACCATGGAAGTGCTGGATTATCTTTTCTATGATGGAAAGGAATATGCGCTTCTGGCGGAGCTCGGTGATGATAAGTGTTCGGATTGCGAATCCGAGTCCTGCGAGGGCTGCGACAGCCCGCGCGAGGCGTTTGTGATGCAGGTCGTGGATGCGGGCGACGATATGGAAGAGTTTGTGCCCGTTGAAGAGGCGCTTGCTGAAAAGCTGATCGACATTATCCAGAATTCCGATTTCGATGAGGAAGAAGCCGAATTTGGCGAAGAGATCGAGATCGACGATGTGGACGAGGAAGAGGACGAATAAGGGCTTTTCATGAAAAAGCGGGTTGCCACTTTACGCGGCGATCCGCTTTTTTAAATAGGCAAAACCGGAAATGCAGTCCAAATGGCAGCGCTTGCCGGGCGTCCGACATGCGCGCAGACTTGCTGGCCGCGTCTGCCAGGGACGGAAGCGCGAACACCGAAAAAAGAGCCGTCGACAATTCTCGTGCGGATTCGGCAAAAGCTTGTAACAATCCAAGAAAACACCAGCGCGTTTCAGCTTGATTTTTTACATACGTCATATATAATAAGCACATAGCAACTATTTGGAGGAACAGCGCATTGAAGTCCAGGCTTGATAAGAACAAAATAAAGCTGCCGCTGCTGCCCCTGCGCGGGCTGGCGGTCTTCCCGGGCTGCGTGATCACGCTCGACGCGGGTCGCGATCGCTCCGTCGCAGCCGTCGAGGCGGCGATGAGCGGCGACCACCGGCTGCTGGTGGTCGCACAGCGGGACGCGACGGTGGACCATCCGGCACTGGAGGATCTGTACACCGTGGGCGCCATCGCCACCATTCGGCAGATCATGCCCATGCCCGATCAGACGCTCCGGCTGATGCTTCAGGGCGAGATCCGCGCCCTGTTGGTGGATGTGGAGTCCGGCGCGAATTACGACGAGGCCTGCGCGGTCTCGGAAGCGGCTGCGGCAGAGGGACAGGCGGCGGATGTTGAAGCGCTGGCCTATATGCGCTCGATCGTGACGCTTTCCAGGCAGGTCGTGAAGCAGCGCGATATGTCGATGAATGAATTTTTGCAGAGCATCGAGGGCGAAAAGCGCCCGGGCGTGCTCTGTGACATCGTGACCAGCGCGCTCATCAGCGATCTTGCCGCCAAGCAGCAGGTTCTGGAATGCTTCGACGTGCGTCAGCGCCTCGAAATGACCGCGCAGCTGCTCGGGCGCGAAATCAGCCTGCAGATGCTGGAGGAGAAGATACAGCAGCGCGTGCGCGAAGCGATGGATCGCAACAACCATGAATACTACCTGCGCGAGCAGATCCATGCCATAGAGGATGAGCTGGGCGAGGATGAGGACGAGGAAATTGCGGAATACCGCCGCAAGCTCGCCGAATCCAAAATGCCGGACGAGGCGCGCGAAAAGGTCAAGCGCGAAATCAAGCGCCTTGCGCGTACGGCGGCGCAGTCGCCCGAATCCAGCGTCAGCCAGAATTATATCGAATACATGCTGGAGCTGCCATGGGGCGTGCGCGATGCGTCTGATATTGATATTCAGCGCGCGCGCCGCATACTGGATGCAGATCACTATGGCCTCAAGGAGGTAAAGGACAGGCTGATCGAATACCTTGCCGTGCGCAAGAGCACGGACGGCCTGAAGAGCCCGATCATCTGCCTGGTCGGCCCGCCTGGTGTGGGCAAAACGTCCATTGCAAAATCGATCGCCCGTGCGCTGGGCCGCAAATTCACGCAAATGTCCCTGGGCGGCGTGCACGATGAAGCCGAGATTCGCGGCCACCGCAAGACCTATGTGGGCGCGATGCCCGGACGCATCATTTCCGGCATCAATCGCAGCGGAAGCATGAACCCCGTGTTCCTGCTGGATGAGATCGATAAGATCGCCAGCGACATGCGCGGCGACCCTGCGGCGGCGCTGCTGGAGGCATTGGATCCGGAGCAGAACAGCGGCTTTCGGGATCACTATATCGAAGCTGCGTTCGACCTGTCCGACGTGCTGTTCATCACCACCGCCAATTCCACCGAGCCCATCGATCGGGCGCTGCTCGACCGCATGGAGGTCATCGAGGTGCCGAGCTACACGCAGGAGGAAAAGGTGCAGATCGCGCGGCGCTATCTGCTGCCCGCAGAGGTGCAGGCGCACGGCCTGAAGAAGGGCGCGCTGCGCATATCCGAGGGCGTGATGGCTGAGGTCATCGACGGCTATACCCGCGAGGCGGGCGTGCGCACGCTCAGGCGCAATATCGAAAAAATCTGCCGCAGAGCGGCGCTGGCGTTTATTGAGAATCCTGAGAAGAAGGTCATTTCGCTGCGCGAGGCGGATCTGAATCAGTATCTGGGGCCGCGCAGGTTTATTCGGCAGCCGGGTGCGGCGCAGGCTGAGGTCGGCGTCGTGAACGGACTGGCATGGACGAGCGTCGGCGGCGAGCTGATGCCTGTGGAAGCGCTGGCGATGGACGGCAAGGGCAATCTGGAGCTGACGGGGAATCTTGGCGACGTGATGCGCGAGTCTGCGCGGATCGCCCGCTCGGTAGCGCGCGTGCGCGCCGGCGAATACGGCGTGGCGCCGGATTTCTTCGAAAAGCACGACCTGCACGTTCATGTGCCAGAGGGGGCGGTGCCCAAGGACGGCCCCTCGGCGGGCATTGCGCTGAGCTGCGCGATATTGAGTGCGATTGCGGGCCTGCCTGCGCGCGGGGATATTGCCATGACCGGCGAGGTCACGCTGCACGGCAAGGCGCTGCCCATCGGCGGCGTACGCGAAAAGCTGCTGGCGGCGTATCGCATGAACGTCAAGCATATCCTGCTGCCGCGTGAAAACGAAAAGGATCTGGAGAAGATCGATCCGAAGATCCTCGAGCGCATGGAGATCACGCTGATCGACAGTGTGGACGATGCACTCAGGCAGGTTCTGCCCGAAAAAAAGGATTTGAAAAAGGTGAGATTGGCGATATGACCATCAAAAAAGCAAAATTTCTGCTGTCGCAGAGCGCGTTTTCAGCGTTCCCGCAGCAGGGAATGCCGGAAATTGCGATGGCCGGAAAATCAAATGTGGGGAAGTCCTCGCTGATCAACGGGCTGACCCGCAATTCCAAGCTCGCTCGAACCTCATCCGAGCCGGGCAAGACGCGGTTGATCAACTATTATCTGATAAACGAAGCGTTTTTGCTGGTAGATCTGCCGGGCTACGGCTTTGCGCGCGCGCCCAAGAGCGAGCAGCAGAAATGGGCGAGCATGATTGAGGGCTTTCTGACGGGCTCGGAAAATCTGCGGCATGTGTTCCATCTGGTGGATATACGTCACCAGCCGACGCAGGAGGATCAGATGATGACGGAATATCTGCGTCATTATGAAATTCCGTTTTCAGTGATCGCCACCAAGGCAGACAAGCTGTCCAAGGCGCAGCGCGCCCGCGCGATCCAGCTGATCTGCCGTACGCTGGCGGTTCAGCCTTGGGAGGTGCTGGCCTGTTCGTCGCAGGATCGAACCGGTCTGGATACGCTTGCAGACAGGATAGGCGAATTGCTTGCGCCGCCGCAGAAAGCGGAGGAAAACTGAATAAAGCGACGCGCTGCTTCGGCTTTCAACATGCCGGAGCAGCGCGTTCATATCCTTAGAAATCCTTTTTATACTTGGTTTCAGGCTTCACAAATTCGTAGCCGCAGGACTTATAGAGCGCGATGGCGGCGGTACGCTCCGTGCCGCTGTAAATGCGCACGCCGGACGCGCCGGTGCGCTGCGCCCATTCCTCCACGGCTTCAAGCAGCCTTTTGCCCACGCCGCAGCCGCGGTATCGGTCATCTACGGCGATAGCGCGCAGTATCTTCAGGTGCGGGCCGTACAGAATATCAAAATCGCAGGCATGCGCGAAGCCGAGCATCGCGCCGTTGTTTTCTGCGACGAGCAGCAGATTGCTTTCGCGCGTCATCAGGCGGCGAATGTTCGCTTCGAATTTATCCTCCGGATAAACGAAGCCGAGCAGGTGACGGCTGAGCTCGCGAATGCGCGGCGCATCAGAGATCATACACTTTCGAATGGTAATATTCACAGGCTGTCCACCTCCGCTTTTTTACTCACTATAAAATATTATAATAGAATATGCGGAAAAAGGCAAGCGAATACGTTTCAGATCATCACGGAATCCCGGAGAATTGGCGACATGCGGCTTGCGTTTATTCGACTTTCTGGAACACAATGGCGGTGCGGCAGGGCGCGTATACCTCGAAGCCTACGCCACGCTTGCCGGGCTTTGTTTCGTATATATAGTTCATGTTCACGCGCTCCTGTCCGCCGAAGTCTGCGGCGTCGCTGCTGAATATCGCGCGATAACCGCCCTCGCCGGTGATGTGGGCGTGCATGAAGTAATTGGTGACCGACTGCGTGGTGTTGAAATTGAACAGGTAGAGCATATCCCCCTTGGCGAAGGAAATGATTTTGCGCTCCTGGTCAATCCAGAGGCTCACAGCCTGCGGCTTGCTGAGCACGCGGTACTTGCGCGCAAATTTCAGCATGGCGCGGTCGAAGTTTTCCAGCCATTCATATTTCAGATAACCGTTTTCCGCCAGAGACCATTGCCGGCGCGCGTATTTATAGCTCCAGCCGTTGCCCTCGCGCGGGAAATCGATCCATTCCGGATGTCCAAATTCATTGCCCATAAAGTTCAGATAGCCCTCGCTGGCCAGCACCAGCGTCGAAAAGCGGATGAGCTTATGCAGATCCACGGCGCGATCGATCACCGGCGAATGGTAGGCCTTATCCATGCCGGTGTACATTTCGGCGTCTGCCATGCGGAAGATCAGCGTCTTATCGCCTACCAGCGCCTGATCGTGCGATTCGCAATAGCCGATGTTCTTTTCGCCCGGGCGGCGCGTGGTCAGCTCATACCAGAGCTTGTACATGTCCCAATCCTCGTCGCGATAATCCTTCAGCAGGCGAATCCAGAAGTCCGGCACGCCCATAGACAGACGGTAGTCGAAGCCCACGCCGCCGGTGCGAATGGGCAGCGCCATGCCGGGCATGCCGCTCATATCCTCGGCGATGGTCACGGCGAAGGGATTCACTGCGTGCACCAGCTCGTTGGCCAGCTGCAGATAGGTGATGGCGTCCACGTTCGTATTGAGACCGAAATACTGGTCGTAGCTGGAAAAGTTCGCGCCGAGACCGTGATCCTGATAAATCATCGAGGTCACGCCGTCGAAGCGGAAGCCGTCGAAGTGGTACTCCTCCTGCCAGAATTTCAGGTTGGACAGCAGGAAGTGGATCACCTCGTGGCGGGCATAGTCGAACACGCGCGTGCCCCAGGCGCTGTGCCAGCCGCGCTCGCCGGGCAGGAAATACTGATCGTCCGTACCGTCCTGCCGGCTCAGCCCTTCGCCCTCATTTGGGCAGGCATGAGAATGCACCACATCCAGCAGCAC
>CAKUOX010000043.1 GCA_934670175.1 uncultured Clostridia bacterium | reverse complement strand
GGGACGCCGAAAACGGTCTGTGGCTCATTGATCTTGACAATGACCGTATTCTGGACTGCCGCGCGTGGAGCGATTTTTGTTCGTGTGAAAATGAGGATCCGTCGGTGATCTGGCTGAAGGAGGCCGACGGGTTGTACGGCTGCTATGACCGCGAAAGCCTTCAGCGCGTCAATGATTACCGCTATGCAGCGTTATTCCTGGATTCTGCGCTGCTTCCGGAAGACGGCGGCCTTGTGTACATTGACGGCCGCGGCGCGCCGCTCGGGCCTGCACCACATTTATATCTCTGGCACTGAACGGCCTGAAAATACGCGGCTGGCGGCGCACCGCCCAGGCCCGCGCCATACTGATCAGCTATCCATAAAACATGGGGCTGTGGAAGAACTTTTCGTTCTTTCACAGCCCCATTTAGCTTGCTGGTAGACAGGAACATGCCGGTGATCCCTTATTGATTTGCGCGGCCGGGCGTGGGCGCGAGCGACGCGGTAAAGCTGCCGTCCTGCGTGCGGCTCCAGGCAACATCCGCCTTGAGCAGATCGAAATCCACGCGATCCATTACGCGGCCTGCGGCATTGGACAGCACCACGCTTTCGCCCTCGGAGGAGAGCGCAAAATTCGTGTGTAGCTGCGCCGTGTCCTCCGTGCGATCGAGCTTGGAGGCAAACACCACCAGATATTCGCCAGAGCTGAGACTCAGCTGCGGGAAGCGCCACTTGCGCGCGTTGTCCACATCGTCGGAGAGATACCAGCTGGTCAGATCGACCGCCTCGTTCGAGCGATTGTACAGCTCGATGTAATCGTAGTACTGACCGTTTGCGTCGGCGAGCGTCGTTCGGTTGGTGGACATGATCTCGCTTACCACTACGGGGCTGTCCGCCGCCGGCTGTGCAAGCGCGCGATAGGCTTCCTCCGTGTTCTCCACGCCGGGCGTGGGCATGTAGCTCTCCTCCCAGCCGTTCGTGGAAATGCGCGCATAGCTGCTGTCCAGATGCAGCGGCGGGATGTTCACCGTATCTATGGCGGTGCCGGCGGGGTTGAACAGCATCAGCGTGTCGCCTACGGAAGAGAGGCGGAACGGCGCGTGGAATTCCTCACTGGCATCCTCGCGCAGCTTGCTGTCCGCATAGATCAGCACGCCCTGACCCGCCTCGAGCTGGTAATCCGGAAAGGTGAACACATTGGCGGAATCGCTATTCTTCGAAAGCGCATAGCCGGACAGACTCACGGCGCTGCCGCCGACGTTCATCACCTCGATCCAATCGGGCGAGGTACCGTCTGCGGTCAGCAGCGTTTTCCGGTTCGTGGTCATCACTTCATTGATGCGCAGCGGGCCGCTGGAGTGGATCTCCGTCACCTTGCCCACGGCGGTGCTCTGGCCGCCGGCCTTCAATGGAAAGCCATTCGGCCATGCCTTTTGCATCAGCAGCGCCGCGATGCACGCCGCCGCGCCGACCACAAGGATCAGCAGCAGCTCGCGCATGCGGCTGGTGGGCTGCAGGTTTCGCGGCGCATAGCCCGGGCGCGCGGGCGCAGGCCTGCGCGGCTGTGGCCGGGGTGCAGGCCGCCCCTGCTGCGGTGGACGCTGAACCGGCCGCCCCTGCGGCGCGGCTCCGCGCGGCTGCGGGCGCGGCGCGTAGGCGCGTTTATTGGTCTGGGTCATTTAAATGATTCCTCCCCCGAAAGACTGTATGCAGGGAACGCAGCCCCCGATCAGGCCGTCTCTCCGGAATAGGAAACGAGCGTTGCGTCGTACACGCCCGGCACGGCACGCAGCTTGTTCAGCAGGGCGTCGGGCTTGTCCACACGCACCTCGTAGGTGGCTTCAACGCCGTCGGAGGACACGGTTTTGGACTTGAGCTGCTGCATACGCACACTGCCGACGATCTGGTTCGCCGCGCGCTCGGCTTCCTCGCCCATGCGCAGCACCAGCAGGAAGCTGTTCATCTTGCGGGACTGGATCTGCACCAGCACCGTGATCAGCACGGCGATGCCGACAACCGTGAGCACCGTCAGGAAGAACTGACCCGCGCCCAGCAGGATGCCCATCGTGAGCGCCCAGAACATGTAGGCCGTATCCAGCGGATCCTTCACGGCGGTGCGGAAGCGCACGATGGACAGCGCGCCCACCATGCCCATCGACAGCGCGATGGATTCACGGATGCACATGACCACGGGGCAGGTAATCAGCGTCATCAGCACGAGCGTGAGCGTGAAATTGTTCGAATACATCACGCCGCGATAGTTGCGGCGATAGATCCACGCAATGAACAGACCCACCACGAAGGCCAGCAGCAGAGATACGAGGATGGTCAACCAGGAAGAGGGCGTGATGGTCTGAGAGCTCCAGAGTCCGGAAAAATCGTTCATGTCGGGTATCCTCCTTGGTATTTTTGAAACGCTTCTGTTCTATCAGCGGCCGAGCGGCTCAAACCGACGGCACAGCACATACTTGGAAACCGCGCTGCGATCGGCCTGAATGCCGCCGAGCAGCGCCTGAATGTAGGCGGGCAGGTAATTATCGAACTTGACCTCCAGTATTTCCACATTCCCGTCGTGCGGGCAGATGGTGGGAATTTCCGGGTTGAACAGATCCACCGAATGCAACCCGGAGCGCAGATTCAGGTCGAAGGTGATGCGCACGTTCTCCGCAGGGTGCAGGTAGGCCTCGCGCGCGTAATCGACAATGACCGCCGGCCGCAGCAGGCGCGTGCGCATCTGCACATACACGTCCTGCAGCAGCGGGTTCTTCGAGGTCTGCAGGCCGCGCGGATCGCCGGAAATGATCTGGTCGCACAGGCGGCGCGTGATCTGCACGGAGGATTTCTGGATCAGATCGCCCAGCTTACGCTTGCGCTCCAGAAATATCTCCTTATCCGAATGGCGGTAGATGCGAATGCGGTATTTGTCGCGCGCCATCACGCCCGCCACCTTGTCGTAATAGGCGCTGTCGTCGATGTCGTCAAAATACAGCGAGCGGATAACGTAGGGCTTGCCGCCAACGCAGTGCCTGTCCAGCTTCAGCACCGGCCTGAGCCGCGCGCGCAGCGCCTCCAGCTCCGCCGGATTGATGAAATACTTCAGCTCATAGCGCGCCGGCAGCTCGTTTCGCTTGATCGCCACGGTCAACCACCTGCCTTTTCACTGGCGTATTCCTCGATCTTCTCAAGGGCATCGCCAAAATAGTACTCCATCTGAGCGTCGCTAAAGCCGAAGCACTCGCGGAAATAGGTGTTGAGCAGCTTATTCGGGCGCTCCTCGGCATAATTCCGGATCTTCTTTACGCCCGCGTTGAGGCTGAGGTTCCAGCGCTCGAGGAACTGCGGCAGCACGCCCTGGAGCAGCTCGCAGCGCTCACGGATCTTGGAAATCACGTTCTCCGTGCAGAAATTCGTGGCCATCTGCTGCCCGAAATAGATCAGGAACTGTTCCCTGAAGGTCGGGTTTTTCATACAGGCGATAAAGAGCTTGTTATCCGTGCGCTTGCCTGCGCCCGTGCCGCCGGGTGTAAGCCAGTTTTTAATGGAATTGGTATCGTTAAAGAACGCCCAGTCCAGATCGTACAGCGCCCAGTGCCACTTGCCGTCGACCTTCGGGTTGCGATAGCGGCGCACGTTCAGCGTATCGGTATTGCCGGTGAATATCTCAATGGACATGTATTCGATATAATTCTGAATATCGATCTTGCTGTCGAGATATTCATAGGCCGCATCCGTGCTGGTGTCGTTGTTCTTGGTCCAATCCAGCAGCGCCGCAAAATCAGCGTTGGAGCCCTGCTGAACCTGCTCGTTGCCCCTGACGATGTCCAGCTCATTCTCCATGCCCTCCCAGCCCTCAAACTGGCAGATGGAATGCTTGTTGATGCGCTCGCGGATATAATACAGCGTATAATATTCGCCGTTGAGGTAACAAATGGCGACCTCATACTTCTGATACATCAGGGAGGAATCCTTCATCAGCGAGCTCAGCACCGTATCGCGCATAAAGCTCATGTTGTAGTCCTCGCCGGACGGGCGCAGCAGTATGGACTGATAGGATTCATAGTCGCGCTCGCTGAAGATCGGATAATTCAGGCGGCTTTCGCCATACTGACTGCGCGCGATAACGTTGAAGCTCTTGATGGGCAGCTTGCGGCTGTCCATGCCGTGCAGGCTCAGCCCGCAGCCTTGAGAAATGATATTCTCGCCGTCGGCCTTGAAGATCTCGACGTGGCCCTCGCGCTCCCAGTCCATTTTGTAATTGCTCATGATGCCCGACTCGCCGATCAGGTTCGCCGGATCCGCCACCAGAGAGACCACAAACACGCCGCTGGCATTGCTGACGTCGTAGAGATAGCTCTGCGTATCGATCAGCGAGGGCATCCAGCCGTCGTGATACGCCCTAGTGCGCAGTATTGTGGTTCCGCTTATCTGGATCGGCCCCGCATAAAGCGCAGCGCTCGGGCTCGGATCCGTAGAATCGAGCGTATAATAGACGCTGCAGCCCTCGGGCGCGGAAAGCGTTACCGTAAAGCTGTCGCCGCTCTCATACAGGCCTCCGTATACGCTGGGCGTGGGCTGCGGCGTGCGCGCGCTGTAGCAGGCGCCCGTATTGTCCGCGCCCGGCGTAGCGGTTTCAAGGTAATAGCAGCCGCTGCGCCCCTGCACGCGGCCATAGGAAATGCCGCCGTACTGTTGGCCGACATAGATCGCATCCAGCACGCGCCCATCCGGATCGGAGAGGCACAGCATATAGCCGCCCACGGAGGAGAGCTTGAAGTCCGCACTCAGGAAGCCGGACAGCGTGCCCTCCTGAAGACCGGACATGAATATGCCCAGATACTGTCCCGGCTGGATCCTGGTGCCCTGCGGGAATTGCCACTTGCGCGGCTTGTCCGGCCGGTCTGAAAGGCCGTAGCCGCTCAGATCGATCACTTCGCCGGAGCCATTGTAAAGCTCCACCCAATCGTACGCCTGCTCCGTGGCCGACGCCATGATCTCATTGATGCGCAGCGCGTAGTCCCTGTCGCCAAAGGTCGCCGCGCTGACCTGCGCCGCACCGTCCACCGTATTGGCAGCGCCGGGCGTCGACGCGAGCTCGGTACTCCACGCGCCGTCGACCAGCGAATATGCCTGGCTCGAAAGCAGCGCCGGAACGACGACCGTCGAAACGCAGCGGCCGTCCGGTCTGGACAGATACACCGTTTCGCCTGCGCTGCTGAGCCGGAAATCGGTGTGCAGGTGCGCCGCGTTGGCGCTGCGATCGTAGGCGGAGCAGTGTACCGCCAGATAGCCGCCCGCAGGCAGCACGACCTCCGGAAACGCCCAGCGCTTGAGCTTTTCAGCGGAATCGGACAAATACCAGCCCTGCAGGTTTACCGCCTCGCTGCCGGTATTGTGGATCTCAATATAGTCGTGGCATTCCCCATTTTCATCGGCAAAGAAGAGCACGTTGTCGCTGGATACCTCGCTGATCTCGAGCTGATCCTCCGTCAGCGTCACGCCGCTGCCGCCTGACGGCGCGGCGGCATTGTCCTGCGCGGGCGTCGGCGCGCCGAGGCTCCAGCTGCCGTCATCCTGCCGCGCATAGGCCTGCCCGTCGCTCAGCTCGGGCAGCTGAACCGCATCCACCGCCTTGCCGCCGGCGTTCATCAATATCAGCGTATCACCGCCGGCCGCATTGATCCTAAACGGCGCGCTGTAGGCGTAGCTGCTCTCAGACGCCGCCGAACCGAGGCAATACACCACCAGATGCTCGCCGGGCGCCAGCGTGCAGGCGGGAAAGATAAACATTTTGTGGATATTGGATTCCAGCGCCAGGCCGTAATGCGCCAGATCTACCGTCTCGTCGCCGGTATTGCTGATCTCCACCCAGTCGGGCATATCGCCGTCGTCCGTCACCAGCGCCTGCGCGTTTCTGGCCGCGACCTCGCTCAGCAGCACACCCTTGCCCTTCGCCGCCTGCCCTGCATTCAGCGCAAAAACACCGCTGGACTGCAGCAAATAGGCCGCGGCAGCCACGATCAACCCCACCACAACGAGCACGACGATCAGGCCTCGGCTGCTCTCGCGCCGCGACTGCCAATTTGCTTTGGTCTTTTTCTTCGTCTGACCCACGCCTTGTCCTCCGTAAAAATTACATCTTATCGCATCTATCAATATGAAATGAATTTTGACAACACTATTCAGTATAATAATACGCCTTTTTCGCCAAATTTCCAAGTCCCATTTTTCGAATTTTTTCGAATATTATGTAAATCTGCAAAAACAGATGGAGCCCCCGAGCTTCAAATCGCGCCCAGCGGCGTGTACGGTGGGCACGGGCGATTTTTGCGGCGGAAAATCCCATTTTCCAGAGCAAAAATCGTTTCTTTGCAGTTTTTGCGCCCGAAAATCCAAAGGATTTTAGCAAAAACTGGTGGGGGTGGCAGTGGCGGGGGAGCTTCTTCCCCGTCCACTCAGCTTGTCAAAAGCCTTTTTGACAAGCTGACGAATTGGGCATACAACACAAGTATGCCCAATTCTCTTAGATCCATTAGAATAATCCTGAACCTTAGTCGCGCCTGCGTCCACCGCGGTCGCCGCGTCCGCCGCGATCGCCATCACGGCGCGGAGGACGGCGCACCGGCATGGATTCGTCTTCATACACGATATCCGTGCGCAGCAGGTTGATGCGTCCCTGGGAATCGATCTCCGCGATCTTGCAGGGCACGGTGTCGCCGATGTTCATCACATCCTCGACCTTTTCCACGCGCTCGTTGGCCATCTTGGAGATATGCAGCATGCCGTCCTTGCCGGGCGCATACTCGATGAACGCGCCGAAGGGCATGATGCGAACGACCTTGCCTTCAAAGGTATCGCCCACCTGGGGATCCTTGGCAATGCCCTCGATGATCTGGCGCGCACGCTTTGCGGCGGCGGCGTCCTCGGTAGCAATGAATACGCTGCCATCGTCCTCGATGTCGATCTTCACACCGGTCTCGTCGATGATCTTGTTGATGGTCTTGCCGCGCGGGCCGACCACTTCGCCGATCTTCTCGGGGTTAATCATGAAGGACACGATCTTGGGAGCGTATTTGCTCAGCTCCTCACGCGGAGCGGGAATAACCTCGAGCATCTTGTCGAGGATGAACAGGCGGCCGTCGTAGGCCTGCGCCAACGCCTGGCGCAGAATGGCCTCGTCGATGCCCTTGATCTTGATGTCCATCTGAATGGCGGTAATGCCCTTGGTGGTGCCGGCTACCTTAAAGTCCATGTCGCCCAGGAAGTCTTCCAGGCCCTGGATGTCGGTCAGCACGGCGACCTTGCCGGTGTTCTCCACGTCCTTGATCAGACCCATCGCGACGCCGGCTACGGGGCGCTTGATCGGCACGCCCGCATCCATCAGCGCAAGCGTAGAGCCGCACACGGACGCCTGAGAGGTGGAGCCGTTGGAGGACATGACCTCGGAAACCAGACGCAAGCAGTACGGGAATTCCTCCACGGAGGGGATCATCGGCTCGAGCGCGCGCTCAGCCAGCGCACCGTGACCGATCTCACGGCGTCCCGGGCTGCGGGCAGGCTTGGCTTCGCCGGTGGAATAGCCCGGGAAGTTGTAATGGTGCATATAGCGCTTGCGATCCTGCGTGCCGATGCCGTCGATGATCTGCTGCTCAGACATCGGGGCAAGCGTCGCCACGGTCATGACCTGCGTCTGGCCGCGCGTGAACACGCCGGAGCCATGCGGACGGGGCAGCACGCCGACCTCGCACCAGATGGGGCGGATCTCGGTCAGCTTGCGGCCGTCGGGGCGCACACCGTTATCGATGATGTGGCGGCGCATGATTTCCTTTTCGATGGCATACAGCGCGTCGCCGACCTCGACCTCGCGGCCTTCGAACTGCTCCGCGAAATGCTCGGCGACCTCGGCCTTCACCTGCGCCTCGCGCGCGTTGCGCTCGCCGCGGTCGAAGGTTTCAAACATCCAGGCAACCTTATCGTAGGCATATTCGCGCACGGCGGCCTTCACATCGTCGCCCGGCAGCTGCAGCGGGAATTCGCGCTTTTCAACGCCGATCTCAGCCTTGATGGTTTCGATCAGCTTGACGATCTTCTTGATCTCCTCGTGCGCGAACAAGATGCCGCCCAGCATCACTTCTTCGGAAACTTCCTTCGCGCCCGCTTCGACCATCAGCACGGCCTCAGAGGTGCCGGCAACGGTCAGGTTCATCAACGAGACCTCGCGCTGCGCGACGGTCGGATTGACCACATATTCGCCGTCCACATAGCCGATGTTCACCGCGCCGATGGGGCCCGCCCACGGAATGCAGGAAATGGACAGTGCGGCGGACGCGCCGATCATGGCGGGAATATCCGGAATATTGTCCTGATCCACGGACATAACGGTGGCGACCACGGACACATCATGGCGCATTCCCTTCGGGAACAGCGGGCGCAGCGGGCGGTCGATCAGGCGGCTGGTCAGGATGGCCTTTTCAGCCGGACGGCCCTCACGGCGGTTCCAGGAGCCCGGAATATGGCCCACGGAATACAGCTTTTCTTCAAAATCCACGCTCAGCGGGAAAAAGTCGATGCCCGGGCGCGGGGTCTCGGCCACAGTCGCCGTCACCAGCACGCAGGTGTCGCCATAGCGCACAAAGCACGCGCCGCTGGCCTGCTCGGCGTACTTGCCGAATTCAAGCGTCAGGTTTCTGCCGCCCAGATCCATGGTGTAAGACTTAAAATTCATGCTTCTTGCCCTCCTTGGGTTTTCCTATATCTTGATTTTCATTGAAACCGCAGTTTGCTTCCGTTCCACTCCAAACGGCAATGCGCAGTGTACAGACGCACGCCTGCGGAGACCTGTTTTCCGCATCCTAGCGTCCACACACGGCGCGCAAACCGCCCATTTACTCGATTTTGCACGAAACGCCGCCGCTCGAATCAATACGGGCGGCGGCGCGATCGGCTCAGCTGAGACAGGCGTCGGCTCGCATTACTTGCGCAGGCCGAGCTTTGCAATCAGCGCACGATAGCCTTCGATATCGGTCTTCTTCAGATAATCCAGCAGACCGCGGCGCTGACCAACCATCAGCAGCAGGCCGCGACGGGAGTGGTGATCCTTCTTGTGCATCTTCAGATGCTCGTTCAGGTGGTTGATGCGTTCGGTCAGCAGCGCGACCTGCACCTCGGGGGAACCGGTGTCGCCTTCGTGGCGGCCATAGGCATTGATGATTTCCTGCTTGGTCATGGTGATTCTTCCTCCTCTTTCTATTGCGCGCAAACTCAGAACGCCGTCGGAGTGTTTCGGCAAACCGAGTATGCGTGATTCATGACGGCATAAGCCGCCATACGATATATTCTACCACACAGTGCAGCGTTTGTAAACGTTGGAATCGAATTTTTAAAAAGTTTAACGCGCCAGAGATCGCGCGCAGCCGCGGCTGCCCATTTGCGTTTCTCCCCGCAGCCTTGAAAATTAACGCCGGAATTCCTATAATTATAATAGACAAATGTGAGGTGGAAACGCAATGCTGCATGAATTTTCCCGAGAGGCGCTGCTGCTGGGCGAGGATGCCGTGACACGCCTGCGCGCCTGCCGCGTGGCCATATTTGGCATCGGCGGCGTGGGCGGCTATGTGGCCGAGGCGCTGGCGCGCGGCGGCGTCGGACAGCTTGACCTGATCGACAACGATGAAGTATCGCTGACCAACATCAACCGCCAGATCATCGCGCTGCATTCCACCCTGGGGCGGCCGAAGGTGGATGTGATGGCCGAACGCATCCGCGACATCTGTCCGGAAACCGTCGTGCGCGCGCACCGCATGTTCTATCTGCCGGAAACAGCGGAGCAATTCGATTTTTCCGCCTACGATTATGTGGCCGACGCCATCGATACCGTGGCGGGAAAAATCGAGATCATCCTGCGCGCGAAGGCGGCGGGCGTGCCGGTCATTTCCGCCATGGGCGCGGGCAACAAGCAGGATCCCACGGCGTTTCGCGTGGCGGATATTTACAGCACGAAGGTATGCCCGCTGGCGCGGGCGATGCGCGGCATGCTGAAAAAGCGCGGCGTGGATCACCTGAAGGTCGTTTATTCCGAGGAAGCGCCGATGAAGCCCGCCGACAGCGATGAGGCCTGCGCCAAGCGGCAGGTGCCCGGCTCGCTGTCGTTCGTGCCGCCGGTAGTGGGGCTGATCATGGCGGGCGAGATCATTCTAGACCTGGTAAATGGAGGAAAGAGCGATGGCGAGAGAGCTTGAACGCTGGCAGCTGGCCGAGCGCAGCATGATCAAGAAATACCGCAAGGAAATCTGGAACCCCTTCATTGCGGCGATCAAGCGCTACGAGCTGATCCAGGCCGGCGACCGCATCGCCGTGTGCATTTCCGGCGGCAAGGACTCGATGCTGCTGGCGCTGCTGCTGAAGCACCTGCAGCCCTTCAGCGAAGTGCCGTTTGACTTGGAATACCTGTGCATGGATCCCGGATACAGTCCGGAAAACCGCGCGCGCATCGAACAAAACGCCGAAATACTGCGCCTTCCGGTCTCCTTTTTTGAAACGGATATATTTTCATCCGCGGAGGATGCGGGCGGCGAGCACCCCTGCTACCTCTGCGCGCGCATGCGGCGCGGCCACCTTTACGCCGAAGCGCAGCGGCGCGGCTGCAACAAAATCGCGCTGGGACACCATCTGAACGATGTGATCGAAACGGCGCTGATGTCCATGAGCTACGGCGCGCAGCTGCAGGGCATGGTGCCGCGCCTCAGGAGTGCAAATTTCCCCGGCATGGAATTGATCCGGCCGCTGTATTGCGTGCGTGAGGACGACATCATCGCCTGGCGCAATTACAACGACCTGCATTTTCTGCGCTGCGCCTGCCGCTTCTCGGAGCGCGCCGAGGCGAGCGACGGCAGCTCCAAACGTCAGGAAACCAAGGCGCTGATCCGGCAGATGCGTACAATCAATCCCAACGTGGAGATCAACCTGTTCGCCAGCCTGCACAAGGTCAACCTCGATACCCTGCCCGGCTACAAGCAGGACGGGCAGATGCACAGCTTTCTGGAAAAATTATAATGGCATGATGACCGGCGACGAGACCGCCGGTCATTCTTGAAGCGCATTAATCCGTTTCTGATTCTTTGAACGGATACCTGCATCACATGCCGCTCGCGCCGTAGTTGGAGAGCACGCGCGCAGACGGATCGTTCACGTCGCAGCCCTGCCACGCCCTGTTCGGCATCCAGAAATCGACGACCATCTGCGCCTGACCCGGATAATATTTTTCAAACAGCTCGCGGTAGAGCAGCGATTCCTTGGTAAACGGCGTGGCAAATTCATATTTCTGCCGCCGCTGCTCAAATTCCGCGTCCGTATAGCGCGTCTCCGCATAGGCCTTGAGATCGTCGACCATCGAATGTCCCACCGCATCGGAGAAGGCCGCCTTCTCGCGGTAGAGCAGCGCATGCGGCAGATAATCGCCCTCGAAGGCGCGGCGCAGCAGATACTTGCCCTTGCCATAGCGGTTCAGCTTCTTTTCGGGATCGATGCTCATCACATATTTCACAAAATCCAGATCGCCGAAGGGCACGCGCGCCTCCAGCGAGTTTACGGAAATGCAGCGGTCGGCGCGCAGCACGTCGTACATGTGCAGCTCGTGAATGCGTTTTTGCGCCTCGCGCTGGAACTCCGCCGCAGACGGCGCGAAATCGGTATATTTGTAGCCGAAGAGCTCATCGGAGATCTCGCCGGTCAGCAGCACGCGAATATCCGTGTTTTCATGGATCCACTTGCACAGCAGATACATGCCCATGCTGGCGCGAATGGTCGTAATATCGTAGGTGCCCAGCAGGCGCACCACGTTTTCCAGCTCGGAGAGCACCTGCTCGCGCGTCATCAGCACCTCGGTGTGGCATGAGCCGATATACTGCGCCGCCTCGCGCGCATATTTCAGATCGATGGCGTCCTCACGCATGCCGATGGCAAAGGTGCGAATGGGCTTTTCACTCCTGCGCGCGGCGATGGCGCACACCAGCGAGGAATCCAGCCCGCCGGAGAGCAGGAAGCCGACCTTGGCGTCGGCCACGAGCCGCTTTTCAACGCCCGCGATCAGCTTGTCGCGGATATTCTTGCAAACCGTATCCAGATCATCGTGACACACAGCATCCACATGCGCGGGATCTGCATAGCGCACGAAGCGCCCGTCCTTCCAGTAGCAGCCCGGTGGGAACGGCAGAATCTGCGCGCACATGCCCGTCAGGTTTTTGGGCTCGCTGGCAAATACCATCACGCCATGCGCGTCGCGCCCGTAATACAGCGGCCGGATGCCGATCGGGTCGCGGGCGGCGACGTATTCCTGCGTGCGCGCGTCGAAGAGGATCAGCGCGAATTCCGCGTCCAGCATGGCGAACATGTCCGTGCCGTATTCGCGGTACATGGGCAGCAGTATTTCACAGTCCGAGCCGCTGCTGAAGACATAGCCCATCGCCTGAAGCGCGCGCTTCTGCGCCTCAAAGCCGTAGATCTCGCCGTTGCACACGACGTAGCTGCCGTCCAGCTCGAAGGGCTGCATGCCCTCGGGCGTAAGCCCCATGATGGCCAGGCGGTGGAAGCCCAGCAATCCCCTGCCGGTATCGACGATGCGGCTGTCATCCGGCCCGCGGGAAATGGTCTGGTCAAAGCCCTGTTTAAACAAAGAAGGAGCGGCACAGCAATCGCAATAGCCCATAATCGAACACATAATATCATATCCTCCATAAAATGATACTTCAGCATTCGATGGGGCAAGTGCCGATACTCGCTGTGCCACCCATCTTTTTTCTCTTTCCGGCTTCCAACAAAGCCTCGCCGCTGTAACGGTCGGCGATCCGGCGCGCCTATTGCGAAAGCGCAAAGCGGCTTTCTTTTCGGCTTGCGGCTTACCGGGTGTTATTCATGCAGACTCGTGCCGCGCGGCTTCCACCCTTCCACGCTCGCTGTGGGCGATATTCTGCACTACTTCTCCCGGTTCAAATGCCTTTGAATTCTATCACAATATTTGGGGTCTATCTGTTTACTCGATTACCTTACGCCGAACAGCAGCTTTTCGTAGGTCGGGAACGGCCAGTACTTTTCAGCCGTCACATTCTCGGCCTCGTCGCACACGACGCGCAGCTCCGCCATCTTCTGCAGGATCACATCGCGGATCGCGGCGGCCGCCTCGGGCAGGTCGGTAATGGTCTTATACTTGATCAACGCCGATTCGAGCGCGCCGATCGCAGTATCGATCTCGTCCGCCAGCGTAGAAAGCGTGCGGATCACGCCCTTTTCGTAGCGGCAGGAAAGCTCCGGCACGGCCTTAAGCTTCGCCGAGAGCGCGGACGCCAGATCTGCGGCGTAGGCTTCTACTGCGGGCAGGATCTCCCTGCGCGCCATATCCACCATGGTCAGTGCCTCGATATTTACGGTCTTGCAGTAATTATCCAGCATGATCTCATAGCGCGAATGCAGCTCCGGCAGCGAATAGACCTTCAGCGAGGTCAGCATGTCCACGTTCTTCTTCTCCAGCAGCGTCGCCAGCGCGTCCGGCGTGGTGCGCAGGTTCAGCAGGCCGCGCTTCACGGTGGCCTCCTCAATCCAGGCGTCGTCGTAGCCATTGCCGTTGAAGATGATGCGCTTGTGCGCGCGGATCGTATCGCGGATCATGTCGTGCAGCGCCGTTTCGAAATCCTCGGCCTTTTCCAGATGGTCGGCGTACTGCCTGAGCGATTCAGCCACGGCGGAATTGAGCATGATATTGGCGCAGGCAATGCTGTTGGAAGAGCCGAGCATGCGGAATTCGAACTTGTTGCCGGTGAACGCAAACGGCGAGGTGCGGTTTCGGTCGGTGGTATCGCGAATGAACTTGGGCAGCACATGCACGCCCAGCTTCATGACCGTCTTTTCCGCGCCGCTGTACGGCTTTTCATTCTCGATCGCGTCCAGAATGGCGGTCAGCTCGTCGCCCAGGAACATGGAAACCACTGCGGGCGGCGCTTCGTTCGCGCCGAGACGGTGATCGTTGCCCGCCGTCGCTACGGACAGGCGCAGCAGGTCCTGATAATCGTCCACGGCCTGAATCACCGCGCAGAGGAACAGCAGGAACTGCGCGTTTTCATAAGGCGTTTCGCCCGGCGTGAGCAGATTGGCGCCGGTGTCCGTGGCCATGGACCAGTTGTTATGCTTGCCGCTGCCATTCACGCCCGCGAACGGCTTTTCGTGCAGCAGGCACACCAGACCGTGGCGCGCGGCCACCTTCTGCATGATCTCCATGGTCAGCTGGTTGTGGTCGGTCGCGACGTTCGTCGTGGTATAGATGGGCGCAAGCTCATGCTGCGCGGGCGCGACCTCGTTGTGCTCGGTCTTGGCCAGAATGCCCAGCTTCCACAGCTCCTCGTTCAGCTCCGCCATAAACGCGGCCACGCGGGGCTTGATGACGCCGAAATAATGGTCGTCCAGCTCCTGTCCCTTGGGCGGCTTCGCGCCGAAGAGCGTGCGGCCGCAGAACACCAGATCCTTGCGCTGCTCGTACATCTCCTTGTCCACCAGGAAGTACTCCTGCTCGGGGCCAACGGAGGTGCGCACGCACTTGACGTCCGTATTGCCAAAGAGACGGATAATGCGCATCGCCTGCTTGTTCAGCGCCTGCATGGAGCGCAGCAGCGGCGTCTTTTTATCCAGCGCTTCGCCGCCGTAGGAGCAGAACGCCGTGGGAATGCAGAGCGTCTTATCCTTAATAAAGGCGTAGGAGGTCGGATCCCATGCGGTATAGCCGCGGGCCTCGAAGGTGGCGCGCAGACCGCCGGACGGGAAGGACGATGCGTCCGGCTCGCCCTGGATCAGCTCCTTGCCGGAGAACTCCATAATAACGCCGCCGTCGGGTGCGGGCGTAATAAAGCTGTCGTGCTTTTCAGCAGTAATACCGTTGAGCGGCTGGAACCAGTGCGTAAAATGCGTCGCGCCGTGCTCCACCGCCCAATCCTTCATTGCGGCGGCAACGGCATTGGCGACATCGTTATTCAGGCTCGCGCCCTGGTCGATGGTCTTTCTGAGCGAAGCGTAAATCTCTGCAGACAGCTTCGCCTTCATCACCCGATCGTCAAAAACGAGGCATCCAAAGTAATCCGATACCGTTTTCATAAAACCGCACTCTCCTCTTTTGCTGCGTTTCGCCTGGCCGCCCAAAGCGCGGCCGGATAAAGAAAAAAGGCGTCATGAAGCCCATCGCTTCAAGACGCCATCGCCTTTATGCGGGGTATTATACGCGCCGAAGTCGGGCTTGTCAAGCGAGTTTACGCTTTTTTTACGCCGAATTTTTCGCCGCGCTCCGGCGCAAAAAATCAATATCGTTTTTACACGCACACCTGTTCAGGCGCGCCCATGCGGATTGACAAAGGCCGCGCGCTTATGCTAAAATACGGTGTTGTGATGAGCAAGGGCGTTCATTCTGAGCGGGGTTGTCTGCCCCTTTTTGAATGGCGCTTTTCTTATTTTAGGGCTTCATGGCGAGCGACAGGAGTATATCATGATGTATTCAGTAAACGAGATTATACAGTACGTTGCCGAAGAGGACGTGAAGTTCATTCGGCTCGCCTTCTGCGACGTCTTTGGCCGTCAGAAAAACGTTTCCATCATGCCGCAGGAGCTAAAGCGGGCGTTTGAATACGGCGTGGTGATCGACGGCTCGGCCATCGCCGGCTTTGGCGGCGATGTACAGTCCGATCTGCTGCTGCATCCGGACGCATCCACGCTGGCCGTGCTGCCGTGGCGGCCCGAGCATGGCCGCGTGATCCGCATGTTTTGCTCCGTTTCCCTGCCGGGCGGTACGCCCTTTGAAGCCGATACGCGCATGCTGCTGCGTCGGGCGATAATGGACGCCGCAAAGGTGGGCGTTTCCTTCGCCTTCGGCTCAGAAATGGAATTCTATCTCTTCAAGCTGAATGAAAACGGCGAGCCGACGCGCATTCCGCACGACCGCGCCGCCTATATGGATATCGCCCCGCAGGACAAGGGCGAAAACGTGCGCCGGGAAATCTGCCTGACGCTGGAGCAGATGGGCATCATGCCGGAGAGCTCGCATCATGAGGAGGGCCCCGGCCAGAACGAGATCGACTTCCGCTATTCCGATCCGCTCACCGCAGCAGACGACGCGATCACCTTCCGCGCCGTGGTCAACACCATCGCCGCGCTGAACGGCCTGAGCGCCGATTTTTCGCCCAAGCCGCTGAAGGATAGCGCGGGCAACGGCATGCACATCAATATTTCCGCGCGCAGCGGCGATGACAGAGACGTCATGCCGCAGATCATCGCCGGCATTCTCAAGCATATTTCGGAGATCACGCTCTTTTTAAATACCGTTGAGGATTCCTATCGCCGCTTTGGCGGCTTCAAGGCGCCGCGCTTTATTTCCTGGTCGGCGCAGAACCGTTCGCAGCTGATCCGCATTCCCGCCGCCGCGGGCGAATACCGGCGCGCCGAGCTGCGCTCGCCCGACCCCATGTGCAATCCCTATCTGGCGTTCGCGCTGCTGATCTGGGCGGGTCTGGACGGCATAGCGCAGGATATGCAGCTTCCGCCTGCGGCCAACGCGAATCTGTACGCCGCGCCGGCAGAGGCCGCCGCGCGCTACGAAACGCTGCCCGAAACGCTTGCGCAGGCAAGGGCAGCCGCGCGCAGCAGCGCGCTGGTGGCCGAGCATTTGCCGCGCGCGATCATCGACAGCTACGCGCGCTAAAACAGCCGCGAGCCATATTTGCGAAGGGAGGGAAGGCACATGGAGCTGCAGGAGCACTGTTACAGCGTGCTGCTGGTATCTGCATCTGAAAAATTCAATCAGTCGCTCATGTCCCTTCTCCCTGAGGAACGCTATTCGCCGGTCACGATAGCCGCGGACGTGGCAAGCGCCCGCCGTCAGCTGCTGGAGAGCCGCTTTGACATCGTGGTCATCAACGCGCCGGTCGCCGATGATTTTGGCACGCGGCTGGCGCTGGATCTCTGCCGCGACAGCGCTACAGGCGTGCTGCTGCTGGTGAAGGCGGAGCATTATCCCGACATCAGCGCGCGGGTCTCGCCCTGCGGCGTGCTGACGCTGCCCAAACCCACCTCGGCACAGCTGGTAACGCAGACGATGCAGCTGCTCTGCGGCACCTGTGAACGGCTGCGGCGCATGGCGCAGAAAACCGCCTCGCTCGAGGAAAAAATGGAGGACATTCGCATCATCAACCATGCGAAATGGCTGCTGATTGACCAGCTGAAGATGACAGAGGCGCAGGCGCACCGCTACATCGAAAAGCAGGCCATGGATCGCTGCGTTTCCCGGCGTGAAATCGCCGAAAACATATTGTCTACCTACAAATAAGTAATTGTGGAACAGGGATGGAGGAACAGGTCATGACAAAGTATATCTTTGTAACCGGCGGCGTGGTTTCCGGACTGGGCAAGGGCATTACGGCGGCGTCGCTCGGACGTCTGCTCAAGGCGCGCGGGCTGAAGGTCGCCGCACAGAAGCTCGACCCCTATATCAACGTCGACCCCGGCACGATGAGCCCCTACCAGCACGGCGAGGTCTACGTCACCGAGGACGGCGCGGAAACGGATCTGGATCTGGGGCACTATGAGCGCTTCATCGACGAAGATCTGAACCGCTATTCCAACCTGACCACCGGCAAGGTTTACTGGAACGTGCTCAACAAGGAGCGCCGCGGCGAATATCTGGGTTCCACGGTGCAGGTCATTCCGCACATCACGAACGAGATCAAGGATTTCGTATACCGTGTGGGCAAGCAGACGGGCGCCGACGTGGTCATTACCGAGATCGGCGGCACGATCGGCGACATCGAATCCCAGCCCTTCATTGAAGCCGTGCGCCAGATCTCTTTGGATGTCGGCCGCGAAAACAGCCTGTTCATCCATGTGACGCTGGTGCCGTTCCTGCGCGGCTCGGACGAGCACAAATCCAAGCCCACCCAGCATTCCGTGAAGGAGCTGCAGGGCATGGGCATCAATCCCAATATCATCGTGCTGCGCTGCGACCAGCCGCTGGAGCCCGCCATTTTCAAGAAGATCTCGATGTTCTGCAACGTCAAGCCCGACTGTGTAATTGAGAACATCACCCTGCCCTACCTCTACGAAGCGCCGCTGATGCTGGAAAAGGCGTCGTTTTCCGAGGTTGTCTGCCGTGAGCTGCATATCGACGCGCCACAGCCGGAGCTGACCGAGTGGACGGAGATGGTCGAGCGCATCAAGTCGCGCCAGCATGTGGTGAAGATCGGGCTGGTGGGCAAGTATGTGCAGCTGCACGACGCCTACCTCTCCGTAGCCGAGGCCATGCGCCATGCGGGCTACACGCTGGGCACGGACATCGACATCGACTGGGTCGATTCCGAGCACCTGACGGCGGAAAACTGCGACGCGCTCCTGAGCGGCCTGGACGGCATCATCGTGCCCGGCGGCTTCGGCGGACGCGGCATCGACGGCATGCTGCTGGCCGCGCGCTATGCCCGCGAAAAGCGGCTGCCCTACTTCGGCATCTGCCTGGGCATGCAGATCGCCGTGATCGAATATGCGCGAAATGTGGCGGAGATCGCCGACGCGCATTCCGGCGAATTTGACGAGCTGTGCGCGCACAAGGTCATCGACTTCATGCCCGGCCAGAGCAATGATATTGACAAGGGCGGCACGCTGCGCCTGGGCGCGTATCCCTGCGTAATCCAGCCCGGCACCACCATGGCGCGCTGCTACGGCGCGGACACCATCTCCGAACGCCATCGCCATCGCTATGAATTCAACAACGATTACCGCGATGCGCTGACCGCCGCAGGACTCACGCTCTCCGGCCTTTCGCCGGACGGACGGCTGGTCGAGACCGTGGAGCTGAGCGATCACCCGTTCTATGTGGGCGTTCAGTATCACCCCGAATTCAAATCCCGTCCGAACAAGGCGCACCCGCTGTTCAAGGGGTTCATCGCCGCCGCGCTGGACGTCGCCATGGCGAAATAAAACAAGAGGACAGGCGCTGAGAAGCCTTGCAAGGCAAGGCAAGGAAACGCGGACTGCAAATGAGGGCGCATACATAATACGCACCGGAGCCTTTGCAATGCAAAGCTCCGGCAGCGCCGCGCGAATCTTTCAGATTCCAGCGCGGGCTGGTCGCGCCTGCAGGACGCTGCAGTGGCGCGACTGCTTCAACGTATGTAACCGATTTTGCAG
>CAKUOX010000042.1 GCA_934670175.1 uncultured Clostridia bacterium | reverse complement strand
GCTTCCTCTTTCGGCGGCAGGAGCAGATAATCGATATCCTGCGCCAGCAGATCCTTCACGTTTGCAACCTGGGTTGCGGTGTCGTTGCCAGCCTCGTTCCAGACGACGGTAGCGCCAACGGCTTCGAAGGCGTCGATCACGCTCTGAGTTTCAGCGGTACGATAGGCGTTGGTGTAGTGCATCTGAGCCAGACCGATCTTGAGGCCTTCGCCCCAGTTTTCGGTCGTCTCGGCCATTGCGCCCACGGTCAGGATAAAGGTGAGTGCGATGAGAACTGCGAGAATCTTCTTCATGGTTAAACCTCCCTAAATCATTTGTGATGCCCTTTTGCATCGCCACTAATATATTACCACGCACTCATATATTTTTTCAAGCCTCACTTCAAAATTCGTCATATTAGTATATTTGTCAATGATATTAATATGCGTTTTTAATAGTCTGTATAACTTTTTTATAACTGATCTTGTTAATTCTTTTTCATCAGTTACATAAGTCAGTGTTTGGAATGTACAGAATAACAAAATCATTCAGTATCGCAGATCGGCATTTTCGGCGCAATCCGGCACTTTTCCTGCAAAAAATACCGGCGCATTTCCCCTACGCGCCGAAATCGCTGCCCAATGGCGGCCGCTGCTCTGCACCTGCCGCAGACGCGGCTGACATTTGTGTCCGCCAACCCGCAGGGCTGCACTCAGTCTGTTAACAAAGTCAACAGCCAACCAGACGCGAAGAAGCCTGCAAGGGCTGCGCCTTTGCCATCCCCTGTCCTTTAAAGATCAGGCGCTTCCCGATTCCTCGAGAAGCGCCCGACGTGTTCACTCGTAATGTCCGTTTAGAAAAGATCTCCTTCCTCGTTGAAGGGCATGGGTGCAGGCTCGCTCAGCACCTCCATGTTCGGCGTAGCCTCAACCAGCGGCCGCAGATTTGCGGATACCTCGATCTCCGCCATGGCAAGCGTGTTCTTGATATGCACGACCTTCACATCGTTGAAATCGACGTCCGCAAGCGTCTTGATCGCGCCCTGGATGCACTCCTTATCGTTTTTGAAGATCATGGGGATCTTGCTGACCTGCGTCACGAGACAGGTCAGCGAATTGGGATAGGTCGCCTCACTGTCAAACTTGTTGAAGGCGCGGCGCGTAGAGCAGTCGGCCATGCCCCAGCCGATGGTATTGCCATGGGACTGCTCGGTAATATCGAGCACGGCCACGCGCTGCACATCGATGCCGCCGGAGGCATAGGGCACGGCGAAGGTGCCGGCGATGTTCGGATCCATGCCGTCGCCGGAAATATTCTTGCCGATCTCGTCCACGATCAGCAGATCGGCATGCTCGATCAGGATGCGCGGCATATAATCCTTGGAGCGCGCCAGCAGCTTGGGCTCCTCAGAAATGATCTCCGGAGCGGTCAGCGCATGGAGCTCCGCCGTCTTATCGTAAGCATTTTCAAGTATTGCCACGCCGAAGAGCACATTGGCATTGCTGATAATGCCGCGGCCAAACAGCTCTACCATTTCAGCCATATACTTGAAGCCGCGGGAATGGCAGAATTCCGCGCCCTTCTGCTTTGCCAGACCGATGGCCAGCATCTTCATCAGGCCGGATTCATACGGGCCGCGGAAGGCCGTGTGCGCCTTGATGCGGTTGCAGATGATGATACCGTCGGCCTCCGCCGCGTTCTTATCGATCTGCACAGGATAGCGATCGTCCGCAGTGCGGCCAATTATTTTGGTTTCCATGGAGCAGACAACCGGGCAGCCCATATTTTCGGGTGTAATGCCATAGCCATACAGGATCTGGCGCTGACCTTCAACGCAGGCGCCGCCATGGCTGCCCATCGCGGGCACGATGAAGGGCTCCGCGCCCATTTCCTTCACAAAGTCAACGATTTTTTTAATAATAACGGAATAATTGCTGATACCGCGGCTGCCCGCGCCGATGGCGATACGCATGCCCGGGCGAATCTGGCTGCGGATCTTTTCCTGATGCAGCTGTTCGTCCATTTTTCCGGGCACATCCTGAAGCGCCGTATCGTCAAAGCTCTGCTTGACGCGGATCATCTCAGGGATCTTCACGTTCCGAATCAGTTCACTGACCACACCCACACGACATCTCTCCTTTTTTTCGCTGAAGGCTTGAAATTCTAGCGCATAAGTGCTATACTTGTCATCAGCTAATATATTTGCATTCCCAATCTTAACACATGAATTGGGTTCTGTCAATGCAAAAATAGGCCAAGGAGGGAAATTTACCATGAAAGTTATTCTGTCTTGTGAATTTGCAGGCTATCCGCTCAAGGCGCAGGTGCTCGAGCATCTGCAGGAATGCGGCCACGAGGTGATCGACGTCGGCCAGAAGTCCGCCGACGAAAAGGTGCTCTATCCCGACGCGGCAGCCGCCGCTGCGCGCGCGCTCCAGCAGGGCAAGGGCGAAAGGGCCATCGTTATCTGCGGCTCCGGCGCAGGCATGAGCATCGTGTGCAACAAGTTTAAGGGCGTGTATTGCGTAGCCTGCGAAAGCATCTTTACCGCAAACATGATCCCCTTCATCAACAATGCCAACGCGCTTGCGATGGGCGCAAACGTCGTGGGCAAGGGCAACGCCTTCGCCATGGTAGACGCCTTCCTGGCAAACGGCTTCGGCAAGGGCGCAGCGCCCGAGCGCGCCGCGTTCCTCGGCTCCATGTTTGAAAGCGTGCAGAAGCTGGAAGCGGAGAATTTCAAATGAAAAGTGAATTTCAGATCGTTCGCACGGATCTGCCGGGCGCGGATCTTTCGCTCACGTTCGAGCGCGCCGTGCTTGGCGCTCGGACGGATGTAACGCTTCGCGGCGTCATCTGCCCCGACGACGCATCCGTAATTGATGCGGCCGCAGATGCGGACGTATTGATCACCAACGAATCCTACATCAATCGCCATGTGCTGGAAAGCCTGCCGAAGCTGCGGGCGGTCGTGCGCTACGGCATCGGCTTTGACCGCGTCGATCTGGAAGCCGCCACCGAAAACGGCATCGCCGTGGTCAACGTGCCGGATTTTTGCCAGACCGAGCTCGCGCAGTACGTCGTGCTGGGCATACTGGCTTGGAATAAGCGCCTGGTTCAGTTAAATGCGGGCGTAAAGGCGGGGCGCTGGCTGGATACGCGCGCTTCCCTCAGCGGCGCAATGGGGCCGACCGTCGGGCAGGTGCTGGGCATTTACGGCTTCGGCAATGCCGGACGCCGCGTTGCGCAGTTGGCGATCGCGTTGGGCATGCAGGTGATTTCCTGCTCCGCGCATCTCACGCCAGCAGACCTTGAAATGGGCGTTAAGCAGGTAAGCCGCGACGAGCTGTTTGCAGGCTGCGATTTTCTGTCCATCAACTGCGCGCTGAACGAGCATACCCGCCACACGGTAGGCGCGCCTGAATTTGCGCTGATGAAGTCCAACGCCGTGATTATCAATACGGCGCGCGGCGCGGTCATCGATGAAAGCGCGATGATCGAAGCGCTGCAGGCGGGCAAGATCGCCGGCGCAGTCCTGGACGTGCTCGAAAAGGAACCGCCGGAGGCGGACAACCCGCTGCTCAAGATGGACAACGTCGTTCTTACGCCGCACACTTCCTTCTATTCCTCCAGAAGCAACCGCTATCTGGCCGAATCGGTAATCAAGGAAGCGCTGCGCTGCGTACTGCCCGGTCAGCAACCCGTGAATGTGGTCAACCGCGCGGTACTCGAACGCGATAATTATCGGATCCAATAGGAGGTCTTATCATGAATGCAATGGAACGCTGCGCCGCATGCGGCATCGTACCGGTCGTAGTAATTGAAAATGCACAGGATGCGCTGCCCACCGCGCGCGCGCTGCTCGAAGGCGGCATTGATGTAATGGAGATCACGATGCGCACCTCCGCCGCGCTGGAATCTATCCGACAGGTCGCCGCCGCCGCGCCTGAAATGCTGGTCGGCGCAGGCACGGTAATCGATCTCGATCAGGCAAAGGCCTGCGTAGAAGCAGGCGCGAAATTCATTGTATCGCCGGGACTGAATCCCGAAATGGTGGCGTGGTGCATGGAGAACCATGTGCCGGTGCTGCCCGGCTGCGTCACGCCCAGCGAGATCATGGCCGCAATGCGCCTCGGCGTGGATACGATGAAGTTCTTCCCTGCCAACGTATACGGCGGACTCAAGGCCATGAAGGCGCTATCCGGCCCCTTCCCCACCGTACATTTCATTCCGACCGGCGGCGTGAATGCCGAAAACCTGGCCGAGTATGTCGCCGCGCCCTATATCCGTGCCGTTGGCGGCAGCTGGGTATGCACCAAAAAGGACATCTCCGCGCATAATTTTGAAAAGATTGCGCAGCTATCCAGAGAAGCGCGCGAGACGATCAAGCAGGCGCGCGGCTAAATCCCGTTTTTATTCTATGTTCTGCGGAGGCAGATCCGGTTGGATCTGCCTCCGCTTCTTTAGGTATACAGCGCCGCCATTTCTTCAATTCTTCGCTTCAGCTCCATGCGGACACGCGCGGGTTCAAGGCATTCGCAGCGACTGCCAAAGCTCAGCAGCATATCGTAAAAATAATCGTTTTCGATAAATGGGAAATCAGCGATATAGCTTTCGCCGCCATCCGGAACGATGTCCTGATAGGCGCAGAAATCCAGCATGCGTTCCAGCAGCGCGTGGTGGAACCTGAGCCGAATGCGCGCCGCAGCCGGCTGTGCGTCCGCCGGAAATTGCAGCAGCAGCTCCGGACAATCCCTCGGCTCAAATTCCGTGTCCAGCGGCCTCATTTCCAGTATGCGCGTCAGCCGGAACAGGCGATAATCGCCGCGCAGGCGGCAATATGCCTGCAGGTACCAGTTTCCGCCCTTGAGCACCAGCCGATACGGCTCCGCCGTGCGCGTGGTCTCGCCGCCATGTATATCTATGTATTTAAAGGAAAGCAGGTGATGTGCCTGCATTGCTGCCCGAATCGTTTCCAGCAGCGGCCGAAGGTCGCGCTTGCCCATCCAGGGACTCATATCCACATGGAGCTGATCCGCGTGCAGCTCGATTTCGCCAGCCTGCGCCGCCGGAACGATGCTTTTGACCTTCGCCAGCGCATTCGTCAGCGCGTCGCTGCGCAGCATGCCGGACAGGCTGGACAACCCCTGAAGCAGCGCCGTAAGCTCTGCCGCCGTAAAATAGCGCTTGTCAAGCTTGAATTCGCGCATGATCTCGATGCCGCCGTTCACGCCCGACACCGCGCGCACGGGAATCCCCGCCATGCTGATCGCCTCCAGATCGCGGTAGATCGTGCGCGGCGAGACCTCGAATCTGTCCGCCAACGCCTGCGCCGTCATTCTGTCCCGCTCCAGCAGGAGCATGATAATACTCACAAGTCGATCCGTTCTCATAGCTTCACCGCCAATCGCTTTGTTATTCCCAATATAGAATACCTGACGCATATATGTCAAGTATTGCGCGGTATAATGGCAGCATCCACACACAAACGGAGGGAAAAGCATGTATAATATCTACATCTACGCCATTGATACGATGGCCGACTGGGAAATGGGTCTGCTGCTGGCAGAGCTGAATTCGCGCCGCTTTTTCAGAAGGGATGCGCCCGAGATCACGCTCCATTTTGCCGGTGCTTCCATGGAAGCGGTAAAAACCATGGGCGGGCTGACGATGATCCCCGACTGCCTGATTCGCGATATTCTCGTGGACGAAACGAGCGTACTGATTCTGCCGGGCGCAAGCACCTGGCAAGCCCCCAGACACACCGCCGTGCTCGACCGCGCCGCCGCGCTGCTGGACGCGGGCGGAACGGTGTGCGCCATCTGCGGCGCGACCGCAGCGCTTGCAGATCATGGCCTTCTGGATGCGCGCCCACACACCAGCAACGGCGCGGGCTTTCTTGAATCAGCCGCGCCGAATTACAGAGGCACCGAATTTTATGTGGATTGTCCGTCCGTTGCCGACGATGGTCTGATCACCGCCGCGGGCACGGGAAGCCTATTGTGGACAAGGCAGATCCTCGCGCGCCTCGGCGTATTCCGACCGGACACGCTCAAAGCCTGGTATGCCTACTTCAGCACCGGAGCACCCGACCAGTTTTTCGCTATGATGCAAAGCCTGCACTAACACAGCAAGCGGCAGTCCCAGTTTTCTGGAACTGCCTCTTTGCAGCTGATCTGTTTTTACTGATGATCCGTGCCCAGCGTATAGCGATAGAAGGCGGGATTGACGTAGATGGTCTGCGGATCCACGCTCAACTCCGGCTCGACCTCGGCCACGACGTCCGCCACGGCCTGCGTGCCCTCGGGCAGCGAGAACGGATGGATGGAATAACCATCTGCGCAGTGCACCACGTTATCCACCATCTCGGCAAACTCCTCGTTCTGCATCGCAGTGGTGGAGCTGTACAGCGGCTGCCACCAGGAACCCGCGATCAGCTTCTCAGTACGGTTGCCGTCGGCGTCGTAGGAATCATCATACACCTTTGCGTAGGTCTCCACCAGATCGTGGAAGGCTTCCTTTTCTTCAACGGTGTCGAACTCGAGCAGCATATCGTATTCCACAGCGTAGGCCAGATAGCGGTCGTCGGACACCTGATGCACGGCGTAGGTCGGCGTAGGCTCGCCGGGCTCGCCCCACTCGATCATGTATTCATACACGGAAACCTTGGGCTCGATCTGAATGTAGGCGTCAAAGCCCTCGCTGTCGAGCAGCGCCACCAGCTGCAGTGCATGGCTCAGGTCACTGTGGCCGTATTTCAGCGTGTATTTGGGCAGGAAATTCGCATCGTAGTTATCGTACTTCAGATTATAACCGGTGGCAGCTCCGCGAAGCACGATTTCGGTGCCCAGGTTGGTCAGCTCTTCATCGTCGAAGATGATCAGCGTGCTCAACACGGCGTTCAGACGCGGCAGGATGTCATCGTCATCCACGCGGCCGACGTAGCGGCGCGCCTTGCCCGCGATCTCCGCAGCGCGATAGAGCATCTCGCTCGCTTCCTTGCCGGTCGGCGCAGCGGCAAAATCGGCGTCGTCATCGACCAGATCGAGGTCGAGCGCGCAGGCCACATAGGGCGCGTATTCGTCCGCCACAGAAACACCTTCCTCGGCCAGCACATTCGCCGCCTTCTGGGGCGCGTCATCGTGGATATAGGAAAGCGCCAGCTCCTCCATGCCCGCCAGGCGAATGGCGCCTACAACCGCATCCGCAAGTGTCAGCGTTTCGGCCTCTACCGGCGGCGCATTCAGCGCGGCCAGCGCGGCGTTGAAGCTGGCCAGATCTACCTGCGCGTCAAACTCGGGAATGTCGTACTTCACATTCAGATATTCGGCCTCACGGGTCTCCGCCAGTGCGGCGCAGGACAGGGCAATACAGAGTGAAAGAACCAGACAGAGCACAGTCAATACTTTTTTCATGGCGTTTCTCCTTGCAATTAATTGTCCGTTTATCGGGTTCGTTCGTATTTTCTCATATTTCAAAGCCAAAGTCAACCATATTTCGCGCTGTTATCGCAAAAATAACGAATTTACATCCTATCACGCATGCTCAATGTTCGTATTTCAGTGCTCCGTTCGATTCTTCCCACGCGCGCGGCGATATGCTATAATCCTGTTCAGAGGCATTATCAGCAATCCATCAGGAGGAATACGCCATGGGACCCGACCCGAACAGCATCCATCCAAACCCGAACATCCCGCAGCTGGTATTCATCAAAAACGTCGTCACGCGCCCGAACATCATTGCCGGCGAATACAGCTACTATGATGATCCTGACAGCGCGGAACGCTTTGAAGAGCATGTGACACACCACTACGAGTTCCTCGGCGACAGGCTGATCATCGGCAAATTCTGCGCCATCGCGCGCGGCGTAGAATTCATTATGAACGGCGCAAACCATCGCATGAACAGCGCGACGACCTACCCGTTCAGCATTATGGGCGGCGGCTGGGAGACCTTTGCGCCCAAGCTCAAGGATCTGCCCTTCAAGGGTGACACCGTTGTCGGAAACGACGTATGGATCGGCCAGCATGTCACCGTGCTGCCCGGCGTGCACATCGGCGACGGTGCAATCATTGGCGCAAATTCTGTCGTCGCGAAGGATATTCCGCCCTACTGCATCGCCGCGGGCGATCCCTGCCGGATCATCCGCAAGCGCTTTGATGACGAGCTGATACAATACCTGCTCACCCTTAAATGGTGGGATTGGGACGCGGACAAGATATTTCAAAATATGGGTGCATTGTGCAGCAGCGACCTTGAGCAGCTTCGCCGCATCGCTGAATAAGCGCTTTCGGCTTGTCAAAATATTTTTGACAAGCCTTGTGGACGGGGAAGCACACTCCCCCGCCACGACCACCCTCTCCAGTTTTTGCTAAAATCCTTCGGATTTCCGGGCGCAAAAACTGCAGGGAAACGATTTTTGCTCTGGAAAATGAGATTTTCCGCCGCAAAAATCGCCCCGTGCCCACCGTACACGCCGCTGGACACGATTGGAAGCTGGAAAGGTCTTCAGCCCTCCTGTTTTTCGTCAGACAGTAAGCGCATGCAAAGCGCTTGTTTAACTTTGAACAAATCAAATTTAAAATAAGAAGAAACCTCAGAATTGCTCTTTATCATTTGCCATGCATGTGGTATAATAATTTCAGGAGAACCAACGGTTCCCCGGAGCAGAGCTATGAAAGGCACCCTTCGCACCGACCTCGACCGAATACATACAGGAGCGCGCAAAGCATGGAACGCAAGCCTTACTACGACGCAGACCCCCGCAGACGCGGCCAAGCCGCGCCACGTTCGCAGGGCAACGTGCGCCGCAGCGCGTCTGCGCGTTACCGAGATGGCGCCGAGCGCCGCGCTCAGGGCGAGCCGTCCCGCCGCATGCCGCCTCAGGGCAATCCGCGCCGCCCGCAGTCTGCGCCGCGCCGCCGTAAAAAGGATCCGGCTGCGATCATACTGCCGGTCGTAATGGTGCTCGCCGCGCTGGCCATCGTGGTCTATGTGGGTTCAGCCTGGTTCACCAGCACCATCAACAGCTCCACCTACTGCAATAATATCTACATCAACGGCATCAGCATTTCCGGCTGCACGCGCGACGAAGCGCCGGAATATATAAACGGAATACTCCAGCAGCAGCTTTCTGAGGTATATACGCTGACGTGGGAGGATCAGCGCTGGAGCTTTTGCGCGCTGGACTTCAACGGCGAGATCGATACCTCCGATTTCTTCGATCGCGCGTGGAATCTGGGGCATGTGGGCAATATATTCGATCGCCAGCATGATATTCGCGCGCTCAGCAGCAATCCTGTATATTTCGATGCGCCGCTCCAATATGACGAAGCGCTGATCGACGCGCTGATCGAAAGCATGTATCAGGCACTGTACCGCGCGCCCGTCAACGCCGAGATCATAATGGATTCGGATCGACCCGAGCTGATCGGCGACTCTGCCGAGGGACAGGAGCTGGATCGCGGCGCTGCGAAGGAACAGATCATTTCATTGATCGAGACCGGCGAGGGCTCCGGACTGCTGCCCGTAATGACGCTGGAGCCGGATATGAGCACGGAGCTGGCGCAGAGCGGCCTTGAGCTGATCGTGGAATACAAGACGGACGTCAGCGCGCGCGACTACAACAGTCGCTTCAATGTGCGCAAGGCGCTGCAATATTTCAACATGCGCGTCTCTCCCGGCGAAACCATCGATTTCAACGCCGTGGTCGGCCCCCGCAGCGAGGCGCGCGGCTTCAGAGAGGCTACGGAATACATCGGCAACACCACCGGCAAGGGCTTTGGCGGCGGCGTGTGCCAGGCCAGCTCCACGCTCTACGGCGCGCTGCTGAAGGCGGGCATGACGATCATGTCGCGCAGTCCCCACTCCATGACCGTGGCCTACGTCGATCCGAGCTTGGATGCGGCGGTCACTGAGACCAGCAAAAACCTGGTATTCAAAAACGAGACCGCCAACCCCATCTTCATCTATACCGAAGTCACGAAGGAGGAAGCCTGCGTGCGCATTTACGGCGCACGTCCCGCCTATCGCTACGAGCTGCTGTCCGTGATCGAAAGTCAGGATACAGCCGCTGTGCGTACCGCCTTTGTAGATGATACTGAGGGCAAATATGTCTACTACACCACCGATACGCCGAAGCTGTACAAGAAGGGGCGTGCCGCATGCACCAGCAACGGCTACCTGATCGCGTATGACTGGGAAACCGGCGAAGAGGTGAGCCGCAAGTGGCTTTCGCATGACCAGTACGAATCCGGCACGGATATCTATTGGCGCGGCGTGCATACCGCTGGCGAAGAATCCGGATTGACCAGCGCCGCGGCAACGGATACTGCCAACGCAAGCGGCGATCTGGCCGCACTGACCGGCAACTGAGCATTATTGCATTATTATGAAAATGGAGATTCTGAAAATGAAGAAGTGCTTCCTGACGCAGCGCGGGCCGCGCGCGATCGGCCCCTATTCTACGGCAACAGTACACGGGAATACTTGCTATCTTTCTGGCATGCTGGGCGTGGATCCGGAGACCGGCGCATTGGCCGGCACAGATGTGGAAAGTCAGGCCAAGCAGGCGCTTGAGAATATGAAAACGGTGCTCCAGGAGCTCAGGCTTACGATGGGCGCCGTCCTGAAGACCACGGTCTTTCTGGCCGATCTGAATGATTTCGGCTGCGTGAACGCCATCTATGCAGATTTCTTCGGCGCGGATTTCCCCGCACGAAGCTGCGTTCAGGTGGCGCGGCTGCCGATGGACGCTCTGGTGGAAGTGGAAGCCGTCGCCGCGATGGACTGACGGTTTGCATATTGGGATTATCAGCATGTTTCAGCAAATGTAAAAGGAGTGTGGGGTACTTATGTTTGACAGTGCGAATGTTTCAATTTTCGCGGGCAGTGGTGGACAGGTATTTGCAGAGCGCATGTGCAAATACATGGGCAAGCCCCTGGGTTCTTCCGAGGTCATTACCTTTTCCGAGGGCAACACCTTTGTTCGCGTCAACGAATCCGTGCGCGACCGCGATGTTCTGCTGGTGCAGCCTATCGGCCTGCACTCCAACGACGAGTTTGTAGAAATCCTCTTCTGGATGGACGCCTTCAAGCGCGCCAACGCGCATTCCTGCACGCTGATCATGCCGTATTTCGGCTATGGCAAGGGCGATAAGAAGGACGAGCCTCGCGTTTCCATTCGCGCGCGCGTCTGTGCCGAATGTATGGAGCTGGCTGGCGCGGATCGCTTCGTGACGATGGATCTGCACGCGCAGCAGCTTCAGGGCTTCTTCAAGCGCCCCATGGATCACCTCTACGCCACGCCCATGCTGGCCGAGATCGTCAAGCGCATCGGCCGCGACAACATGGTCATCGTTTCCCCCGACGCGGGCTACGCCAAGCAGGCGCGCAAATTTGCCTCCATGCTGAATCTTCCCATCGCCATCGGCGATAAGGAGCGCGTAGATCACACCGAAAACGCCGCTATTTTGGAGGTCATCGGCGAGGTCAAGGACAAGGATTGCCTGATTGTGGACGACTTCACCATCTCTGGCGGCACGCTGGTAAACCTGGCAGACAGCCTGATCGCGCGCGGCGCGCGCAGCATTCAGGCCATGCTGAGCCACAACATTATCTCGCCCGCAGGCGTGCGCAAGATCAATGCCAGCGCCATACAGACGGTCTACTCCACGGATACCGTGTATAATCCCAATATCATCGGCGAGGAAAAGTTCAAGACTGTTTCCGTCGCCCCCATGTTTGCTGAAACCATTATGCGCTATTACAACTACGAATCCGTAAATGACATGTTCAGCCAACTGCCCGAGAAGGTGGTCAACGCCGGTTTCGAGCTGGCCGGCCTCAAGCTCTAAGCCGTATTTGCTGATTCCTGTCCTTCAAAATGCCGCGCGCCGAATCCGCTTGGTTCGGCGCGCTTTTATGCGCATATAAGCAGACCGGTATCTGTTTTGCAGATACCGGCCATCATATACTTGTTCTTTTTTATTCCTTTTTATTTTGCGACCTTCGCCCAGCTGTCCTTCAGGCCTACCGTGCGGTTAAACACGGGCAGCTCAGGCGTAGAATCCTTGTCCTTGCAGAAATAGCCCATGCGCAGGAACTGGAACGTCGCGCCCACCTCGGCCTCAGCAATAAACGGCTCGCAATAGCCCTTCATGACCCTCAGGCTGTCGGGATTGATGCGGCTCATGAAGTCAGACGCCGCAGGCTCGGCACCCTCCTCGGCCTCCGGATCGGCCTGCGCCGCCGCTTCCGGCTCCTCCTCGCGCAGGATCGGCTCATACAGGCGGAATTCGCAGTCGCGCGCATCCATATCGCTCAGGAAGTGCAGCGTGCCCTTCACCTTGCGGTTTGCGCCCTCACTGCCGGAGCGGCTATCAAGATCCACGGAGCAGATAAGCTCGACGATCTCGCCGTTTTCATCCTTCACCACTTCGTCGCAGCGCACGATGTACGCACCCTTGAGGCGAACCTCCTTGCCCGGCGCCAGGCGGAAAAACTTCTTCACCGGCTCTTCCATAAAGTCCTCGCGCTCAATATAGGCATGCTTCGTGAAGTGAATCTCGCGCGTGCCCATTTCCGGATGGTCGGGATGGTTCTCCACCGTCAGCGTGTCCACCTTGCCCTCTTCCCAGTTGGCAAAGGTGAGCTTCAGCGGGTTGAGCACGGCCATCGCACGCGGCGCGGTATCGGCCAGCGCTTCGCGCACGCAATGATCCAGCAGATTGCCCTCGACCGTGGAATCGGCCTTGGCAACGCCCACGCGCCCCATGAAATCCAGCACGGCGGCAGCGGGATAGCCGCGGCGGCGCATCGCCACCAGTGTCGGCATGCGCGGATCGTCCCAGCCGGACACGACGCCCTCTTCCACCATGCGGCGCAGATAGCGCTTGCTCATCACGGTGCGCTCAATGTTCAGGCGCGCGAATTCAATCTGCCTCGGCGGCTGATCCGTCACCTCCGCGTGCGTCACAAACCAGTCGTACAGCGGGCGGTGAATCTCATATTCCAGCGAGCAGAGCGAATGCGTGATGCCCTCGATGGCGTCCTGCACGGGATGCTGGAAATCGTACATCGGATAGATGCACCACTTATCGCCCGCACGGTGATGGTGCATGTGCTTGATGCGGTACATCGTGGGGTCGCGCAGCAGCACGTTCGGCGACGCCATGTCGATCTTCGCGCGCAGCACGCGCGTGCCATCCGGAAATTCGCCGTCCTTCATGCGGCGGAACAGATCCAGGTTCTCCTCCGGCGTGCGGTCGCGATAGGGGCTGTTCTTGCCCGGCTCGGTCAGCGTGCCGCGATTTGCGCGCATTTCCTCGGGCGACTGGTCATCCACATAGGCCAGACCGCGGCGGATCATGCTGCATGCGATCTCATACAGGCGATCGAAGAAATCGGAAGCGAAATACAGCTTATCCCACTTAAAACCCAACCATTCGATGTCGCGCTGGATGCCGTCCACAAACGCTTTCTCTTCCTTGGCAGGGTTGGTATCGTCAAAACGCAGGTTGCAGGTACCGCCATATTTCTTGGCGATGCCGAAGTCCACGCACAGCGCCTTGGCGTGGCCAATGTGCAAATAGCCATTCGGCTCTGGCGGGAACCGCGTCTTTACATGGTCAAAGCGGCCGTTGGCCAGATCCTGATCGATATTCTCCTCAATGAAGTTTGTCGCGCGTCTCTCTTCGTTCTGCATGCTCTCGTCCTCCCCCATATCATTTGGCCATGCCTGCCGTCAGTTCCCCACCAGATGGTTTTGCACGGCGTAGCTGTCCTGCATCCATTTCACGTTGCCCACGGTGAGCGTTTCGGAATAGCCCGCCACCTCGTTGAGTAGCTTCACGCCGTCCTCAACATCGGCGATCATCGGCTGGTAATTGTTCTTCTTCAAATCAGAGCTGATATACGCGGGAATAATATCGATGCCCTCGTCCGCCACCGTGCCGTCGCCATAAACAGTAAAGCGCTGCCTGAAAATGACGCAGGCGAAATGCCGGATCACATCGTTGCCGCCAAAGCAGAAATTACCCAGGCTGCCGATGATGTACTTGCCGTTGTACTGCATGATCTCGCCCGGAAAATGCGTATGGTTTCCGATCACCAGATCCGCGCCCGCATCCACCAGCGCCTTGCCCATCTTCTTGCAGTAGGCAGACATTTTGCGCTTGCCTTCCTCGTTCCAGTGCATGGACACGATCAGCAAATCGCATTTCTGCCGCGCCGCCTGAACTGCCTGCAGGATCTCCTCCGGCTCAAAATTCCATTCGGTAAAGCCGACGGAGCCTATGGTAATGCCCTTGACGTTCGTGTAGTACTCCAGCCCATAGCCGCTCGCACCCACGCCCACGGCCTCCAGCGCCGCCACCGTGTCGTCCGCACCTGCCTGCTTGTAATCCAGATAATGGTTATTGGCCACATTGCAGATCTCCACGCTCGAGCCGGAAAGGATCTGCGCCCATTCGGGTTCGCCGCGGAAGTTGAAGGTGCGGCCCGAGCGCTTGTCCTTGCTCTTGGTCAGCGGCCCTTCCAGATTAACGATGGTAATATCATCCTGCTCAAAGAGGCTGCGGACATTTTCAAAGAAATAATCGTAGCCGTATTTTTCAACGAAGGTGCCGAATTTGCTGGTACGTCCGCTGCCGGTGCGATAGGTGCCCAGCGTGCAGTCTCCCACGGCGGTAATGGTGATCGTCGTCGGCGCGTGCGTCGGCTCCGGCGTGGGGATATTGGGCGCAGCGGCGTTCTCAGCAAGCGCGCCGCAGCCGCCGAGCGCCAGCAGAAGCGCGGAGACGAACCCCGCAATAAACCGTCTGCCCGCCGCAAATCTTGCCATTCTCGCCGCCTCCCTCGCGTAAATTCCTATACAAAAGCTATTTTGTTATATTATAACCAATGCGCCACATTAAAAATATCCGAAAAATGTAAAGTTTTCCGCTTTGCAAATACGGATCTGACGCGCGCTTCCTTTCCTGCCGCCGGCCTTCCGTTCAAAGACGCTCGTAGGCGATGCGTTCGGAGCCATCTGCGATGTGGATAACGCCGCAGCGCTCAAAGCCGCACTTCTTGATCTGGCGCTGCATAACGTCATTGTCCGCATGCGTATCTATCCGCAAATGCGCAATGACGCCCGCGCTGTACGCGACTGCCTCGCGCAGCACGCCGTGCACCCTGCCGCTGGCAGCCACGCGATGCAGCGTGCCGTATGGCGAATCCGAGCGCCATCGGCCACCCTCGATCACGGCATAGGTCGGATCATCGCCAATAATCAGCGCAAACACGCCGTACACGCCCTCCGCATCGCTGAGCGCGTACAGCTGCCCCTGCGCAATATCCTCGCGCAGCATTTCCTCCGGCGGAAAGCCGCCGCCCCACTGTGTCGGATTGCCATTTTGCGCCATCACGCTGCGCGCATGCGCATAGATGTTCAGTATTTCGGTCAAATCGCGCGCCTCTGCTCTGCGTACCACGGTTTATCCTGCCCCTCCCTGCCTGCATTCCGTCCGGATATGTTCAGGCTTTATTTTTCGCCGGTTCATATTGGGTTCACATCCATTATATAGAATAAGTGCATTGAAGGTCCCCTCCTTCTTCATATAAATCACTGTCCCGCCTCGCGGCGCCTGCAAGGGCACTGTGCCAGGCGGGACAGACAATTTTGGAGAACGCATCAATTTCCCATTTACCGCCGCTCACATTATACCGCAGATCTCCGGCTTCTTCAAGCCGGCAAAAGGAATTGCCGGATCTAAAGAACAGTGCTATAATATATCATATATAAGAATGCTTTCTTGCAAAGGAGTCGCTGTATGACGACGCTGACCGCCCGTGCCGCCGAAAAGGATGCGGGCCGAAAAATCAAATACTTCGTGCGCGGCGATATGAAGGTTTCCTACCGGCAATACTGTGCCGCCAAGGCCGCAAACGCCGTGCGCGTGAACGGCGCGCCGGTGCACGCGGATTACCTGCTGCGCGTGGGCGACTGCATAAGCGTGGAGCTGTCGGATACGCCCGTGGGAAAGGCAGTCGCACCAGAGCCCGGCGAGGTGAACATCGCCTACATGGACGCGGACATACTGATCATCGACAAGCCCGCGCCGCTGGCCTGCCAGTGCACGCCGAAGCAGCCGTCGGGCACGCTTGAAAACTATCTGCAATACCGCTTTTGCGGCGAGGGCTTCGTATTTCGCCCGCTGAACCGGCTCGACCGCGGCACGAGCGGCCTGATGGCGGCGGCGCGGCATGCCCACGCCTGCCAGCTGCTGCAGCGCGACCTGCACACGGAGCGCTTCATCCGCGAATATCTGGCGGTGGTCGAGGGCGAGCTGACGGGCGAGGGCTGCATCGACCTGCCCATCGCCAAGGAGGACGCCGCTACGGTGCGGCGCGTGATCGATCCCGCAAACGGCCTGCCCGCGCGCACGCACTATCGCGCGCTGGAGACTGCGCATGGGCGTACGCTGGTTCAGCTGCGGCTGGAAACTGGACGCACGCACCAGATCCGCGTGCACCTGGCCGCCATCGGGCATCCGATCGCCGGTGATTTCCTGTACGGCCGCGAAATCGCCGAGCTGCCCGGGCGCTTCGCGCTGCATTCTGCGCATATCGAGCTGATCCAGCCGTGCACCGGCGCGTCCATCCGCATGGATTCGCCGCTGCCGGATGCGCTTGCGAGGCTGATGCAGCCATGATGCGGGAGATTCAGGCCATCATGGCCGCGCTCAACGGCATCCGCATTTCCGCGCAGCCGGAGGAGAGCGACATTCATGCCGAGATCTGCCGCGTGCTGGGCGCCGCAAATCTCGCCTATACGCATGAATACAAGCTCGGCCCCGGGCGGCGGATCGATTTCTTCTGCGGCGGCGTGGGCATCGAGGTCAAAAAGGGGCGGCCTGTGGCGGCACGCCTGCGCGCGCAGGTGGAAAAATACGCCGAATCACCGGACATATCGGCGCTGATCATCGTCGCGCAGCGCCCGTGCCGCCTGCCGGAACGCATCGGCGGCAAGCCGGTATACCTGTTATCGCTGGATCGACTTTGGGGGGTGGCGCTGCCTTGACCGATTTTTTTAAATATCAGTTTCCGGACGAAGCGCCCGTCGAAAGCTATCCGGCCTACCTGCGGGACGGCGCGCCTGATGGGCACCGCTACGGCACGCTTTCCTATAACCGCAAATCCAAATGCTGGACGATCAAAGCCGAGCCCTGCGTGACCGAGCTTGCCAAGCGCCTGTTCCCCGGCTGTGACGGCCGCGGGCGCGGCGTGGCGCGATTCACGGCGCACCGGCGCACCGTAGGCGACCTGAACTGGCTGATGCTGCGCTATCCGCTGGAGATCCGCGAGAGCGATCGCGAACGCTGGGCAGCTGCGCTGGACGAAGCGCGCGAATACGCCGTCAGCCGCGAGCGTGCGCAGCGCATGCCGCAGACCGCCGTGCCGCCGGACGGGAGCTTTGCCGGACAGCTCCTGGATTTTCAGCAGCAGGGCCTCGCCTTTTTGCTGAATACGCGGCGCTGCCTGCTGGCGGATGACATGGGTCTGGGGAAGACGGTGCAGGCGCTGGCCTTTCTCGCCACCACCGCCGCCTATCCTGCCATCATTGTCGCCCCGCCGCACCTGATTCGCAACTGGCAGAGCGAGATCGCCCGCTTCATCAATCCTGACGGGCGGCTGCGCGTGCACGTCATTAAGGGTCTAAAGCCCTATCCCCTGCCGGACGCGGATATTTACATCATTCACTACCTGCTGCTGCGCGGTTGGAAGGATGTACTGCCCGAATGCGGCTTTAAGACCGCGATTTTCGATGAAATCCAGGAGCTGCGGCGAAACGGCACCGGCAAATACAGCGCCGCCAGCCTGCTTTCGCAGGCCTGCGACAACTGCATCGGCCTGTCCGGCACGCCCATCTACAACAATGGCGGCGAGATCTGGAACGTAGTCAACATACTGGATTTTCACTTTCTGGGCGATTGGGAGAGCTTTTCGCGCGAATGGTGCTACGGCTACAACAGCGCCGTGGTCGCCAAGCCGGAGCTGCTGGGACAATACCTGCGCCGCGAGGGACTGATGCTGCGCCGCCTGAAGGACGACGTGCTGACCGAGCTCGCGCCCAAGCGCCGCCTGGTGCAGGAGATCGACTGGAACGACGGCGTGTATCGCGAAATGATGCTGCCGGTGGTCAAGCAGCTTTCGCTGCTGCGCGCCACGAGTGACCCCGCGCAGCGCGTCATCATCGAGGACGCCATCTGCCAGCGCCAGCGTCAGGCCACGGGCGTTGCCAAGGCGCCGTTCGTAGCCGCGTTCGTGCGCGCGCTGGTGGAGGGCGGCGAACGTGTGCTGCTGATGGCGCACCACCACGCGGTCATGGACATCTACGCCGCCGAGCTGAAATCGCTCAAGCCGCAGTTCATCACCGGCCGCGAGACCGACGCGCAGAAGGAGCGCGCAGCTGACATGTTCATGCAGGGCAAGACGGATCTGCTGTGCATTTCGCTGCGCAGCGCCAGCGGGCTGAACCTGCAGCGCGCGAGCTGCGTGGTATTCGGCGAGCTGGACTGGTCGCCTGCGGTGCATTCGCAGGCCGAGGACCGCGCGCACCGCATCGGTCAGAAGGATTCGCTGCTGTGCTACTATCTGGTCTCCCCCAGGGGCTCCGACCGCGACATGCAGGATGCGCTGGGTCTGAAGGTGAGTCAGTTCGTATCGCTGATGGGCGACGAAGCGCCCGAACCCGAGGAACAGCTGATGCAGCAATCCTATGCACGCGAGCGCATCCGCAGGCTGGTGGAGCGGCTGGATGCGGAACAGGGTTCCGATGCAAAGTGAATACTCCTGTGCGCTGCGAAGCATTTCGCAGCGCACATGGTTTATCTGAACGTCATATCTGTTTCCCCACCAATTTTGATACAAAAAACCGCCCAGAATAGTGTAAAACACGTGGTTTTACGCCATTCTGGGCGGTTTTCTAATCAATTTCCTATAGCTCGGGTTTCTGAGGATATATGGTGGTTTCACAAACGCACGAAACTATGGGTAACGTGTGATAATGACAGTTTCGTGGGAAAGTGTCCAGTTATGTAATCGCGCAATTTCAGAACCCTCAGCACCACATGTATCGTCATATGCCTCACTCCATAGTTTTCAAGTTTGCTCGGTTTTCTGGATTCCAGTTTTTCAAGTACTATGGTTATGTATCGCATGATTAGTGGAGTTCGTCACAGCGCATGATTATTGGGCGGTTACGAATGTATAAAAAA
>CAKUOX010000041.1 GCA_934670175.1 uncultured Clostridia bacterium | reverse complement strand
CGGTGGGCACGGGGCGATTTTTGCGGCGGAAAATCCCATTTTCCAGAGCAAAAATCGTTTCCCTGCAGTTTTTGCGCTCGAAAATCTGAAGGATTTTAGCAAAAACTGGAGAGGGTGGCAGTGGCGGGGGAGCGTGCTTCCCCGTCCACAGGCTTGTCAAAATCCTTTTTGACAAGCTGAAGCGCCCGGGGCTTTCGCCTCGGGCGCTTTATTATGACCTGTGCAGTTTATACGATCTTGGCGTACATGGAGGAGACCCAGCCAGTCACGCCGTCATACTTGACCTTGTACCAGCGCACGCCGCGGCTGTCCACGGAGCTCTTCCCAAGGTAAGTGCCCTTCTTGCCGGACTTCATAACGCCGAGACGAGTGCTGGTCTTGTTGGGCTTGGAGCGGATGCTCACGTCGCCGCCGACAGCCTTCACCTGATCGCCGGAGCTGCCGGAGCTGCTACCGGTGGAATCGGAGACCTTGGTGTACTTGGAGGAGACCCAGCCGGTCACGCCGTCGTACTTGACCTTGTACCAGACCACGCCGCGGCTGTCCTTGGCGGCCTTGCCCAGGAAGGTGCCGTAGCTGCCCATGGGCATCGTGCCCTTGCTGGAGCTGTTCTTGTTGGCCTTGGCGCGGATGTTCACGCTGCCGCCCACCGTGCGTACATATTTGCCGGACATATTGTATTCCTTGCCCGACGACGTGCTGGAGGACGAGGAGGACGAAGCGCTGCCGCCCTCGGTGCAATAGCCGGCAGAGATCCAGCCGGTCACACCGTTGTAGCTGATCTTATACCAGTGGTTGCCGCGCGTGTCGGTGGCATATTTGCCTTCGCACTTCACGCTTACGCCCGCCGGAACGGAGCCGATGACCTGCGCGCCCAGATAACCCTCGGCGCGGATGTTCAGGCTGACGCTGGGCGTAACCTTGCTGACGTTGACGTCCTTGACGTTCCTGACGCCGGAAGCGGAGGTCGTGGCCGCAGCCGGAGCCGCAGCGGACGAAGCGTTGCCGCTGGCTGCCGTCTGCGCGTTATTGGGGTCGGTGATCTCAAGCGAGGGGATGGGCGTGGCCGCAGCGCCAATGGGCGTGGGCTGTGCGGAGACCGTGTTGCCGGCGAGCTGGGCGTTGGCGACGAACTGGTCGAACCAGTCGGCGTCGGCCGCAGAAACCAGGTTGGGATCTCCACCGGGCAGCGGCGTCGCCTCTGCAGCGACGGTCGCGGCATCCGCCGCGTTGGACAGACTGCCGGAGTACAGCGTGCTCGCACTGCCCCTGCCATCCACGCGGGTCAGCGTGCTCTTGCCGGATTCCCAGATATACAGGCTTTCGCCGTCGCTGGCGACGGTTGCGCCGTTTTCAGGGGAGTACAGCGTCAGCGGGCCAGCCTCAGTGCTCACGATCAGCGCGCCGTTGTACCAGCAGACCGTGCCGAGTCCCGTGAACCAGAAGCCGCTGTCCGGACTGGTGCATACGCTTTCAAGCGTTTTGAGCTGGGTATCCAGGCTGGAGATCGTGCCGCGAAGCACGGCGCCGCCGTTGCTCTGCACCGCGTAGGCGGAGCTGAGGTTATGGAAATACAGGAAATGGCCGTTGAGCTTCAGGTCGGTCGCGCCGCTCTTGAGCAGCAGCTCGGTCTCGCCCGAGGCCAGATCCAGACGGTAGATGCAGCCCGCGCGGCCGGTGGCCGTCTGGCCGTTGCCAAGATCCGCGGTGTAGTCCAGCTGATCGCTCATCGCCACATAGTAGGCGCAGCCGTCGTCCACCACATATTCGCTCATCTGCGCGCCGGAGAGCTTCAGACAGAGCTGGCTTTCAGGCTCTACGGAATAGAGCAGACCATCGATCAGCGCCAGGAACTTGCCGCCGTAATAGCTGAGATCCCCCGCGTTCTGCGCGCCGAAGGAATACAGCGTAACTGCGGTGTTGCCCTTGCAGCCCATAATGGCGGTCGCGCCGTTGTCCTTTTTCAGGTAGGCGATGCCGCTGGAATAGGGCAGAATATCGGAAATTTCGCCGCCGCGATCCACGCATACGGGCGAGCCGCCGCTGAGCGGCACGCGGACAAGCGCCATACCGCCGTCTGCGGGAACTGCAATGTAAAGATCCGAGCCCGTGTTCACGGCGTCAGAACCGTTCACGGCGTCCGTGGTCTCCGCGATGGCGGGGCAGAGGCAGGCCAGCGCCATCAGCGCGGCCAGCAGCCAAATCAATAGCTTGCGCATAAGTAAAAGAACCTCCTCGCTTTCGTGTGTGCACCGCAGCGCGCTGCGGCACAGCAGCCATTTCACCTGTTTATCAGTATAGCACACTTTATGCCGATACTCAACCGGTGCACGTTACATAGTTTAGACGAAAAAATGCGGATTTTGCTCCCACTCGGAATGAAAAAAATGGGTTTTCAATTGCATTCGTTCGCAGATTTTGCTATAATGGAGAAAAGACAAGTTGACAGGAGGGCGAATCATGCCGATGTTCGACCGCGAAGCGGAAGCAAAGCGCAAGCAGAATCTCAAGGAGTTGGAGGATCGCCGACTGCTCTTTGCCCAGGAACTGGAAAAAAGGAATTTCAAGCCCGAGCGCATGCTGTTCTGCTCCAGCGAGGATGGCCGCTTTACGGCGCTGGCGCGCCATGCGGACGGCTATGCGGTGGTGACGTCGCCGGTGTTCGGTCAGGAGGGCGATTTTACCATCGAGCTGCTGCCCGAGCTGAGCTATGAGCGCGAGGAAGTGTACGAGAAGGGCACGGGACTCAACGGTGCGTTCGGCTTCGGCAAGAAGGGCGCAAGGGGCTTTGTGATCAGCATCGATCTGGGCAACGGCGAGCAGGCGCGCATGGAGATCGTGGCGGGGCGCACGTCCTGGCTGGAAGCGCCGCTGAAGAAGAATCCGCTGCTGAATTTGAAGCGCCGCCGCGGCAATGCCAATATTATCTGGGATCTGATGCCCATCGAGCCCGGACAGCTGAGCAAAATCGAAAAGCTGCTGGAGGATCATTATCTGAAATAAGGTAATAAGGCCGCCGCAAAGGCAAAATCCCTGCAAAAAAGAAGCTATGGTTACAAAATCGGTTACATGAATCTTAACATGTAACCGATTTTTGTAACTTTTATCATTTTTGCGTCGCCTGCGGGGTTCAGAAATCGAGGAACTGGTTTACGAAGCGGAGCGCCGCGCCGACGGCCGAGGCGTTTCCGCCGCAATAGGCGACCAGGATGTAGTTGGCCGTTTCGTGGATCGGATTGAAGTGCTCGCACATCTCGAGCAGCGTATCCAGATATTCATCCATATAGGGGCCCAGCGTGCCGCCCAGCACGATGGCGATGTCCACGATGCTGCGAATGGTGCTGATGCCGATAGCGAGGTTTTCGAGGAATACGTTCCATATTTTCTGGTGCGCCTCATCGCCGCGGCGCAGCTGCAGGAAGAAGGAATCCAGCGTTTCGTTAAACGGCTCGGTGAGCACGCGCGTGGAGCAGAAGTCGTCCAGCAGGCCGCGCCTGATGCTGCGCGAGACGCCGTCATCCACGATGCCGGGGATCGGCATGTAGCCGATGGAGCCGGCGCGGTTGTTGTAGCCGGTGAAGATCTCGTCATCTACGAGCATTGCGCCGTCCACGCCTTCGGAAAGGGAAATATAGTACATGCGGTTCATGCGCGTGTTCATTTTAAACTCCATGAAGCCGGCGGCGTAGGCGTCGTTGATCAGGCACACGGGGTATTCCAGCAGCTCTGCCAGGCACGACATGTCCCAGTCGCGCACGCCCAGCAGCGATGAATATTCGACCACCATGGAATTTGCACGGATAGAGCCGCAGATGCTGATGCCGATGCCCAGCAGCTTGTCCGGATTGATCCGAGATCTCTGAATGAAGGTCTTGATGTGGGAAGCCACCGTTTCGAGGTATGCGTCGCTGCATTCAAAGGGCAGGGCGTAGGTGCGCGCAAAGTTGATCGCGCCCCAGAGATCTACGAGTACCAGGCGGATCGTGCCCGTCATGATCTCCACGCCGATCGCGTTGTGCGAGGTGGGAATGAAGGACAGCGTTTTGGGCTTTCGACCGCCGGAGGATTGAAGGGTGACGCCATCCTGGATCAGCCCATCCTCGATCAGCTTTTCAACGATCTTGGCCACGGTCGGCGCGCTCAGGTTCAGGGTGTCGCAAATGGCGCGCCGCGTGAGCTGCTTTTCATTGTAGAGCAGCTGCAATACGCGCGCGCGATTGTTTTCCGCCAGCATTCGGGTCGTCAGGCCGGTCTGTATATTGTCCATCGGAATCACGCTCCTCCTGCCTTGAAAATGGCTTCATTATATTATCGCATTGATATTGTCGATCGCTTGTCGCCTGCCGCCCGCGCACCGGTTCGCCGCGCGCATGGCATATGAGGTGGAATCACTCCCGATTGCGCAAACGACCTCAGCATATACAAATCTTACTGTATTTCATTATAGTATATGGAACGACTTTTGTCAAACAAACTACAAAACATTCCGCTTACAAACCGGAAATTTTTATTGAATAATTCATCGGATTTATCCGTCAAAGCGCTGCAAAAAATTTGTCGGACGACGGCATAATTTTTGGAAATGGTATTGACAAGGCAAACGGTATGTGTTACCATCTAAATAACTTAAATAAAAGTTATTTTCAAAAGCTATTTTCACAAAATGGATGCAACAAGCTGAGGCACAACTGCGGGGGGAGCGCAAAATGAGCGAGTACTTCTTGGAGGCACGCAATATCTACAAGGCGTTCGGCGGCATACAGGCGCTGAAAAACGTCACTCTGAAAATCCGAGCCGGCGAAACGCTCTGCCTCGCGGGGCAGAATGGCTGCGGTAAATCCACGCTGATCAAGATCATCTCCGGCGCGTATGAGCTCGACGACGGTGAAATCGTGATCGAGGGCACGAGCCATCGCCACATCACGCCGCTGCAATCCACGCACGCCGGCATACAGGCCATGCTGTGGACCACAGAGCCACATTTCAATGAATATGGCGCGCAGCTGGATCGGCTCGCCGAGCTGGGCTACGATGCGGTGGAAATACCGGTATACGACCTCAGCGCCGAGGACATTGAGCGCTACGCGAAGCGCGCGGCCGAGCTGAAGATGGAGGCGCAGGCCATCGACGTCTTCACCGCGGACATCGGCGATATGATCGGCCACGATCCGGCGCTGCGCCGCGCGGCGGTTGAGCGCTGCAAGGTAGACGTGCACAAGGCGCGCGATCTCGGCTCCCGCCTGATCAGCGGTCCCTTCTTCCAGGGGCTGTGCGCCGCGCCGACGAAGGAAGGCCCCACCCGCGAGGAATGGAACTGGGCGGTGGAAGGCCTGCGCGCTGTGGCGGAGGAGGCGAAGGCCTGCGGAAATCTGCTGGTGGCCGCCGAGCCGCTGAACCGCTTCGAGATGCACATCGTGAACACGCTGGAGCAGGCGGACGCGCTCTGCCGCGAGACCGGCATGGACAATCTGGGCCTGCTGGCGGATACCAACCACGCCAATATTGAAGAGCTGGACGTTGTGCAGACCTACGCCAAATATGCAAAGCGCATATTCAACGTTCACGTTTCTGAAAATAACCGCGGCATCCCCGGCACCGGTCATGGCGTACCGAAGGAGCTGTTCAAGGCGCTCGAGCAGGCCGGCTATGCGGGCAATCTGATCGTGGAAGCGTTCAACTGCGAGCCGGGCGAGGTGCTGCCGCTGCTGAGGATCTGGACGCCCTTCGCCAAATCGAAGGACGAGATCTGCGAAAAGAGCATTCGCTTTATTCGCGAGAATATGTGATCTTATTTAATTTTATTTAGGAGGTACGAGCATGGATAAAGTGCGCGTAGCAGTCGTTGGTCTGGGCTTCGGCGGAGAATTTGTGCCGATCTATCAGGCCTGGGACAAGACGGAGTGCGTGGCGGTTTGCCGTCGCGATGAAAAGAAGCTGAATGAGTTTGCGGATCAGTTCGGTATTCCGAAGCGCTATACCGACTATCATGAGATGCTGAAGGATCCGGATATTGATGCGGTGCATATCAATACCGACCTGAATTCGCATGCGCGCATGGCGATCGAAGCCCTCAAGGCGGGCAAGCACGTCGCTTCCACCGTGACCATGGGCCTTACCATGGCGGAGTGCGAGGAGATCGTGCGCCTGGAGAAGGAAACCGGCAAGGTGTATATGATGATGGAAACCTCCGTGTACACCCGCGAATTCCTGTATTTCCGCAAGCTGTATGAGGCCGGCGAGATCGGCCGCCTGCAGTTCCTGCGCGGCTCCCACCAGCAGAACATGTCTCTGCCGGGATGGCCCAGCTACTGGTATGGCCTGCCGCCGATGTGGTATCCCACCCACGCGGTTGCGCCGCTGTCCGAGATCCTGGGACAGCCGATCACCGAGGTTCGCTGCATCGGCTCCGGCCGCATCAACGAGGAATATATCAAGCAGTATAATTCTCCGTTCGCTGCGGAAAGCATGCAGATCAAGTTCAAGGATTCGGACGTTGCCGGTGAAGTGACCCGCACGCTCTTTGACACCATTCGTCAGTATCGCGAATCCTTCGATTTCTATGGCACGAAGAAGTCCTTCGAGTGGGAGCAGTGCGTGGGCGAGCATCCCGTGATCCACTCCGGCTTTGAAGATGCAGAGCATGTCGAGATTCCGGATACGGACGGCATGCTGCCCGAGCAGATTGCGCACTTCGCGCTCAAGCATCAGATCATCGATGAGAACCACGTTTCCTTCATTCAGGGCGACGGCCACGGCGGCAGCCATCCGCACCTTGTCCGCGAATGGATCAGCGCGATCCTGGAAGGCCACCCGGCGCATGTGAACGCGCGCGTCGCGGCAAACTGGACGGTCGCAGGTCTGCTGGCGCACGAGAGCGCCATGCAGGGCGGCAAGGTCATGCAGATGCCTGAATGGGCTCAGTTCTGATTCTTTAATAAAGTCCCGTCGGAATAAGATTTCCGGCGGGACTTTTCCATCAGCAGATTTATAATCCAGTATTCAGCACCCGATGCTGCGCGCGGCACAAGGTGCGCAGCAGCAGACAGTATAACACCTGCGGACACGGTTTGCAAGCCGCGGGCAAACGCTCATGGAATAAAAAATTAACAAAAACCGACCTCGTGCGCGTTGGACAAGCCTTGCCATATTCAGGCATTTGGCGTATAATAAATATGCTTATGTTTAAGGTGTCGCGCTGTAAAAAGCGCGGTGAAAAGGGAATTCGGTGAAAATCCGAAGCAGCTTCGACCTACTGTAAAGGCGACGAACGCACAAAACAGACCATTGGCTTAAAAAGCCGAGAAGGCGTGCAAGTAGGATGACCCTGAGTCAGGAGACCTGCCTTAGATAACAGCTCATTTTGCGGGGAAAATGAAGACTGTTTGAGAAGTGGAGCAACGCCACGCGCAGCGCTGTTTCGTGTGTATTTGAGAGCATTGCAGTCTGAAGGCCGTTTCCCCATGCGGGAGACGGCCTTTTTTATCTTTCCGAACCGGCGTTCGGCTGCAGAAGGCGAAAATGCGGCAAACAGTCAGCCATCATGAAGCAGAGAGGGGATGGATCTGATTTGAATCTGTCAAAGCGGCTTTGCCTTTGCCTTGCAGCGCTGATTTGCCTGCAGGCGTTCCCGATCGGCAGGGCCGAACCGGTTTCACCACCGGCGCCGACGGAAGCGGCACAGACAGCGCCGCCCACCGCTGCACCAACACCGACGCCAACGCCGACGCCAACGCCGACGAGCACGCCGACGCCAACGCCAACACCGACGCCAACACCGACGAGCACGCCCGAACCCAGCGCCACACCGACGCCAACGCCGAGTGCTACGCCGGAGCCGAGCGTCACGCCGGAACCGAGCGTCACGCCCGAGCCGAGCATTACGCCGGAGCCGAGCGTCACGCCGGAGCCGAGCGCCACGCCGGAGCCGAGCGCCACGCCTGAACCGAGCGCTACGCCGGAGCCGAGCGCCACGCCGGAGCCGAGCGCCACGCCTGAACCGAGCGCTACGCCGGTTCCCGACCAGATTCAGCTGGAGCGCAAGCCTTACAGCGGCTGGTATGGCGTTACGCCGAGCGATGCGCGGGGCATGGCGATCCCGCAGCTGTTCCAAACCGATTATCCGGATACGGTCTGCATCATTCGCGGCATTCCGCGCTCAGTAGCGAGCTCCGGCTGCGCCGCCACCTGCCTGTCCATGGTCATCGCATACCTGACCGGCAATACGGAGCAGACGCCCTACACGCTCTTCTGCGAGGCCTGCGATGCGGGGCACTACAACGGCGCGGGTTGGGATCATACCACGCTCAGCCATTATGCGAGCCGCTACGGCGTAAAGACCCGCTGGATACGCAACAGCGGCAAGGACATCGTGGAAGCGCTGCGCGCGGGCAAGCCGGTGATCGCCCACATGGGCCCGGGCATCTTTACCAGCCGCGGACACTATGTGGTGCTGCGCGGCGTTACCGCCGACGGCAAGATATTGATTAACGATCCGGTCAGCCCGAACAAATGCGGCAAGGCCTTTCCGATCCAGACGCTGCTGACGCAGGCCAAGGGCAGCCACGCCTTCATGGTCTGCTGGACGGGCGACGAGATGGAAGAAACCGACCTGACGGAGACGGCCGAGGCGGCGCCGGCGGAAGCGAATCTGACGGAAGCGAATCTGACGGAAGTAAATCCGGCGGAGACGCCCGAGGCGCCCCAGACCGAAACAACCGATGAGACTCAAGCGGCGCAAGCCGATATGACCCCGAACGACACCGAAGGAGGCACATTATAATGAAGAAACGCTTGTTGGCACTGCTGCTGACGCTGGCCATGCTGCTGAGCATGACCGCCGGCGCTTTCGCCGAGGACGTGCAGCTGACCGAGCTGGTCGATGCCGTTGAAGCGGTGGCCGTGCAGGAGGCGCCCGCGCAGGAGGAGCCTGTGCAGGAACAGCCTGCACAGGAACAGCCAGCACAGGAACAGCCTGCACAGGAGCAGCCCGCGCAGGAGCAGCCCGCGCAGGAGCAGCCCGCGCAGGAACAGCCTGCACAGGAACAGCCCGCGCACGGCGATGAAGCGGACGCGCAGAAGGCGCAGGCAGTGATCGACATGATCTCCGCCATCGGCGAGGTCACGCCCGAATCCGCCGCCGCCATCGAGGCGGCCGCGCAGGCCTACGACGCGCTCACCCCCGCGCAGAAGCAGATGGTAAGCAATTACGACGTGCTGGTCAGCGCGCTGGCGAAGCTGCTGGAAATGAACGCATCCTCCGAGGCGGAGAGCGTTTATCCCATCACCGGCGAATGCGGCGATCTGGCCTGGTCGCTGGGTGAAAACGGCGAGATCACCATTTCCGGCAAGGGCGAAATGGTGAATTACGCCGCGGAAAACAGCCAGCCCTGGGCGAGCTATGCCCAGGAGATCCGCTCCGTGGTGGTGGAAGAGGACGTCACCACCGTGGGCAGCGCCGCGTTCTACGGCGATTATGTAAATCTGAAATACGTCAGCCTGCCCGATACGCTCACGCGCATTGGCGATCAGGCGTTCAGGGGCTGCAAGGCGCTGGAAAAGCTGGCGCTGCCCGAGGCGCTCACCGAGATCGGCGCGAACGCCTTCCTGGATTGCGAGGGCCTGAAGAAGGCCAGCTTCGCGGGCAGCGCGCAGGCATTTGCCGAGCTGGTGATCGGTGACGGCAACGAAGCGCTCACCGATGTGATGGAAGCGCCCAAGGCGGAAGAACCCGAAACCGAAGAACCCGCGGTTGAAGAACCTGCAACCGAGGAAAGCGCGGTGGATCACGTTATCGGCCTGATCGATGCGATCGGCGATGTGACCATCGAATCCGAATCCGCCATCGCCGCCGCGATGGAGGCATACGATGCGCTGACCGACGAAGAAAAGGCGCTGGTTTCCAATTATGATACGCTTGAAGCGGCGGTCGCCGCTTACATGAGCCTGAACGGCGTCGCGCTGCTGGAGGACGAAGAACCGACAGAGCCCGTCGCCGCCGATCCCGCGAAGGTGTATGTTACCATCAATAACGCCGGTCATCTGGAGCTGGTGGGCGGCGAGGTAACCGTGACCGATATTGACGCCAACGGCGTGCTGACCTACGACGAAGCTCTGCAGGCGGCGCATGCGGCGTACTGCGTGGGCGGCTATGCCACCGCTACGAGCGAGGAATACGGTCTGTACATCACCAAGCTGTGGGGCGTAGAAACCACCAATGTGGGCTACTATCGCAACGGCGCAGTGGCCGGCGGCCTGACCGACGCGGTTGCCGAGGGCGATAAGCTGGAGGCCAGCATCTACGCCAACACCTATCCGGATACCGAGTCCTACGCGGCGTTCGATAAGACCGCCGTGGAGACGGATGATAAGACCAGCTTTACGCTGACCCTGCAGTCCGGCTCCTATGATGAAAGCTACAATCTGGTGATGGGTCCCTGCGAGGGCGCGACCATTACCGTAGACGGCGCAGCCACCGAGTTTGTGACCGATGCGAACGGCAAGGCGACCGTGACCATCGAGACCGTGGGCACGCACGTTGTTTCCGCAACCAAGACCAAGACCAGCAGCGATGGCACGAAGGAAATCTCCACCATCACCGCGCCCTATTGCAGCGTTATCGTTCGCGCGGCCGTGACCGGCATCACGCTGGACAAGACCGAGCTCACGCTGGGCGAGGATGAATCCGCAGCGCTCACCGCGACGCTTCAGCCCGAAGGCGCGGCTGGCACGGAGATCACCTGGAGCACCTCCGATGATAAGGTTGCCACCGTGAAGGACGGCGTTGTGACCGCGTCCTACATGGCCGGCACGGCGACCATCACCGCCAAGGCGGGCGAAGCTGAAGCCACCTGCGAGGTAACCGTGACCAGCAACGCCGTAGACAGCGGCAAGTATGGCAACGTCATCTGGCGCCTGCGCGAGAACGGCACGCTGGAATTCAGCGCTGTTCCGGGCAGCAACGGCAAGATGGGCGGCAGCATCAGCAAGTGGTCTCAGCCCACCTACATCAAGAAGTACAACGCGCAGATCACCTCTATCGTGGTCAAGGAAGGCGTAACCAGCATTTCGAATTATGCATTCTACACCATGTCGGCGGTCACCAGCGTTTCCCTCCCGTCCACGCTGGCCAGCATCGGCGACGATGCGTTTGAAGGCGTGAAGACCATCACCAGCTTCAGCTGCGCCGAAGGCTGCATGCTGACCGTGAACGGCAAGTTCGTGCTGAAGAACAAGGGCACGGAGATCTATACCTACCTCGGCGCGATGGAGGGCGTGATCACCATTCCCGACGGCGTGACCAAGGTTGGCGCGCTCTTCAGCGGAAGCGACATTACCGGCATCATCTTCCCGGATTCCGTGAAGGAGATTTCCGGCACGAACTATACCACCTGGAACGGTCCCTTCGTCAACTGCAAGAAGCTGGAATCCGTCACGATTCCCTGCGACATCACGCAGACCGGCGTATTTAAGGGCTGCACCGCGCTGAAGGAGGTCACCTTCAAAGAGGGCGTGACCGCCATCGCGGATTATACGTTCAACAACTGCACGGCACTGACCACCATCAACCTGCCCAAGTCGCTGGTATCGTTCAATGGCGGCGCATTCCAGGGCTGCACGGCGATCACCACCATCAACTGCGCAGAGGGAAGCATCTTCAGCATGAAGGGCAACCTTCTGATGAAGAACGACACGGAAATCGTGTTCTCGCTTCCGGGCGTTGAAATCACCGGCGAGCTGGTGATCCCCGAGGGCATTACCACCATCGCGGCGTATGCCTATCAGAACAAGACGGGCATCACCTCCGTGAAGTTCCCCAGCACGCTGACCTCGATCGGCCAGTCTGCGTTCTCCGGCTGCACGGGCATCGCCGGCGAGCTGGTCATCCCCGAGGGCGTGACCATCGTGGATCGCGAAGCGTTCCGCAACTGCACGGGCGTCACGTCCTTGAAGCTCCCCAGCACGCTGACCACGATCGGCCAGCAGGCGTTCGACAGCACCAGCATTACCGCGCTGGATCTGCCTGCGAGCGTAACGAAGATCGATTACGGCGCGTTCCAGAATACCAAGATCAAGACGCTCTACCTGCCCGACGGTCTGAACATTACTGCCGGCAGCATATTTGAAGATTGCACCGAGCTGACCGAGGTCTCCGCCGGCGGCGACATCACGGGCAACAATGCGTTCGGCAGCTGCACGGCGCTGACCACCGTCACCGTGCGCGAGGGCGCAGCCAAGATCGGCAGCCGCGCATTCCAGGGCTGCACGGCGCTGACCACCGTGAACCTGCCCAAGAGCCTGACCAGCCTGGACGCGCAGGCGTTCTACGGCTGCACGGCGCTCAAGACCATCAACTTTGCCGAGGGCAGCATCTATCGCTTCCAGGACGGCATCATCTACGAAGGCAACAAGATCCTGTTCGTGCTGACGCTCGATCAGGAAGAGCTGACCATTCCGGAAGGCATTACCGAGATCGGCAACAGCGCGTTCCAGAAGCAGACGATCCTGAAGAAGGTCACGCTGCCGAATTCTCTCGTGAAGATCGGCAACAACGCCTTCAACGGCTGCACCAATCTGGCGAGCATCAACCTGCCGAATAACCTCGAGGAGCTCGGCTACAGCGCGTTCAACGATTGTACCTCGCTGCCGATGATCACCATTCCGGCGAGCCTGAAGAAGATCGGCAATCAGGCGTTCCGCGGCTGCACCGGCATGAAGGGCCGCCTGTATCTGCCCTCCACCGTTACCTACTTCGGCCAGTTTGCGTTCGGCGATTGCACCGGCATCACCAGCGTCTATTTCGAGGACGCCGCTGATCCGGCCAATACCACCTATGTCGAGCGTATATTCGATTCCTGCACCAACCTGACCGACCTGCGTCTGCCGGAGAACCTGACCAAGCTGAACAACATGATCTATCATTGCTATGGTCTGCGCAAGCTGGTTCTGCCGGAGAGCATCAAGGAATTTGCACGCGACGATTACCTCCCCGATGGCTTCGTGTACATGGATCTGAAGGGCATTGAGAAATTCAGCACCTACACCATGTCCAACATGATGAACCTGAAGGAGCTGTATCTGTCCGCCAACCTGACCGACTATCCGGACAGCGGCCGCAACTGCCATCCGGAAATCATCTACTTCCGCGGCACCGAGGAGCAGTGGAACGCGGTCAACTTCGCTTCCACCACCCTTGAAAACTTTAAGAAGTATGGAACCATAATCGTATTCAATTACGGCTCCGAAACCGGCGAGGCGCCGAAGATCACCCTGCAGCCCGTGGGCGCGACCTACGAGCAGGGCCTGCGTCCCGCTCCGCTGACCATCGAGGCCGAGGAGCTGGAGGGCGCGCAGTACGTCTACCAGTGGTACCGCAACGGCGAGTACGTCGCCAGCGGCAAGGAATGCCCCGTCAGCACCACCGAGGCTGGCGAGCACGAGTATTACTGCATGGTGCGCTGCTCCGTAAACGGCAAGTACAGCGAAACCAAGAGCGACGTGGCCATCATCAACGTGCTCGAGCTGGCGCAGGCCTTCGAGGGCGAGGGCACCAGCGAGGATCCCTACAAGCTGAGCAAGTGGCAGGATCTGGAGCGCCTGTCCGTGCTGGTCGAGGGCGGCGAGAGCTTCGAGGGCAAGGTGTTCGAGATGACCGAGAACATCACCCTGCCCTCCGGCTGGATCCCGATCGGCTGCACCAAGGACGGCACGAACGGCATCAGCAAGGGCGCGAACCTGAACGCCTTCTCCGGCGTGTTCGACGGTGGCAACAAGCTGCTGACCGTGCCCGCGGGCGGACGTCCGCTGTTTGCTTACGTCAACGGCGCGACCATCCGCAACCTGAACATCTACGGAAGTCAGATCGACGGCTACGGCCTGGTAGACTGCTTCACCGGCGTCGGCATGTCCGGCACGGCGATGGTCATCGACCATGTCACGCTGAAGTCCGGCACGAAGGTTCGTGATTCCGGCCTGATCGGCGCGCGCAAGTTTGAAAACCCCTACGCGGGCTGCAGCGCGGGCTATAACGCCACCATCCGCAACTGCACGATCGAGTCCGGCGTCGTGATCGGCTACACCGGCAATTCCAGCGAGATCGGCGGCTTCGCGGGACGCATGCAGGGCACGATCGAAAACTGCGTCAACCACGGCACCGTCAAGGGCAAGGATTACGTCGGCGGCATCATCGGCACGATCGATAACGCCATGGGCGCCTGCGATGTGCTCAGCTGCACCTTCGATGGCAAGGTGATCGCCAGCGGCAGCAACGCGGGCGGCATCGTCGGCGGCGGCTATACGGACAGCTCCGCGCCGAACGGCAAGAAGATCACGGTCAAGAGCTGCAGCGCCAGCGGCTCCGTTTCCGGCGACAGCAACGTCGGCGGCATTCTGGGCGGCGATGTGTATGTAGCGCAGTCCTGGGACAATGTAAAGTATTCCTTCAAGAACAATACCTTCACCGGCAAGGTATCCGGCAACAGCAACGTCGGCGCGATCATCGGCTTCTACGACAGCCTGAACCGCATCGATGATATTTCCGGCAACCAGTATTCCAGAAGCTGCGGCGCGGATAAGCCCGTGGGCAAGGTCTATGTCGTGGATACCAATTATGAAAATCCCACGGCATACGGCGATACGCTCTACTGCAATACTGAAGACAACGTAAGCGGCTGCCCCTCCGTGGCGGGCTGCAGTTGGAAGACCGGCTACAACCGCACGGACGACCCGCTGGGCGCTGACGCGGACAAGCTGTGGCGCGCAGAGGGCACCGCGTTCATTGAGGTGACCGAGGTAACGCTGGATAAGACCGAGCTGAACCTCAAGATCGATGAGACCGAAACCCTGACCGCCACCGTGCTCCCCGAGGACGCCACGGACAACAGCGTGACCTGGACCTCCTCCAATGAAGAAGTGGCGACCGTCGAGGACGGCGTGGTTACCGCGAAGGCCTTCGGCAAGGCGGTCATTACCGCGACGGCGGGCAGCGTCACTGCGGAGTGCAGCGTGAATGTCACCGCAGAACCGGCGGAGAACATTACCGTGTACATGACCGTGTCTGACCGCGGCGTGCTTGCTGCGGCCAGCGACGGCGCTGCGATGTTCAACCGCAGCGTGAACGTGACCGACCTGAACAGCGACGGCGTGCTGACCTATGACGAGGCGCTGCAGGCGGCGCACACGGCGTACTGCCCGGGCGGCTACGAGAGCGCCGAGACCGAATGGGGCGTGAGCGTATCCAAGCTCTGGAACGTGAGCACGATGAACTGCCTGTTCTTCCTGAACGACAGCGCGCTGGCGAACCATGTGGGCGATACCGCGACCTCCGCACTGCATGCGGGCGACTATCTGGTCGCTTCCGTCAATAAGGACAATACCTACTATGCGGATCACTATGTGAGCTTTGCCAGGCGCAGCGCTACCGCCACGGCCGGCAAGGAATTCGCGCTGAACCTGAGCGGCAGCAAGGGCTCGGACAAGATCGTGATCGGCACCTGGAACACCGGCAAATTCACCGCCATCGACGGCGCGAAGATCGACGCGGATGGCAACGTGACGCTGACCTTCGCCGAGGCAGGCACCTACCTGCTCACCGCCGAAGGCACCATCAGCGACAGCGTGCAGGATTGGAGCGCGGGCGGCGCGTATGTCACCGCGGATTGCCCGATCATCGCGCCCGGCTGCTGGGTGAAGGTGGACGCGGCGAGCGTCGATCCGGAAGCGAAGGCTGAAAAGCTGGAGATCACCGGCGATTACAAGAAGAGCTACGCCGTGGGCGATAAGCTGGATCTGACGGGCATGGTGCTCACCGTGCACTATTCCGACGGCAGCACCCGCGAGATCGCTGCGGGCGATGTGACCGTGACCGGCTTCGATACCGAAACGCGCGGCGAAAAGACCGTGACGCTGAGCTACGAAGGCGTATCCGCGAGATTCACCATTACCGTGACCAAGGCTGCGGGCACCATCGACGTGACCATCTCGGTGCTCGGCGACAGCAAGCACGGCGGCAGCAGCGGCAAGGTGCATACGCTGAAAACCGGCGGACTGAGCACCTGGATCAAGGCTACGACCTACAACGTTGAGGATGGCTCCACTGTGTGGCAGGTGCTCAAGCAGTGCCTGGACGAGCACAGCATGAGCTACACCAACCCGACCGGCAACTATGTGTCCTCCGTGAACGGCCTTGCCGAATTCGACAACGGCAAGAATTCCGGCTGGATGTACACGCTGAACGGCAAGTATCCGCTGCTGGGCGTTTCCCAGCAGAAGCTCAAGGATGGCGACCGCATCATATTCCACTATACGGACGACTACACCCTTGAGAACACCGGCTTCTCGCCCGATCCCGACGGTTCGGACACCGTGATGGTGGACGCTGTCGAAAAGCTGATCGACGGCATCGGCGAGGTCACGTTCGACGACGCCTGCAAGGCGAAGATCGACGCGGCGCGCAAGGCCTACGATAAGCTGACCTTTGCCGAGAAGAAGCAGGTGGACAACTACCAGAAGCTGCAGGATGCCGAGGCGAAGTACAACGAGCTGAAGAAGGCAGACGATCAGGCCAAGGCGGACGAAGTAATCAAGCTCATTGAAGAAATGGGCAGCGATAAGGACAAGATCAAGGCCGCGCGCGATGCTTACAACAAGCTGACCGAGGCGCAGAAGAAGCTGGTTTCCAACTATGGCAAGCTGACCTCTGCAGAATACACGCAGGCAAGCTCCGTGGCTACCGGCAGTGACCGCCAGTCCGCGCAGGATGTGATCGACCAGATCGGCGCCATCGGCGACAAGGTGGACGATGCGGCGGCTGCGAAGATCGATGCGGCGCGCAAGGCCTACGATAAGCTGTCTGACACGCAGAAGGCGCTGGTTACCAATTACGCCGTGCTCGAAGCGGCGGAAGCGGCGCTGGCGCGCCTGACGAAGCTGGCAGGCTTTGAGAACCTCTACCGCGGAACCGGCGAAGCGCTCGAAGCGCTGGGCACGCCCGATGTGGGCTCCATCGGCGGCGAGTGGATGGTCATCGGCCTTGCACGCAGCGGACGCGAGGTGGACGTGGACGGCTACTACGCCAAGGTGCTTGAGTATGTGGAGCAGAACATCGATGAAAACGGACGGCTGGATCCCAACAAGTGCACCGACAACGCGCGGATCATTCTGGCGCTTACGGCGCTTGGCAAGGATGTGACCGACGTCGGCGGACACGATCTGCTCTCCGGCCTCAACGAGATGGCGTACATCACGAAGCAGGGCATCAACGGCCCGATCTGGGCGCTGATCGCACTGGATTCGAACAGCTACGACCTGCCCGAGGGCGACGTGACCCGCGATGCGCTGATTGCGTGCATCCTGGATGCGCAGCTCGAGGACGGCGGATGGGCGTTCTCCGGCGAGGATGCCGATTCCGATATGACGGCCATGGCACTGACGGCGCTCGCGCCCTACTATGTGCCGGACGCCGAGGAAAAGACCGAGCTGGATCTGGCCGTGGAAAAGGGCATTGAATGCCTGGCGATGCTGCAGTTTGCAGACGGCAGCTTCGGCACCTACGGCATGGACGGCGAAATGGTCTCGACCTGCGAATCTACGGCGCAGGCGGTCGTGGCGCTGACGGCGCTGAACATCGACCCCGAGACCGATGAGCGCTTCATCAAGAACGGCAGCTCCGCGCTGGATGCGCTGGCGGCCTACGGCCTGCCGGGCGGCGGCTTTAAGCACCTGAAGGATGGCGACCGCGACGCGATGGCGACCGAGCAGGGCTATTACGCACTGACGGCATTCGCGCGCTACCTGATGGAGCTGAATCGCCTGTACGACATGAGCGATGTGTTCGATGAGAACGCAGAAACGATCGAGCCGCTCGAGCTGTATATCCGCATCGCTGCGGCAGCATAAGGCGGAAATGGAACGGGGGAAGGCATGGGAGAACCATGCCTTCCTCAGACCACTGACAAACCCCGCAACCGCAGAAATTTCCTGAACAACTTCTGGAGAAGTTGAAATTTCTGCTTACTTCGTCAACACGGGCTGCAAAATCGGTTACATACGTCCGTGTATGCGCCCTCATTTGCAGCCCGTGTTTCCTTGTCTTGCAGGGTTTTTCAGTGTCTGGCAGTCTGTTGACTCTGTCAACATCCTGGGGGAAGGTATGTTTTTCATGCCTTCCCATTGGTGTTTTTTCCGAACCCGTTCGGGCTTCGGCGAAAGCGCCCGATATTTCGGACGTTTTCGCGGAATTCCAAAAATTCCGAGAAGATCAGGAAGGGAGTATCCATATCCATGAAGAAGTATATAAGGTCAGTTCTGGCGCTGCTGCTTGCAGCAATCCTGTGCCTTGGGAGCGCCCTGGCGCAGGGCGAAATGCCCGATGATGTGCGCGCCGCTTATCAGGCGACCGGCGATTATCTTGAAACGCTGGGTACGCCGCAGGTGGGCTCGGTCGGCGGCGAATGGATGGTCATCGGCCTCGCGCGCAGCGGGCGGCAGGTGCCCGAGGGCTACTATGCCAATGCAGAGGCCTATGTGCGCGAAAATGCGGATGAGAACGGCAGGCTGCATCGCGCCAAGTCCACCGAGAATTCGCGCATGATCCTGGCGCTGACGGCCATCGGCGCGGATGTGACGAACGTGGGCGGCGTGAATCTGCTCAGCGGCCTGAACGATATGAATTTTCTGGCCAAGCAGGGCAACAACGGCCCGATCTGGGCGCTGATCGCGCTGGATTGCGGTAATTACGAGGTTCCGGACGACGCGAACTACATTCGCGAAATGCTGGTTCAGGCGGTGCTGAACATGCAGCTTGAGGACGGCGGCTGGGCGTTTGCCGGAAACGCCGCCGATTCGGATATGACCGGCATGGCGCTGCAGTTGCTCGCGCCCTACTATGTGCATGAGGGTGAGACGCAGACCTTCGCCGTGGACGTGAATCCGGCGGTGGATGCGGCGCTTGCGCGCCTGTCCGAGATGCAGTTTGACGACGGCAGCTTCGGCACCTTCGACGGCAACGGCAGCATCGTGCCCACCAGCGAATCGATTTCGCAGGTGCTCACCGCACTGTGCGCGCTGGGCGTCGATCCGGAGGCCGACGAGCGCTTCATTAAAAACGGCAGCTCCGCCGTGGATGCGCTGATGGAATACTTCGTCGAGGGCGGCGGCTTCAGGCATCTGCTCGATCACGACCGGGACGGCATGGCGACCGAGCAGGCGTATTATGCGCTGACGGCCTACGACCGGCTGCTTTCGGGCAAGACGCGGCTCTACGATATGACCGATGCGCTGGATGCAGCGCAGTAAAACGCGAATCAAGGAGAAACATTTATGAAAAAGAAGCGCCGCATTGCGAATATCATCATGGTCGCGGTCATTCTGCTCGTCGCGGCGGCGGGTCTGTTTGCCGTGGGCAGCGTGCGCGGCTGGTTCGGCGGCCGGCAGGACGCGGCGACGCTTTGCGACGTGCGCGG